>NZ_DBNHDN010000023.1:0-65258 GCF_057139185.1 Rudaea sp. | reverse complement strand
CCGCCAGCGGACTTACCGTGTGGAACGTCGCCTTCAACACCTGCGGCGCACCCGCCACCACCGGGTTCGTCACCACGATCGTGCACAAGGTCCCCGCCGCCGCCGGCAGCGCGCAGTCCGTCGTGCCGTTCGTCAGCGCCGTGAACGTCGTGTTCTGCGGCACCACTTCATAGAAGCTGTACCCCGCCGCCTGCGTCGTCCCTGCCACCGTGTTCGTCACCGTCAGGTCGAACACCGCATCCTGGTTCGCAACGATCGGGTTCGGCGTGCTCGCATCCACACTCTTCACCACCGTCACCGCCGGTTGCGTCACCGGGTTGTTCGTGCAGCTGTCCGGCGCGGTGCAACTCGGGCCGCTCGGCGGAGTCGTGCATATGCCGTTCGCCGTGCAGCTCGGCGGCAACGTCGTCGAAGCCAGGTTGAAGATGCTCGTCGTTCCCGACGCCAGCGGGCTGGCCACGACCACCGTTACGTCCACGCTCGCCGTGCCATTGTTGGCCGCGATTGGCGACACTGTATCGATCCTGCACGCAGTACCTGCCGGAGCAGCCAAACCGCACGCAGTCGAGCCGGCCGTCGTATCGATTGCAGTAAGCTGCGTATGCTGCGGTACCACTTCATACGCCGTGCCCACACCCGCCGTACCGCCGCTGTTCTTGTAGGTCAGCGTGTACACGATCGTGTCGCCGGCGCTTACCACCGTCGACGTCGTCGCCGGGGCGCCGTTCACCGTCTTTACCGTCTTCGTTACCGTGATGTCCGCCGGTAAGTTCAGCGGATTGGTAATCGTGCCGCTCGATCCCGCGGCGATCGTGCCCGTCGGCGGTACAGTGGTGGCCGTGCCCCAGCTGTAGCCCGTCGGAGCGGCTGCCTTGCTTGTCTCGGTCAAGGTCGGGCACGTTGCCCCCTGCGGCACATTCACCGTCGTCGAACCCGTCGTCGCCGTGCCGGCCAGGGTCACCGTGCCGGTGTACGTACCCGTGTCGCAGGTCAGCGAGAACCCGTACGCGCCCGGCGCACCCGACGCCGGTGCGCCGGTCACCGTCTTGCTGATCGTCACCGCGATCTGGTTGCGCGTCAGCGGATTGGTCATGCTGCCGCTCGACCCGGCTGCAATCGTGCCCACCGGCGCTGTCGTCGTTGCCGTGCCCCAGGTGTAGTTCGTCGGCGCGGTCGCCTTGCTCGTCTCGGTCAAGGTCGGGCACGTTGCCCCCTGCGGCACATTCACCGTCGTCGAACCCGTCGTCGCCGTGCCGGTCAGGGTCACCGTGCCGGTGTACGTACCCGTGTCGCAGGTCAGCGAGAACCCGTACGCGCCCGGCGCACCCGACGCCGGTGCGCCAGTCACCGTCTTGCTGATCGTCACCGCGATCTGGTTGCGCGTCAGCGGATTGACGATCGTGCCACTCGCCGTGCCGCCCGCAGGCATCGCCGCAGCGGAGGGCTGCGTGTACGTCGGCGCACCCCAGGTGTAGTTCGTCGGTGCCGTCGGCCGCGCGCCTTCGGCGATCGTGCAGTTCGTCGATCCCGCCGGGATGCTCACCGTCGTCGATCCCGTCGTCGCGTTCGCCGCCACATTCACCGTGCCGGGATACGTCGCCGCCGGCGTCGAGCACGCCACGTTGAACGGGAACGCCATCGCACTCGTCACCGCCGGACCGCCGGTGATGGTCTTCGTCACCGTCAGCGTGCCGGGGATCAAGCTCAGCGGGTTCGTGATGCTACCGCTCGAACCGGTCGTGATCGTACCCGGCGGCACCGTCGTCTCGGTGCCCCAGTTGTAGTTCGTCGGCGCGGTCGCCTTGCTCGTCTCGGTCAACGTCGAGCATATTGCTCCTTGCGGCACATCCACCGTCGTCGAACCGTTCGTCGCCGTGCCAGTCAGCGCCACCGTTCCCGTGTACGTTCCGTTGTTGCACACCAGCGAGAAAGCGTAACCACCGGGCGCACCCGCGGCCGGTGCACCGGTCACCGTCTTGTTGATCGTCACCGCAACGATCTTGTTCAACGCGCCGCAGTTGTTCGCGGTTGCGCTGGAACTTCCCGTGATTGCCGTCGCGTTGTACGCACCGCTGCCGGCACTCCCGCTGCAGGTCAGTGCCGATGCCGCCGAAGTCATCGTGTAGTTGATCTGCACCGTGTAGGTATGCGTGGTCGGCACACTCGTCGTTCCTGCCGCGATCGATACGTTCGACGCGCTGATCTGGGCTGCCGTGTTGTTCGCCACGGCCGGGACCGGGCTGTTCAACGTTCCGTTCGTCGTCGTCACCGTCCAGTTGGTGAGCGTTACGCCGGTCGCCGGGAATCCCGGCGTGTCCGTCAGCGTGTACGACCCTGCAGCGCCTCCCGTGTTCGACACCGTCAGCGTGTAGGTCGCGGAGTAGGTATTCCCGCCCGTGTTCGTAATCGTGGGCACCCCCTTTGCCACCGTCAGGCTTGGCACGCCCGTCAACGTGCCGCAACCGTTCGCGGTTGCCGCCGTGCCCGTGCTCGGCGTGGCCGTCACCGCGTTGTACGCACCACTGCCCGCACTGCCGCTGCACACCAGCGATGGAGCCGGTACGGACGGGCTCATCGTGTAGTTGATCGTCACCATATAGGTGTGCGTCGCACCGGCCACTATCGATACATTGTTGCCGCTGATCCGGCTTGCAGAATTGTTCGTCGGCGCCGCTGCCAGACTTCCGTTGACCGTTCCACCCGTCGTGGTCACCGTCCAGCTGTTGAACGTCACTCCGCTCGGGAACCCCGGCGTATCCGTCAGCGTGTACTGGCCTGTCGCGTTACCGGTGTTCAATACCTTTACGGCGTACACTGCGGAATACGTGTTTGTCCCCGTCGCGGTGATCGCCGGAGTGCCCTTCGACACCACGATGGCCGTGGTGCCCGGCAGGGTGCCGCAACCGTAGGCACTTGTACTGTTGCCGCCCGAGGTGACGGTCGCCGCATTGAACGCGCCACTGCCCGCAATGCCGGTAGCGCTGCAGGTCAGCGACGATGCCGGTACCGACGAACTCGTGGTGAAGTTGATCGTCACCGTGTAGGTATGCGTCGCGCTCTTCGCGATCGACACATTCGATGCGCTGATCTGGGCGGCAGTGTTGTTCGCCACGGCGGGTAACGGGCTGTTCACCGTCCCGCCCGTCGTCGTCACCGTCCAACTATTCAGCGTCACTCCGATCGGGAACCCCGGCGTGTCCTGCAGCGTATACGTTCCCGCCACCGTACCCGTGTTTGCGACGGTCACGGTGTATTTCGCCGTATACGTGTTGCCGCTTACGTTGGCGATCGTCGGCGCGCTCTTCGCCACCGACAAGGTAGCCGCGTTGTTCGTAATCGTGCAGTTGATTCTGTCGCTCTGGCTTTGCAACGTGATCGTCGGCGGACTGCTCGGGTTGTAGGTTCCGTTCGGAAGAACCGTACTCGAGCCGCTGTTGCTGTTGGTACAGGCGATCGTGGACGTGTAGGCACCGAGCGACGATGCACTGCCGCTCGCCATCGTCTCGCTCAGCTTGACGGTATTGCCCGGCGCAACCGACGCGCTGATCGTGGTTTGATTGCCGGTAGTCGCCCCGGTCGTCGTGCAGGGGCCCACGGCGGCGCACGAGCCGGTGCCTTGACCAACCGACGTACCGGCTGCGTTGATGATGTTGTAGGTGAACTGGTCGGCGGGATTGGCGCGAGCGGTGATGTTCTTGGTCAGGTTCACCTGACCCAGACGTATGCCGAGCAAGATGCCTTGCTTCGACTGTGAAGTCGTCGTCGCGGTAATCTGGAAATTGCTGTTGCCGCTGACGGTGCCAGGGCTGGCGGTGGCGACGATCCACGACGGCCCATTGCCACTGGTAGTCGCCGACTGCACGGCAGTCTGCCCGCTCAAGGTCAGCGTGGCGCCGTTGTTTCCGCCGGATGTGGATGCCACATAGTCGACCTGGGCCCAGTTGCCGCCTGTCGTGGTGTACGTCCAGTTGGCACCGGAGGCGTCACCGGTATCGGTGCTCTCACCGTCGGCCATCACCACCTGATAGTTCGCCACCGGATTGCCGGCGGGATTGGTCAGGGTGATGTCGCTGAGTGTGAACGAAAGCGTATTGGGGTTGCCGCCAGTGGTGCCCATGCTCGATGTCGTATACAGCACGACGTTGGGCGCGCCGGTCTGGCTCCCGCAGGTGGGAAAACAGTAGCCGACGTTGCCTATCGCCGCGCCACTCCAGCTCGGCGGCGGCGTCGGCGCGAAGGTCGCCGGGGTCGTCCCCCCGCGCGTGATGGTCAGACTGAGTACCGAGCCGTCGGCGAGCGTGAAGCTGGCATTCTGACTGCTGCCCGACGCCGGCAGGGATATTCCGCTCCAGTCCATCCAGTAGATGGAACCGGCGACTGAAGGGCTGGCAGTACCGCCCGTCGTGGGATTGGCGGTGTAGGCGAAGTTCGCCATGACGGCCGGCGATACCAAAGCCAACGCAGCCAACGCCACCGTTGCCCACACCCGTCGCACACTGACTCTGTTGACCATGGATACCTCTGTATTGAACTTCAACGCCGCGCTCGCCAAGCCGCAGAACAGCTTGCCGATCCGGTTTCGAGAAAATTCGCGCGGCCAGCGAGCGCTCGCCGCCGCGCGACGGACTTTGCCGGCCGCTTCACCGGCTGGAATGGGTGTCACGACGACAGGACAACGAAATACATCCCCACTATCGGCGACAGCGCGTCGCGCGAATTCCATCGACAACATGCTGCCACCCTACAAGCCTGCCCAAGATCAACCCACAGCCGCGGCACCTAATGCTTTGCGAAGGGGCTTCACATTTTTCGCGACCGAGCCGCAGCATTTAGGCAACATTCGTGCCATTGCAGCACGATCTTTCAGGATGACCTGAAATCCGCTGCACGCAGCAGCCTGCGCTGCACATGCCAAACGATCGCCAGCCACGCCAACGACAAAAAATTACATTACGAAGAATATCAAAAACGTGACGAAATAGGCAATTTCGCCGCGTCAAATTGTGACGCAGTTGGGCAGTTCGTCTCGAATTCAAACAACGAAAAGGGAAAACAACGTCCGCAAACCGGCGTCGTATGCGGGGCACCGGTTTTTTTGCGCGGCAAAAGCGGGCTCAAGGCGTCGCCATCGGCACGCGGCCGTACTTGTCCTCGAGACGGACGATGTCGTCCTCGCCGAAGTAGTCGCCGCACTGCACCTCGATCAAGTGAATGTCGGCGTCGGTCGGGTTCTCCAGACGGTGCAGGGTCTCGACCGGGATGTAGCAGGACTCGTTGCGTTCGAGCAGGAATTCCTTGTCGCCGACGCGCACCTTGGCCGTGCCCTGGACGACGGTCCAGTGCTCGCTGCGGCGGTGGTGCAGTTGCAGGCTCAGCACCTGGCCGGGCTTGACCGTGAGGCGCTTGACCTTGCAGTCGTTCTCGTCCTCGAGAATCGTGTAGCTGCCCCACGGCCGACGCACGGTCTGGTGGTGGCGCGTGCTTTCGTGGCCGTCGTCGCGCAATTGATCGACGACCTGCTTGACCTGCTGCGCATGCTCGCGGTCGGAGACGAGCACGGCGTCTGCGGTGTCGACGATGACCAGATCCTTGACTCCGACCGCGGCGACGATGCGCTTGTTGCTCTGGATGTAGCAGTTTTCGCTGCCGACGACGACGGCCTTGCCGACCACGCGGTTGCCCGCGGCGTCGGGTTCGGTCGCCGACGGAATCTCGCTGACCGCCTTCCACGAACCGATGTCGCTCCAGTCGAAGCCCGCGGCGACCACCGCGCGGCGCGGCGCGCGCTCCATCACCGCGTAGTCGATCGAGATGTCGGGCTGGGCGAGGAATTCGTCCTTGCCGTACTCGACCGGACTCTCGTGCGCGCGCGCGCCGGCATGGCAGATCTGCGCCGCAGCAAGCACATCGGGGCAAGTCTGCGCTGCAACGTCGAGCAGCACGCCGGCACGGAAGCAGAACATGCCCGAGTTCCACACGTAATCGCCGCTGGCCAGGTATTCCTTCGCCTTGTCCAGGCCCGGCTTCTCGACGAATGCGGCAATTTCCCTTTGTCCACTTTTGACGATTTGCGCGCCTTGGCGGATGTAGCCGAAACCGGTGTCCGGACGCTGCGGCGGAATGCCGAACGTGACCAGCCAGCCATCCTGCGCCAGCACCTGCGCGCGCGCGACGTCGGCGGCGAACGCCTCGACATCGTTGATCAGATGATCGGCCGGAAGGACCAGCAGACCCGCTTCGGCACCGAAGTGTTCGCGTACATGCAGCGCGGCGAGCACGATCGCCGGCGCGGTGTTGCGCCCGGCCGGCTCGAGCAGGAAGCGCATGCGATCGATGTCCGCGCCCGGATGGCGCGCGTATTCGTCGCGGTTGAGAAAGTAGAAGTCGCGCCCGGTGACGGTGAGCACGTCGCCTTCGCTCGCCACACGCAGCGCGCGCGTAAGTGCCTTGAACAACAGCGATTCACCGTCGGCCATGCGCATGAACGGTTTCGGATACGCGCTGCGCGACACCGGCCAGAGACGGGTTCCGGCGCCGCCGGACAGAATCACAGGGATCAGCATTTTCGTTCTCCGATTTTTCCCGGCTGCCGCCGGCCATCCACTACGCGGCCCCCTGCCGCGTCCTCGCATCGTCCGGATCAGTTGTGCGCTTCCGCCAGTTCGCCGATCACCGCGTCCAGCCCTTGCGTCCATTCGGGCGGAACCACTCCGAAGCGCTCGCGCAGCCTGGTCGTGTCGAGCACCGAATACGCCGGACGCCGCGCCCTGGTCGGAAAATCCACGCTGCGGATCGCCGCCACTTCGATCTCGCGCGGGATCAAGCCCGCCGCGGCCGCGCGCGCAACGATCGCACGCGCGAACCTGCACCATGTCGTCTCGCCGCCGGCGGCGAGATGATAGATGCCATTGTAACCCGCACGCCGCGCCACATCGCCGTCCAGCCAGCGTTGGAGCGCCACGGTCGTGGCCGCGCCGATCAGGCGGCTGGTGGTCGGCGCGCCGCGCTGGTCGTCGACCACGGTCAAACGCTCGCGTTCGCGCGCCAGGCGCAGCATCGTGCGCAGGAAATTGCCGCCGCGCGCACCGTAGACCCACGCGGTGCGAAAAATCAGATGTGCGCAGCCGGATTCACGCAGGGCGATCTCGCCGGCGAGTTTGCTGTGTCCGTAGACGCCGAGTGGCGCGGTCGAGTCGTCCTCGCGATACGGCCGCGCGCCCCGACCGTCGAACACGTAGTCGGTCGAGTAGTGCACGACCAGTGCCGCGCTGCGCGCCGCCCAGGCGCCGATCTGCGCCAGCGCCTCGCCGTTGACCCGCAGCGCAGGCCCGGGCTCGTCCTCGGCACGATCGACGGCGGTGTAGGCCGCCGCATTGACCACGATATCCCAGCGCGCGCCATGCAGAACCTGCGCGAGCGAGTCGGCATCGCCGAGATCGGCACGCAAGCCATCGATGCCACCCGGCAGCTTTCCACTGCGCGTCGTCGCGCTCACCTCGCCGAGCGGTGCGAGCGCGCGCTGCAACTCGAAACCGACCTGGCCGTTGGCGCCGAGCAGCAGGATTTTCATGGGCCGATCTTCGGCGCCACGAACACGGGCAATTTCTCGGTCGGCACGTCACGAAGGAACGGCGCTTTCGCATCCTTGTCGGATAGTTGTGGCGCGCTGAGCGGCCAGTCGACCGCGATGTCGGCGTCGTTCCAGCGGATGCCTGCGTCGGCGGCGCCTTCGTAGAGCGTGGTGCATTGGTAGACGAAGGTGGCGAAATCCGAAAGCACGACGAAACCGTGGGCGAAGCCTTCGGGAATCCAGAACTGGCGCTTGTTCGCGGCGCTCAAAACGACCGCGGACCAGCGCCCGAATGTGGGCGAGCCGCGGCGGATGTCGACGGCCACGTCGTAGACCTCGCCCTCAAGCACGCCCACGAGTTTGCCCTGCGGATTGGGCCACTGGTAGTGCAGGCCGCGCAGCACGCCATGCGCGGAACGCGACACATTGGACTGCACGAAGCGCAGGTCGAGGCCGGCGTTTTTATACTTTTCAGCATTGTAGCTTTCGTAGAACCAGCCGCGCGCGTCGCCGAACACCTGCGGCTCGATGATGACGCATCCGGGCAGATCGGTCTCAATCAATTTCATGCCTGCGTCCCTGCTTGACCAACTGTTGCAGATACGCGCCGTAGCCGTTCTTCGCCAGCGGGGCAGCAAGGCGCAAGACCTGCTCGGCATCGATCCAGCCATTGAGATACGCAATCTCCTCCGGGCAGCAGACCTTCAAACCCTGGCGGTTCTCGATCGTCTCGATGTAGTTCGACGCCTCGGTCAATGACTCGTGCGTCCCGGTGTCGAGCCAGGCGTAGCCGCGACCGAGCTTCTCCAGCATCAGCGAGGCATCATCGAGATAGCAGCGGTTGAGATCGGTGATTTCAAGTTCGCCGCGTGGCGAAGGTTTCAGCGCCGCGGCGAAATCGCTGGCGCGGCCGTCGTAGAAATACAGACCGGTCACGGCGTAGTTCGACTTCGGATTCTTCGGCTTTTCCTCGAGCCCGGAAACCTTGCCGCTCGCGTCGAACTCGGCGACGCCATAGCGTTCCGGATCGCGCACCCAGTAGCCAAACACCGTGGCCCCATGCTCGCGCGCGGCCGCGCGACGCAGCACCTCGGTGAGGCCGTGGCCGTAGAAAATGTTGTCGCCGAGGATCAGGCAGCTCGGTTTCGCATCGACGAACTCGCGACCGATCAGGTAGGCCTGGGCGAGGCCGTCGGGCGAAGGCTGTACCGCGTAACGGATCGAGATGCCCCACTGCGAACCGTCGCCGAGCAGCTTCTGGAACAGCGCCTGCTCGTGCGGCGTGTTGATGACGAGCACCTCGCGGATGCCGGCGAGCATCAGCGTCGACAGCGGGTAATAGATCATCGGCTTGTCGTACACCGGCAGCAGCTGTTTGCTGATGACTTGCGTGAGCGGATACAGGCGCGTGCCCGAGCCACCGGCGAGGATGATGCCTTTGCTTGCTGTTTGATTCATTTCAATTCAGCCGGCTTGAGGTCGGGATGAGCTTTGTACAGCGGATTCAAAACATCCAGGAGAATGCCTCCGAGCAGGAAGCCGATGGCGCGCTTGTAATTTTCCGCATCTTCCGGGCTGCTTCGCACAACGTCCAAAATGCTGTCATTGAGTTTGCCGGATACATCCAGCATCAAGTCAGAAATGCGACGCGCCACAACCACATCGGAAATCATTCGCTCTCCTCAACCCACGCCAAGACGTTCCATGCGATAGCTGCCATCCAGCACGCGTCCGGCCCAGGCCTCGTTGGCGAGATACCAGTCGACGGTGCGCGCGATGCCGGTTTCGAATGTCTCGGACGGTTTCCAGCCGAGTTCGCGCTTGAGCTTGGAGGCGTCGATCGCGTAGCGCCGGTCGTGGCCGGGGCGATCGGCGACGAAACTGATCTGCGCCTCGCGCTTCGCGCCATTGGCGAGTGGCCGGCGCTCGTCGAGCAGCGCGCAGATCGTGCGCACCACGTGGATGTTCTCGCGCTCGGCGTCGCCACCCACGTTGTAGACCTCGCCGGGCCGGCCCGCGTCGAGCACGCGCCGGATCGCGCTGCAGTGGTCGCCGACGTAGAGCCAGTCGCGCACGTTCCTGCCGTCGCCATACACCGGCAGTTTCTCGCCGACCAGCGCCTTGTGGATCATCAGCGGGATGAGCTTTTCCGGAAACTGGTACGGGCCGTAGTTGTTCGAACAATTCGTGGTCAGCGTCGGCAGGCCGTAGGTGTGATGGAATGCACGCACGAGATGGTCGCTCGATGCCTTCGACGCCGAGTACGGCGAATTCGGTGCGTATGCCGTCTTCTCGGTGAACTTGCCCTCGGCACCGAGCGAACCGTAGACCTCGTCGGTCGAGACGTGCAGGAAACGGAACCGCGTCTTGTCCGTGTCGCCGAGGGTTCGCCAATGTTTGAGCGTCGCCTCGATCAGGCCGAGCGTACCGACCACGTTGGTGTGGATGAACGCGGCCGGCCCGTCGATCGAACGGTCGACGTGCGATTCCGCGGCGAAATTCACGATGGCGTCGGGCTTGTGCTCGGCGAGCAGCCGGCCGACGCAATCCCGGTCGCCGATATCGCCCTCGACGAAGACGTGATCCGGATTGCCGTTGAGCGCGGCGAGCGTATCGAGATTGCCCGCGTAGGTAAGTTTGTCGAGATTGACGATGCGATGGCCATCGGCGACCGCGCCAAGCACGAAGTTTCCGCCGATAAAACCGGCGCCACCGGTGACCAGGATGGTTTTCATCTGCAAATCGATCTCGTTGCGCAGCCGCCGCGGGAAAAACCACGCGCGGAATCTGCGGGGCACGGATTTTAGCCCAGATGCGCGGGCCGCCCAAGCATGGACACGCCAAACTATTGATTTTCGGTTGGTTGCCGGCGAAAACACGGGCGTCTCGCGCCGTCCTGCTACACTGCAAGCCGCTTCCCAATCCGCCGCGGAATGATTACCGAAGTCGTCCTGGTCGTTTTCCTCGCCGTGCTCAACGGCTTCTTCGCCCTGAGCGAAATGGCACTGATGACCTCGCGAAAGCTGCGCCTGAAGCAGCTCGCCCAGACCAGCCGGCGCGCGCGCGTCGCGCTTGACCTCGCGCAGCAGCCCGAGCAGTTCCTCTCTACCGTGCAGGTATTCATCACCCTGCTCGGCATCGGCACGGGCACGGCGCTCGGTGCGAGCATCGGCGAGCAGATTGCGCGCTGGCTCAATGCGCAGAACCTGCCGGGAGTCGCCGAGTACGCCTTGCCGGTCGGCGTCGTGCTCAGCGTCTCCGGCATCACCTTCGCCAACATGCTGCTTGGCGAACTGATCCCGAAACGCCTTGCCCTCGTCGCGCCGGAGAAATTCGCCACCGCGGTCGCGATTCCGATGCGCGTGCTGACCTGGATCGCGATGCCTTTCAGCTTCGTCCTGATCTGGATCACGCGCCAATTGCTGCACCTGTTCAAGTTCGACCAGGTCTCAGGCGAGCGCGTCAGCGAAGAGGAAATCCGCCTGCTCGTCTCCGAAGGCGCAGAACAGGGCGTGATCGACTCCGACGAGCACAACATGGTCAATCGCGTGCTGCGCCTGGGCGACCGCAGCGTCGATTCGCTGATGACGCCGCGCCCGCGCATCGCCTGGCTCGACCTGACCGCGCCGCTCGCGGAAAACCTGGCGACGATGCGCGAGTCGTCGCATTCGCGCTACCCGGTCATGCGCGGCAGCGACAAGGACGTGCCCGGCATCCTCGAGGTCAAGAGCCTGATCGACACGCTGGAAATCAGCGCGGCGGATCGGCCGGTGGACCTGTTCCACACGCTGGCCAAGCCCGTCTACGTGCCAGGCACCGCGCGCGCGCTCGACCTGCTTGAGGAACTGCGCGACGCGGCCACGCCGATGGCGTTCATCGTCGACGAGTACGGCGACATCGAGGGCCTGGTCACGCTCAACGACCTGCTCGGCGCCGTCGTCGGCAAAGCCGCGCTGCCCGCAGTCGAAGCCCACGGCAACGACGCCGCGCCGATCGTCACGCGCGACGACGGCAGCTGGCTGGTCGATGGCGCGCTCGGCATCGACGACCTGCGCGAGTTGACCGGCATCGCCCGTTTCCCGCACGAGGACGACGACGACTACCGCACCGCCGCCGGCATGGTCATCGCGCATTTCGGCCGCATCCCGCAATGCGCGGAACACTTCGACTGGGCCGCCTTTCGCTTCGAAGTCGTCGATCTGGATGGCGCGCGGATCGACAAGATTCTGGTCAGCCGAAGCAAACCAACGGCGACCGCCGAGGACGAAACCGGCTAGCCGCGGTCTTTCGCCAACCGCGCCATGCGCTGCGCATCGTCGAAGATGCCGCGCAGGATGCGCACCTCGCGCTGGTCGAGGTTCGCGTGCAGGAACAGCTTGCGCAACCGCTGTTCGATCGTCACCGGCGAGCGCCCCTTGTGGAAATCGATGTCATCGAGCATGCCGAACAGGTGGCCGAAGAAATATTCCATCTGCTCGGCCGTCGCCGGCGGATCGGACTTCGGGCCCGCATCGGCCAGCGGCCGCGCTTCCAGTTGCGCCAGGCGCAGTTCGTAGGCGAGCACCTGCACGGCCTGGGCGAGATTGAGCGAGGAATAGCTCGGGTCCGCCGGAATATGCACGGCCGCGTGACAGCGGATCAGTTCCTCGTTTTCGAGCCCGGTGCGCTCGTTGCCGAACACGATGGCGACCTCGCCGCTCGCCGCGGCCTCGCGCACCTGCACAGCAGCGTCGCGCGGGGTGATTTCGGGCAACGACACCCCGCGTCGCCGCGCCGTGCAGCCGAGCACGAGGCGGCAATCGGCGATCGCGTCGACCAGCGTCGGCACGACGACGATGCTGTCGAGCACATTGTCCGCGCCGGCCGCCATCGCACTCGCCTCCGGATGCGGATACTTGTGTGGTGCGACCAGCACGAGCCGGGTGTAGCCCATCGTGCGGATTGCGCGCGCGGCGGCACCGATATTGCCGGGATGCGAGGTGCGGACGAGGACGAAGCGGACGGCTAGCATAAGCTGAGACGGTACCAAGGAAAGCACTAAGCTTAAAAGCACCGTCATCCCGGCGAAAGCCGGGATCACAGACAACAAGCCACGATTCCAATTCTCGATTGCCGCCTGTCGTGCTACCCTTCGCGCCCCGCAGGCCAGCCCTGAACGGGTCGTTCTTTACCAGCCATCGTTCGGAGTTCCACCATGCCCCGCCCCGCCGTCAATGTCGCGGTCAAGGCCGCGCGCGCCGCCGGCAACATCATCCTGCGCAACCTCAATCGCGTCGAGGGACTCAACGTCGAGGAGAAATCGCGGCACGACTACGTCAGCGAAGTCGACAAGCTGGCCGAGGCCGAGATCATCAAGGAACTGCGCCGCGCCTATCCCGACCACGGCTTCCTCGGCGAGGAATCCGGGCAGAAGGGCCGCACCGAGAAAGTCTGGATCATCGATCCGCTCGACGGCACCCACAACTACCTGCGCGGCTTTCCGCATTTCTGTGTCTCGATCGGTTTTCGCGATCATGGCGACCTCGTCTACGGCGTGGTCTACGATCCGCTGCGCGACGAGATGTTCACCGCGAGCAAGGGCGACGGCGCGTTCCTCAACGACCGCCGCATCCGCGTGACCAAGCGCGAAGGCTTGGCGGGCGCGCTGCTCGCCACAGGATTCCCGTACCGCCAGCGCCGCCATCTCGGCGCCCAGCTCGACATGACCCGCGCGCTGCTCGCCGACGCCGAGGACATCCGCCGCACCGGCTCGGCCGCGCTCGACCTCGCCTACGTCGCCGCCGGGCGTCTGGACGGCTATTTCGAGACCGGCCTGCATCCCTGGGACATGGCCGCAGGCGTGCTGCTCGTGCGCGAAGCCGGCGGCCAGTGCAGCGACTTCGCCGGCAAGGCCGGCATGCCCGAGAACGGCAACCTCATCGCCGGCAACCACTTCGTCGCCGCGGCGATGGCCAAGGTGATTTCGGCGCACTCACCGCCGACGCTGTTGTAACGGCGCGCAGCGCTCAGCGCGCGTTGGCGACCGCGCGCGTATCGACCACGGATACGGCGCGATCGAGCGCCGCTTCGATATCCACGCTCAAGTCCTCGATCGCCTCGATGCCGACCGACAGGCGCAACAGTCCGTCGCCGAGGCCGGCCACGCGACGCGCCTCGGCGTCCATCGCCGCGTGCGTCATCGTCGCCGGATGCGCCACCAGGCTTTCGACGCCACCGAGCGACTCGGCCAGGGTAAAACTCCGCAAGCCGTTGACGAACGCTTCCACCGCCGGCACGCCACCGGCCAGGTCGAAGCTGAGCATCGCGCCGAAGCCCTTCTGCTGGCGCGCGGCGAGTGCATGCTGCGGATGGCTGGCCAGGCCCGGGAAGTAGACTTTTTCCACGGCCGCATGCGCATCGAGAATTTCGACGATCGCCGCGGCGTTTTCCTGATGCGCGCGCAGGCGCGGCTGCAGCGTGCGCAGGCCGCGCAGGGTGAGATAGCTGTCGAACGCGCCGCCGGACACGCCAAGGCAGTTGCACCACCAGGCGAGCTGCTCGCCGACGGCCGCGTCTTTCCACACGACCGCGCCGCCGACGACGTCGGAATGGCCGTTGAGATACTTCGTCGTCGAATGCACGACGATGTCGGCGCCGAGCGCGATCGGCTGCTGCAGCGCCGGCGACAGAAACGTGTTGTCGACCACGACCAGCGCGCCGACCTGGTGGGCGAGACGCGACACCGCGGCGATGTCGACGATGCGCAACAGCGGATTGCTCGGCGTCTCGATCCAGACGATCTTCGGCTTGCAGGCGAGTGCGGTCGCGAGCGCCACCGTGTCGTTGAAATCGACGATCGCGCAGCGGTACAGGCCGCGCTTGGCCTGGTTGACGAACAGGCGGTAGCTGCCGCCGTAGCAGTCGTGCGGCACGATGATGAGGTCATCAGGCGAGAGCTGCGAGGTGACGAGCGTGATTGCGGCCATGCCGGTGGCGGTGACGACCGCGCCGGCGCCGCCTTCGAGTTCGGCGAGCGCGTCGGCGAGCACGTCGCGGGTCGGGTTGCCCGAGCGCGAATAGTCGTACTCGCGCTTCTTGCCGAAGCCCTCGAAGCTGTAGTTCGTCGACAGATACAGCGGCGGCATCACGGCGCCGTGCGCGACATCCTGGTCGACGCCGGCGCGGGCGGCGATCGTGGCTGCGTGGCGGGCGGGCTTCTGGGCGGCGTGACTCACGTTGCTTCTCCGGGTTCTAGACGTACAGACAGCGCTCGAACAACGTGCCCACGATCGCCTCTTCCTTGAGGAAGGCATCGTGGCCGTAGTCCGAGGAAATTTCGACCAGTTCGCAGGCGGCGCCGGCGCGCGCCTGGTATTCGCGCAGCAGCGACAGCGGCACGGTCAGATCCTCGCGCACGGCGAACAGCGTGGTCGGCACGCGCACCGCGGCCGGGTCGATCCCGTGCGCATCGAGCGATAGACCGAGGCAGCGGTAGGCGGCGGCATCGAAGCGGCGCACGAATTTCCGGCCGTGATGATCGATCCAGCCGAGCACGCCGTCGGCATGCGCATCGACCGGCGATTCGGCGCCGAAGCGCCGCTCGACACCTTCGGCCGTGCGGTAGCCGAGTACGGCGAGCGAACGCGTCAGCGCCAATGCTTCGGTCGAGTTGCTGCCGAGATCGAGGATCGCGCGTTGCACGTGGCGCAGCGCGAGACCGAACTGCGCGGCCTTGTGCGCCGCGCTGAGCAGGACGAGGTGGCGCAGGCGCTCGCCGAGCAGCGCGGCGAGATGCTGGGCGACGTTGCCGCCGTACGAGGCGCCGACCACGAGATGGACGCGGCGCACGCCGAGGCGGTTGAGCAGCAACAGCAGCGCGCGCGCCTGATCGGCGGTCGAGATGGCCGGGAAATGTTCGCTGGCGGACGACTTCGGTCCGGTCGAATCGTCACAACCACCGAGCCAGTCGATACCGACGAGGCGATGGCGGTTCGTGTCGAGCGCCTTGCCCGTGCCGCACTGCGATTCCCACCAACCGCTACCATCGATCGCGACCGGGCGGCGATGCGCGGAAATGCCGCCCAGCACCACCACGACCGGCGCATCGGCGGGGCCGACGCAGGTCCAAGCCAGTTTGGCATCGTTGAGCGCCGCGCCCGATTCGAGCACGAAGGCCTGCGGCAACGCGAGTTCGCCTTCCAGCCATTGCACGGCCGGCGCCTCGGCCTGGGCATGACGGTAACGTTGTGGTTCGGCGCTCATTTCGGTCTCGTCTTTCATCCACAGCCCCAACGAGACGAATGCAGCGGAAACCTTGCGCTCGCCTCATCTTCACGGGGTCCACCGCGGCCGGAAGCTCCGCGGACCTCGCAGGATTTGGCACCAATCGCGGACTCGCCCGGGTGGATCCCGTCCGATTCCGCAAAGGTTGCCCCGGCGTCGCTGGGCCTGTCCCTCAGCCGGTCTTGATGAGTACGGGGCGCATGCTACGGGTACGCGATCCGGATGTCAAGACGTTTAGGCGTTTAGACGGCCAAACTGAATATCGATCTATTTTTTTCCAACAACTGACAGGATCAAGAGACCTGGCCACGGAGAACGCGGAGAAAAAAGCACCTGATTTTCAAGCCTGTTCTCGTGTTTTTCGCGTTCTTCGTGGCTCAGGGTTTGTTTCTGATCTCCCTGTCCACGAAGCAGGCAAGCATGCGATTGATGTCTATCCGCGGCCGCGCTGGCTGGCGACGAAAATGCCGAACAGCGAAAGGGCGAGGCCGATCCAGTCCGTCAGCACGGTCGGCCGCGCGAACAGGATCACGTCGAGCACGAACGCCAGCGCCGGTTGCAGCAGCAGAAGCAGGCCGACAAGCGAGGCGGGCAGCACCGGCATGGCCTGCGAGATCAGCACCCAACCGAGCACCTGACCGAAAAATGCCAGGGCGAGCAGCGCCGCCCAGGATTGTCCGTCCGGTATCGCAAAGCCCTCGCCCTCGACGACCACGGCGGCGGCGAGCATCGCCGCGCACATCAGGCTCACTCCGCACAGCGCCAGCTGCGGCGTCAGTGCGGGACGGTGCAACTGCGCGCGACGCTGGGTGAGCATGTAGATCGCATAGGCGACGCCGGTGAGCACGCCGAGCAACACGCCCAAGCGGTAGTCCGCAGTCAGTGCCGCCCAACCCCGCCCCACGATCAGCCACAGGCCGAGTATGGCCAGCGCCAGCCCGACCGCGAAACGCCAGCCCAGCCTCTCGCGGTAGAACACCACGCCGGCCAGGGCCATGACAAACACCTGGAAATTGCCGATGAGCGTCGCTACACCGGGGCCGATGTAGTAAATGCTTCGATGCCACATGCTCAGATCGACGGCGAATGCCAGCGCTGGCAAGACCAGCCAGTACACGTCGCGCAAACCGAAATGCTTCAATTCGCCGCGCACGACGAGGAGGACGAGCAACATCGCACCGCCGAAGGCGAGGCGGTAGAACGCGGACACGGTCGGGCCGACGTGGGCGTAGCGCACGAAGATGCTGGTTGTCGAGATCAGCGCCGCGCCGGCGAGCATCTTCACGAACGCGCGGCGATGGACTGCGCTCGCGGCCGTGAGGTCGTCGTTCACGGCGTGGTCGTCTCGTGCTCGACAGCGAGCGGCTCGGTTGCGGCTTCGGCCATCCATGCGCGCAGTGCCGGCAGCGCGAACAGCGCCTCAACGTAGCCACGCTCGACTGCGCCGAGTTCCACCGCATAGCTGACGAAGCGCGACGCGACCGGCGCGTACATGGCATCGGCGATCGAGAATCCGCCGAACAGGAACGGCCCGTTTGCGCCGTGGCGCTCGCGCGCCTCGCGCCAGATCGCGCGGATGCGCGCGATGTCGGCGGCGGTGTCGGCGCCGATCGCCGGTGCCGATTCCCGCCGGCAGGTATTCATCGGCAGATGCGTGCGCAGTGCGGAGAAACCGGAATGCATCTCCGCGCTGATCGCACGCGCGCTGCCGCGTGCGGCGCGGCCGGCAGGCCAGCCGCGACCATCGAGGAAATAGTCGTTCGCGTATTCACAGATTGCGAGCGAGTCCCAGACATGCACATTGCCGTCGATCAACACCGGTACGCGCCCGGCCGGCGAGTAGGCGCCGATGCGCGCGTGGAACTCCGGCGTGTCCAGCGGCAGCTTGACCTCGTCAAAGGCGATGCCGAACTGGCGCAGCAAAATCCACGGGCGCAACGACCACGAGGAATAGTTCTTGTTGCCGATGACGAGGGTGGGCTTGGCGTTCATCGATTCGTACGGAGTTGCCGGGCAGCGAATTCCATCACAGACGCGCGGCGCGATGAAAGTACCGGCTCAAACCGCGTCGGCGGCCCAATCGTCGTTGTAACCCGGGTCGGCGCGGCGCTCGACCAAAGCGGCGTCGATGCGTTCGGCGATCGCGCGCGCGCGCAACCAGTCGGACGGCGCCACCATGACGTTGACCAACCCGCTGACCGGCAGCTCGCCGGCCGCACCGGTCAGATAGTGCCCGCCGACGTAGGCCGATATGCCGTCATCCGCGAGCGCATTCCTGACGAGGTTCGCGTCGATGATGTTTTCCGCCCGGTAGACGATCTTCATGTACCTGCCAAGCTAGCCCATTCCCGGGCGCAAGGCAAAGCCCGCCGCGGCCCCTGCGGGCCAGCCTGCCGATTCAGCTGCGGTATCGGTATACTCAACCGTTCTGCCCAAAAAACGGCCATAGAGCCGCATTCCCACGATAGAAATGAGCAGCAATCCTTCCATCGTCAACAATTTCATCCGCCAGATCATCAACGGCGACCAGGAAACCGGCAAGCACGGTGGCCGCGTCGTCACGCGCTTTCCGCCGGAACCGAACGGTTACCTGCACCTGGGCCACGCCAAGTCGATCTGCCTCAACTTCGGTGTCGCCGGCGACTATGCCGGCGTTTGCCACCTGCGCCTGGACGACACCAACCCGACGCGCGAGGATCCCGAATTCGTCGAGGCGATCAAGGCCGACGTGCGCTGGCTCGGCTTCGAGTGGGACGCGCTGCGCCATGCCTCGGACTACTTCGAAGTCATCTATCGCTGCGCGTTGAAGCTGATCGGCGACGGCAAGGCCTTCGTCTGCGACCTGTCAGCCGACGAAGTACGCGAGTATCGCGGCACGCTGACCGAACCCGGTCGCAATTCGCCGTACCGTGAGCGCAGCATCGCCGAGAACCTCGACCTGTTCCAGCGCATGCGTGCCGGCGAATTCCCCGACGGCGCGAAGACGCTGCGCGCGAAGATCGACATGTCCTCAGGTAACATCAACCTGCGCGACCCGGCGCTGTACCGCATCCGCAAGACCACGCACCAGAACACCGGCGATGCCTGGCCGATCTATCCGATGTACGACTACGCGCATTGCATTTCCGATGCGGTCGAAGGCATCACCCATTCGCTGTGCACGCTCGAATTCGAGGATCACCGTCCGCTCTACGACTGGTGCCTGGCACAGATCGATCTGCCGAATCATCCCGAACTTACCCAGCCACTCGTCGACGCGGGGCTGCGCATGCCCGTGTCGACACCGCAGCAGATCGAGTTCGCGCGCGGCAACCTCGACTACACGGTGACGAGCAAGCGCAAGCTCGCAGCCCTTGTCGAGGACGGCCTCGTCGACGGCTGGGACGACCCGCGCATGCCCACGCTCGCCGGCGTGCGCCGGCGCGGCTATCCGGCCGCGGCGATCCGCGGTTTCTGGGAACGCGCAGGCGTTTCGAAACAGGTGTCGACGATCGAATACTCCGTGCTCGAAGCCTGCGTGCGCGAGGAACTTGATGCCTCGGCGGCACGGCGGCTAGCCGTGATCGACCCGATCAAGCTTGCCATCACGAACCTGGCTGGCGACCACGCCGAAACGCTGACTTTCCCCAATCATCCGAAGAACGAGGCCTTCGGCACGCGTGCCGTACCGTTCGCGCGCGAGCTATGGATAGAGCGCGAGGACTTTCTCGAGGTGCCGGTGAAGGGCTTCCACCGCCTCGTTCCGGGCGGCGAAGTGCGCCTGCGCGGCGTCGGCATCGTCAAATGCATCGAAGTGAAGAAGGATACCAGTGGAAACGTGAGCGAGGTGCTTTGCACGCTCGACGCGACATCGCGGCCGGGGCAGGAAGGCGTCGAGCGCAAGGTCAAGGGCACGATCCACTGGGTCAGTATGCGTCACGCGCTCGAGGCCGAGGTACGCCTGTTCGAGCGCCTGTTCACCGTCGCCGATCCCGACGACGACGCCGACGGCAAGACCTATCGTGACCACATCAACCCCGATTCGCGCCGCATCGTGCGCGGCTTCGTCGAACCATCGCTCGCCAGCGTGGCGCCGGGCACCGCGTTCCAGTTCGAGCGTCTCGGCTATTTCGTCACCGACAGCCGCGACCACGCGGCGGGCAAGCCGGTCTTCAATCGTATCGTCACATTGCGCGATTCGTTCGCCAAGGCGGCAAAGTGAATGCATTGCCCTCGTTCGTCGAGCTGACCCTGCCCGACTGGATGTTCCGCGAAGTCGACGCGGCGAAGATTTACGCCAACAACGAAGAGCGCGTCGCGCTGGCCATCCATCTCGCCAACCGCAATGTCGAGGAGCAGACCGGGGGCCCGTTCGGCGCCGCGGTGTTCACGCGCGCGGGCCGGCTGGTCGCCGCTGGTGTCAACCGCGTGGTGCCGCATACCTGCTCGGTCGCGCACGCCGAGATGATGGCCTGCATGCTCGCCCAGTCGAGGCTGCGCCGCTTCCGCCTCAACGAGCCCGCGCCAGGCGAAGCGCGCGAGGAATTCGTGCTCGCCACGAGCGCGCAGCCCTGCTGCCAATGCTATGGCGCGACGATCTGGGCCGGCATCGACGAACTGCTGATCGGCGCGCGCTCCGAAGACGTCGAGGAATTGAGCGAATTCGACGAGGGCCCGCTACCCGCAGACTGGATCGGCGAACTGGCAAAGCGCGGCGTGCAGGTCAAGCGCGACATCCTGCGCGAAGCCGCGCGCGAAGTGTTCCTTCGCTATCGCGAGGCGAGCGGCGCGAACTACTGAACCGCGGAACGCCCGGTCGCGTAACGCAAGAATGGAGCGGGTGAAGGGAATCGAACCCTCGTCAGTAGCTTGGGAAGCTACAGCTCTACCATTGAGCTACACCCGCATCGACGAACAGGCAGTGCCTGCGGCGAAGCTTATCGGCCCCGCGCCACGGAAAGCAAGAATCGACTGGCGTGAAGTTTCAAACAACCGTGGAGACGGATGCGGCGTTGAATGACGACGTTGACGTACGCGCGGATGCGGGTTTCGCCACACGCCGCAATTCGGCCGGCAGCCCGCACGCGATGGTCTTGGCCAGCGCACGGATTTCCGGCAGGCCGCTGCACTCCCACACCGATCCGCGCAGCAGCGTGCCGAGGCAGCGCAGGCCGTGCCGCGGCGTGCCGTCGGCGCGCAGCAGGCGGCCTTCGGCGTCGGCGATGAGACCGAGATCGAGTTCGTCGGCATGGGCGACGCCTTCGTCGACCATCTGCCGGATCAACACGTGATCGGTGGCTTTGACCGAAATGTTGAAGCCGGTCGCCTGGATCACGAGATCGGCGGCAAAACTGCGCACATTCCCGGCACCGCGCGGCTGCACGCGCACTTCGAGTTGCTCGCGCTCGCTCGGATGCTTGTCGATCGAACGGATGTGCGCGGCGAGGATCTTCAGCCGCCCCTGCGTGCGCAGCCGCGCGAGTTCGTTCGTGGTCTGTTGCGGCAAGCGGTGGCGCGCGGATTCCCACAACCAGCGCAGGTGCCGCTGGAAACGCGCGCGTTCGTCCACGTCGAGGCTGCGCCACAGGCCCTGCGTCTCCGCGCGCAGGCCATCGACGACCGAACGCCATTCGGCACCATCGTCCTGCATCGCGTCGCGGATTTCGCGCAGCCAGCGCGCGACGCGCGGCTGCGCGCGCAGCGCCTCGAGCAGCGAGGCCTGGTGCTCGTACGGCTGTCCCGGCGCCGGATTGTGGCTGCGCGGCAACTGGCCGTGACGCGAGATGGCGGTGAGCTGCGCGCTCGGCCACAGGCGCGCGGCGCTTTGCAGCGCATCGACCGCAGTCAGGCCCGTACCGAGCACGACAACGCGCTCGGGCGAGTGGCGCGGCAACGGCCAATGCCACGGATCGGCGGCATAGGCATGGCTGGCCTGCGCGGCGGCAGTCACCTCGGCCAGCGGCGTTGCGGGCAGCGCGCCGATCGCGAGGACGACCGCGTCGGCGTCGAACTCCTCGCCCTCGACCGTGCCGACCACGTAACCGTTTGCATCGTTGCCGCGCACGCTGGCTGCGTCTACCGAAAGCGCGCGCAGTGCGAGGCCGCGCGCGCGCGCGGCGAAAATCTCGCGCGCGAGCACCGCTTCGAGATAGTCGCCGTACCAGGTACGCGGCACGAAATCGAGGCCCTTGACCGGCCAGCCTTGTGCCTGCGCATAAGCGATGAATCCACCGGCATCGTCGGCAAACAGGCCCATGTTGGCCGCGCGCACGTTGAGCAGGTGGTGTTCCGCCGTCGTCGAATAGGCGACGCCACGGCCGGGCGCCTGACGGCCGACGAGCCAGGTAAGGTCGAATTCACCCGGCTGGCCGCGGCGCAGGAATTCGCCCACGACAGCGGAGCCCGCGGCTCCGCCGCCGATCACGATAAGTCGCTGCATGTCGTTTGTACCGGAGCCGCATCGAGGCGGCGATGGCTGAATGGAAGCACAACGAACGTTAGGAGTTCGCTAAATCGATATGGCAACGCGTCATGCGGACATTGCGGTGAACGGCGGGAGGTGAGCCGAAAAGCACCCATGTCTGCAACGCACCTGCAAGCCGTCCTCACTCACCACTTGCCGCTGACGACTCACCTTTATCACCTCGAGCAATAACCGCAGCGCATGACCCTATAACAAAAGGTACGTTCTGGCCCCTGCCGCGGAGGACTAGGATCGCCTGCATCGCGTCTGGACATTCAGACGTCCAGCCGTCCAAACCCAAGCCGCGAGTGCCGCCGTGTCAGCACAACCGAACCGCACCCTGTCGCCTTTCTCCGACAACATGTCCGAGGACAGGCTCGCCCTGCTCGCGCGCCTGACCGAGGGCCTCGACGCCGATTCGCTGTACTGGCTGTCCGGCTATGTTGCCGGCGTTGCCGCCTCCTCGCGGCACGTGCCGCTGAGCGCCGCGATCGCGGCCAATGTGGCTGTGCCGCTGCCCGCCGCAGTCGCCGAAACACAGGCCTCCGCGCGGCTCACGATCGTCTACGGCAGCCAGACCGGCAACGCCAAGCGCCAGGCCGAGGCGCTCGTGCGCGAAGCAGAAGGCGCGGGGCTCAACGTGCGCCTGGTGCGCGCGGACGCCTACGCGACGCGCGAACTTGCGGCCGAACGCCTGCTCTATGTCGTGATTTCGACCCAGGGCGACGGCGATCCGCCCGATGACGCGCGCGGCTTCGTCGAGTTCATCCAGGGCAAGCGCGCGCCGAAGCTGCCGCAGCTGAAGTTCGCCGTGCTCGGCCTGGGCGATTCGAGCTATCCGCAGTTCTGTGCGATCGGCTCGAAGATCGATGCGCGCCTCGCCGAGTTGGGCGCGACCCGGCTGTTCGCGCGCGGCGACGCCGATCTCGACATCGCCAGCGTCGCCGCGCCGTGGGCAAAGCAGGCCCTGGAACAGGCGCGCGACCTGCTCAAGAGCGACGCACCGAGCGTCCCGCGCGCGGCCACGGTGACGCCATTGCGCGGCGCAGCGCATGTGCATGCACCGGCGTGGACGCGCGAGAAGCCGTTCGCCGCATCGCTGCTCACCAGCCAGCGCATCAGCGCGCGCAACGGCACGAAGGACATCCGCCACATCGAGCTCTCGCTCGAGGGCTCTGGTCTGGGTTATCACCCGGGCGACGCGCTCGGCGTGATCGCGACCAATCCGCCGGCGCTGGTCGATGCCGTGCTGGCGCAGCTGAAGTTCGACGGCGAGCGTGCGCTGAGCCTGCAAGGCGAATCGCATTCGCTGCGCGAGTGGCTGCTGCGCAAGCGCGAGATCACCACGCTGTCGAAGCCGTTCCTGGTCGAACACGCCAAGCGCGCGAAGAGCGCGGCGCTCGAGCACGCGCTCGCGCCCGAAGGCCGCGAAGCACTGCGCGAACTGCTCGGCGAGCACCAGTTGATCGACGTGCTGCACGCGTTTGCGGCGGAATGGAGTGCGGACGAGTTCGTCGCCGCGCTGCGTCCGCTCGCCCCCCGCATGTATTCAATCGCATCGAGTCAGAAAGCGGTCGGCGAGGAAGTCCACCTCACCGTGGCGGTGCTCGACTACGAAAAGTTCGGGACCCGGCACGTCGGCGCGGCGTCACAGTTTCTGGCCACTCTCCCGGAAGACGCCGACGTGCCGGTCTTCCTCGAAGAGAACGAGCGCTTCCGCCTGCCGTCCGATGCCTCGCGCGACGTGATCATGATCGGGCCGGGCACCGGTGTCGCGCCGTTCCGCGGCTTCCTCCAGGAACGCGCCGAGACCGCCGCGGCCGGCCGCAACTGGCTGTTTTTCGGCAATCCGCATTTCCGCAGCGATTTTCTCTATCAGCTCGAATGGCAGAAGGCACTCAAGGACGGCACGCTGCACAAGCTCGACCTCGCGTTCTCGCGCGATCAGTCCGAGAAGGTCTACGTGCAGCACTCGCTGCGCCGCCGCGGCAAAGAGCTCTACGACTGGATCGCGAACGGCGCGCACCTCTACGTCTGCGGCGACGCCACGCGCATGGCGCACGATGTCGATGCGGCCCTGCGCGACATCGTGATCGAACACGGCGGCAAGTCCGACGAAGATGCACGCGATTTCCTCAACCAGCTCGCGGCCGAGCGCCGCTACGCGCGCGACGTCTACTGACATGTCCGCGACCACAGCCACTCCGTCCGCCGTCGAAGGCATCAAGACCCGCAGCCGGCGTCTGCGCGGCACGCTGCTGGAAAGCCTCGCCAACGAGGTCACCGGCGCGATCTCCGATGACGACACGCAGCTGATCAAGTTCCACGGCAGCTACATGCAGGACGACCGCGACCTGCGCGAGGAGCGCCGTGCGGCCAAGCTCGAACCCGACTACAGTTTCATGATCCGCACGCGCCTGCCGGGCGGCGTGGTCACGCCGCGGCAATGGCTCGGGCTCGATGCGGTCGCCACGCGTTTCGGCAACGGCACGCTGCGCCTGACCACGCGCCAGGCATTCCAGTTCCACGGCGTGATAAAGCGCGAACTGAAGGCGACGCTGCAGGCGATCAACGCCGCGCTGATCGACACGGTCGCGGCTTGCGGCGACGTCAACCGCAACGTCATGGCCGGCGTCAATCCGCTGCAATCCGCGCTGCACGCGCGCATTCACGACGACGCGGCGAAGCTGTCCGAATTCCTCAAGCCGAAAACGCGCGCCTACTACGAAATCTGGCTCGACGAAGAAAAAGTCGCCGGCTCCGGCGAGGAGTACGAGCCGATCTACGGCGAGGTCTATCTGCCGCGCAAGTTCAAGGTCGCCTTTGCGGTGCCGCCGTACAACGACGTCGACGTGTTCGCCAACGACCTGGGCTTCATCGCGATCGTCGAGAACGGCGAACTTCTCGGCTACAACGTCGTGGCCGGCGGCGGTCTCGGCGCAACGCACGGCGAGCCGGCGACGTATCCGCGCCTTGCCGATCTGCTCGGTTTCGTCGCGCCGGACCGCGTCAACGCCATTGCCGAAGCCGTGATCAGGACCCAGCGCGACTTCGGCAACCGCAGCGACCGCAAGCACGCACGCCTGAAGTACACGATCGACGACCGTGGCCTGGACTGGTTCAGGGGCGAGGTCGAGCGTCGTTTCGGCGCGCCGCTGCGCCCGGCGCGACCGTTCCGCTTCGAGCACAACGGCGACCGCTTCGGTTGGGTCGAAGGCACGAACAGCCGCGCGCATCTGACCCTGCGCATCGAAGCCGGCCGCGTCGCCGACCGTGGCGAGCACACGCATCTGACCGCGCTGCGCAGGATCGCGCAGATCCATGCAGACGGAAATTCCGGGCTTCAGTTCCGCCTGACGCCGAACCAGAACCTGCTGATCGCGAACGTGCCGAACGAGGGTCGCGCCGAGATCGACGAGATCGTCGCCGAGCATCGCCTCGATCTCTACCGCAGCGCGACGCCGCTGCGGCTCAACGCACTCGCCTGCGTCGCGCTGCCGACCTGCGCGCTGGCGATGGCCGAGGCCGAACGCTACCTGCCCGATTTCACCGGCAAGGTCGAAGCGCTGCTCGACCGGCACGGCCTGCGCGACGCACGCATCCACCTGCGCCTTTCCGGCTGCCCGAACGGCTGCTCGCGTCCCTACCTCGGCGAGATCGCGCTGATCGGCAAGGCGCCCGGTCGCTACAACCTCATGCTCGGCGCCGACACGCGCGGGCAGCGGCTCAACCGCCTGCATCGCGAGAACGTCGACGAGGCGCAGATTCTCGCGGCCCTGGACGAACTGTTCGCGCACTATGCGGCCGAACGCACGCGGGCGGAAGCGTTCGGCGATTTCCTCGTGCGCGCCGGCGTCCTCGCCGAAGCACATTACAAAGTCATCCCCGTCACCTTGCTCGAATCGTCGCTTACGGCGGCGTGAATCCGAGAGAACGCAATCATGTTGCACTGTAGCCAAGCCACGTCGTCCGAATCCGCTTCTCTTGAGTTTTCACGCAATAACGTCAACAAACACAGCGCCGGAGAGCGCGCCATGAAACTGCCCGACATCCAAACCGTCGACGAGGACCCGACCGCCCTCGTCGAACTCAACCTCTGGCTGGAAAGCCGCAACGCGCACCAGCGTCTGGGCTGGGCGCTGGCCAACCTGCCCGGCGAGCATGTGCTGTCGTCGAGCTTCGGCGCGCAATCGGCCGTGCTGCTGCACCTGGCCACGCGCGAGCGCGGCGATATCTCGGTCGTGCTGATCGATACGGGCTATCTTTTTCCGGAAACCTACCGCTTCGCCGACGACTTGACCGAAAAACTCTCGCTCAATCTCAAGGTCTACCGGCCGCAGATCGGCATCGCCTGGATGGAAGCGCGCCACGGCAAGCTCTGGGAAAACGGCATCGACGGCATCAGCGAGTACAACGCGCTGCGCAAGGTCGAGCCGATGCGCCGCGCGCTGACCGAACTCGGCGCGAGCACCTGGATCGCCGGTCTGCGTCGCGCGCAGTCGACCACGCGGCGTCAGTCAAACGTGCTCGAAGTGCGCGACGGTCGCTGGAAGCTGCATCCGCTGATCGACTGGAGTGACCGCGACATCTGGCAATACATGCAGCTGCACGGCCTGCCCTACCATCCGTTGTGGGAACAGGGCTACGTCTCGATCGGCGACGTGCACACGACGCGCGCACTCGGCGACGGCATGCGCGAGGAAGACACGCGATTCTTCGGCCTCAAGCGCGAGTGCGGATTGCATTTCGACTGACGTCGCTAGCTCGTTGTTCCGGCGTCCGCCGGAATCCCAACACCGCGGTCTTTGGCCAGTCATGCCCGCGCAGGCGAGGCTTTCAACAGCCGAAGGGCTGGTCGTCCAGTTCTGTTTTTTTGCTTTCGCTCGTCATTCCCGCGTGCTTCTAGCGGGAATCCAGTGTCGTTGCTTCTGATTCATTTGTGGCCGCGTCCGTTCGTTTTTCCGCGCGCATCCGGCGCGCGGCCTACTTTCTCTTGCTCGTGCAAGAGAAAGATAGGCAAAGAGAACACGCCCCGGATGCCGCGCCCTCCGCGCTACGCGCTCCGGGTGCGCGAGGGCATGCCGGGGTTCGGAACGCACCTCCGTGTGCGTGCAACGAACTCGCGCGCATCGTGCGCGCGACCTTTCAGGCATTTCCGTCATGCCCTCGCCGCGGCAAACGGGGACCCGAAGATCACGAGCAGGATCAAGAGCAAGGCATGGAGGCTTTGGCTTCAGCGCGCAGGAGCGCGCTGCTCTGGCTTTTCCGGGTCCCCATTGCATTGCGGCGGCAGCGGTCGGAAACGTCCGTTAGGGGCGGCGCGATGGATCGCGCCGACTTCGCTGCCTGCACACGGACGTGCAGTCAGCGAAACCCGGCCGCTGGCGCGAACCCTTTGGGCAGGAAGCCCAAAGGGCGCAATGCTCTGGGCGTGTTTCTTTGGTTAGCTTTCTTTGCACGAGCAAAGAAAGTAACCCGCTCGCCCGCAGGGCGAGTGGAAGCACTTGCTCTTAACCCTACTCCAGGTCAAAAGCGAAGAGACTGGATTCCGGCCTGCGCCGGAATGACAAGAAAGGCCAATCTCCGTCAGAGCGATCGTCCGTCGAAATGCGTCACCGGCAGCGCCGCGATGTCGACATTCTCGAGACAGCGCACGTTGATCATCGCCTTTGCGTTGCCGGAACGATCCGTACCTTCGCCGATTGGATGGATGCCGCAGGCCGGGCAGAACTTGTGCTGGATGACGTGCTTGTTGAAGGTATAGCTCGCCATCGCGCGGTCGCCGCGCGTGACGTGCAGATTTTCGCGCGGCACGAACCACATCAGCGCACCCTTGCGCTGGCACATCGAGCAATTGCAGCTCATCACGCCTTCGAGATTGCCTTCGACCTCGAACGCGACCTGACCACAATGGCAGCCACCTTGGTACTTCATCGCCGGAACTCCTGCAGACCGAGAGGCCCGCAGGTTAACCCAGCAACGAGGCGAAGTCAGGCCGCCTTGGCGACGAGCTTCTTCTGCAGTTCGCTCCAGTACGGCGGCAGCGGCCACTCCGCGGGTTCTTCGCCGGCGAGTGCGCGCTGCAGGTCGCGCGGGTCGATCTGCGGCGCAATCAGCTCGGCCAGCGTGCCCGCGTACGCGCGCAACACGCGATCGCGCCGCAAGACGAGCCAGGTCGTGCACTCGGGGAACAGATCGCCCGCATCGACCTGGCGCAGGTCGCGCGCATCGTCGTCGGTGAACGCCATGTCGGCGAAGATGCCGACGCCGAGTCCGGCACGCACGTAGGTCTTGATCAGGTCGGCGTCGCGCGAGGTGCAGGAGAAGCGCGGCACGATGCCGGCCGCCGCGAACGCGCGGCGCAGTGAGGATTCCGGACGCAGCGAGGATTCGTAGCTGACCAGCGGCTCGCCGTCGAGATCAGACAATTTCAGCGGTCGCTTCAGTTCAGCCAGCGCGTGTCCGTTCGGCACGACGACGGCGCGGCGCCAGCGGAACAGCGGCACGGCGAGGCCGTCGCTGGGCAAGGCGCCGGTGGTCGAAATGAGGGCGAGATCGGCCTGACCGCGCTCGAACAGGCCCATGACCTGCGCATCGCCGATCGGCTTGAGATGGACGTTGACCGCGGGATAGCGCTGCTTGAGCGTGGCGATCGCGTGCGGCAGCACGAAACGCGCCTGCGTGTGCGTGGTCGCGATCGTCAATTCGCCCTTGTCGTCACCGCGCAGGTTGGCGGCGAGCGCGCGGATGTTGCGCGCTTCGGCGAGGATGATGCGTGCGCGGTCGATGACCTGCTGGCCGGCGGGCGTGATCGCGGAAAGGCTCTTGCCCTTGCGCGCGAAGAGCTGGAATCCAAGCTCGTCCTCGAGCTGCTTGAGCTGCTTGGACAAACCCGGCTGGGTGGCGTGGACCTGGTCGGCGGCCTGGGTGATGTTGAGGCCGGCATCGGAAATGGCGACGAGGTAACGGAGCTGGGTCAAGGTCATGACGAGGTACTCGAAGGCGGTCGCAATCGGGATCCGGCGAGGCGCGAAACGGCGGGTCGACAGCGACAACAGCGAGCGGAATGCGAGAATGCCATGAAATTCTCCCGATTGATGTCAAGCATCATAACCACTGGTTATCTGGGCGTCCAGACGTTTAGACGGCCAAACGCATGATTTTTGGCGCGTTTTTGGCCTGATAACCCAAGGTAATATGCGACGAGTTATCAAAAACGCAAACGCGTTTCGCGGTTTCGCCAGCCAACTGGCTGGCCGCCGCGGTGTTTCAAATTCCCCGCCATGCCAATACCCTTCCGGGCATGGACATCCGCAAAGACCTGGCCGATGCGATCGGCCGCACCCCGCTGATTCGACTGCGCCGCGCCTCGGAACGGACCGGCTGCGAGATCCTGGCCAAATGCGAGTTCGCAAACCCCGGCGGCTCGATCAAGGACCGCACCGCACTCGGCCTGCTGCTCGACGCCGAGAACACCGGAGCGCTGCGTCCCGGTGACACCATCGTCGAAGGCACCGCGGGCAATACCGGCATCGGCCTTGCCCTGCTCGGCGCGAGCCGCGGCTACCGCACGATCATCACGATGCCGGACACGCAAAGCCGCGAGAAAATCGATGCGCTGCGCCTGACCGGTGCCGAAGTGCACCTCGTCCCCGCGGTGCCCTATGCCAATCCCGGGCACTACGCCCATGCCGCCCGGTGCATGGCCGAACAACTCAACGCGCGCGAACCCGGCAGCGCGTGGTTCGCCAACCAGTTCGAGAACACCGCCAATCGCGATTTCCACGAAGCGACGACCGGGCCGGAAATCTTCGTCCAGACCGGCGGCCGCATCGACGGCTTCGTCTGCGCGACCGGCACCGGCGGCACGCTGGCCGGCGTGGGTCGCTTCCTCAAGGCGAACAAACCCGGCGTCGCGATCGCGCTCGCCGATCCCACGGGGTCGGCGTTGGCCAGCTACGTCAACACCGGCGAGCTGAAGGCCGAGGGCAACTCGATCACCGAAGGTATCGGCTCCAGTCGCATCACGGCGAACTTCAAGGACGCACCCATCGACCTGGCATGGTCGATTCCCGACGACGAATCGCTGCCGTTGCTGCACGCGCTGCTCGTCGAAGAGGGCCTCAACGTCGGCGGCTCGAGCGGCGTCAACGTCGCCGGTGCGATCCGCCTCGCGCGTGCACTCGGCAAAGGCCACACCATCGTCACCGTGCTCGCCGATGCGGGCACGCGCTATCAGACGAAGATCTTCAACCCGGGATTCCTGCGCGCGAGAAACCTGCAGGTGCCGGCGTGGCTCGATCGCGCGTTCCCTCCGATCTCAGACTGACACGAAGCGTGCGCGCAGCCGCGGCCACAAGGTGATCGTAGCGAGGCCGAGCAGTACGAGCGCGCCGGCCTCGAGCTTCCATGCCGGCAGCGGCTCGCCGAACCAGACCGCCGCGCTGGCCATGCCGACGATCGGCACAAGCAGCGACAGCGGCGAAATCGTCGCCGCCGGGTAGCGCGCGAGCAACCAGTTCCACACGCCGTAGCCGAAAAGCGTATTGGCCACGCCCTGCCACATCGACGCGCCCCATCCGAAAGCGCTCGCGTGCGCGAGGCCATCGGCGATGCGCCACGGGCCTTCGAAAATCAGGCTCGCCAGCAGCAGCGGCGGTACCGCGAACAGACTCGACCAAACCATGAAACCGAGCATGTCGAGCGCGGGATCGCGCTGGATCGCCTTCTTCGCCACCATGTTCGCGATCCCCCACGACAGGCCGCAGCCCAGGGTCAGCAGCAGCCCGAGCGTCGTCGTCGTCGCGTCGACGTGCAGGAACAGTTGCACGAGTCCGGCGACGCAAAGCGCGAGGCCCGCCGCCTGGAATGCACGCAGTCGTTCGCCGAGCAGGACCATCGACAGACCGATCGTGAAGAACGCCTGGGTCTGCACCATGAGCGAAGCGACACCGGGCGCGATGTCGTTGCGCATCGCGATGAACAACAGGCCGAACAGGCCGAAGCCGAGAAAGAAGCCGTTGGCGACGAGAAACCGCCACGGTAGCGCAGGCCGGCGCACGAACAGCAGCCAGGGCACGCAGGAGAAGAAGAAACGCAGTGTCGCAAACAGCAGCGGCGGCAACTCACCGAGGCCGAGCTTGATAATGACGAAATTCGTGCCCCAGACGACGATGACCGCGAGGGCAAGCAGCAGATGCGGAAAAGACATGCGCGGACCGTGGGATGCGTGCGAAGCGGCATTCTAGCCGCGCGCCGGCGAGCAAGCGCTAGCCGACGCGCACTGCGCGCGCGACACGTTCGTGGACGGTGCGCGGATGCGGCGGATGCGCGGCGGTGTAGTGCCCGGCCGCGTCGCGCTCGACGAACTCGGCGACGAAACGCGTCGCCGGCCGGCGCAGGATCGCCTCGGGCGTGTCGACCTGCTCGATCGAACCGGCGTTCATCACGACCACGCGGTCGGCGAGTTCGAGCGCCTCTTCCTGGTCGTGGGTCACGAACACGGTGGTGTAGCCGGTTTCGTCGTGCAACTGGCGCAGCCACACGCGCAGCTCCTTGCGCACTTTCGCATCGAGCGCGCCGAACGGCTCGTCGAGCAACAATACGCGCGGCTCGATCGCGAGCGCACGCGCGAGCGCGACGCGCTGGCGCTGGCCGCCGGACAACTGGTTCGGATAGCGCGCCTCCAATCCGCCAAGCTGGACGAGCTTGAGCAACTCTTCGCCACGGCGGCGGATCTCCTCGCGCGCGGGGCGGTACTTGCGCTTGCGCACGCGCAGGCCGAAGGTGATGTTGTCGAGCACGCTCATGTGCTTGAACAACGCATAGTGCTGGAAGACGAAGCCGACGCGGCGCTCCTGCACCGAGAGTTCGGTCGCGTCGATGTCGCCGAACTGGATGCGGCCGGCATCGATCGGCTCGAGGCCCGCGATCGCGCGCAGCAGCGTGGTCTTGCCCGACCCGGACGGGCCGAGCAGCGCGAGCAGTTCACCCGAGGCGATGTCGAGATCGATAGCGTTCAGCGCGGCGACGCTGCCGTAGCTCTTGCTCAACTGGCGTATCGATATTTGCATGGCAGATCTTTATTGAGGAATGCGGCCAGGGATGGCCGCTTTTTCGACTTTCGCGATCACGGACGATCGCACAATTTACCGCCCCCGCAGTGCCGCGAGTTCGTCGCCATGGCGCCACTCGAGGAAGGTCTTCAAACCGAGCGTCAGCAGCGCGAGCAACGCGAGCAGGGAGGCGACCGCGAATGCCGCGACCATCTTGTTGTCCTCGTACAGCACCTCGACGTGCAACGGCATCGTGTTGCTCGCGCCGCGGATCTTGCCCGAGACCACCGACACCGCGCCGAACTCGCCCATCGCGCGCGCGTTGCACAGCAGGATGCCATAAAGCAGGCCCCAGCGGATGTTCGGCAGGGTCACCTGCCAGAACGTCTGCCAACCGCTCGCGCCGAGGCTCAGCGCCGCGTACTCTTCGTCGCTGCCCTGCGCCTGCATCAGCGGAATCAGCTCGCGCGCGACGAACGGAAAGGTGACGAACACCGTGGCCAGCACGAGGCCGGTCTGGGCGAAGATGATGCGCACGTCGTGGTCGATCAGCCAGCCACCGAGCCAGGTTTGCGCACCGAAGATCAGGATGAAGACCATGCCCGAGATGACCGGCGACACAGAGAACGGCAGGTCGATCAGGGTGACGAGGAAGTGCTTGCCGCGGAATTCGAACTTGGCCACGAGCCAGGCTGCGGCAACGCCGAACAGCGTATTGAGCAGTACCGCGATCGCCGCGGTTTTCAACGTCAGCCAGATCGCCGAAAGCGAGTCCGCATCGGCCAGCGCGACGAGATAGGCCTCGATCCCGCCGGCGAACGCCTGCACGAACACGACGATCAGCGGCAGCAAGAGAAACACGACCAGGAATGCGAAGGTGAAGCCGATCAGGAGCCAGCGCACCGGCCGCGGCTCGGCCGTGGCGGAACGAAACGGACGATGCGCGCTCGCCACGGTGCTCATGTCGCCCTCCTTTCCGACCGCCGCGTCCAGGCCTGCAGCAGGTTGATGCCGAACAGGATCGCGAACGACAGCGCGAGCATCGCCACGGCGATCGCCGTGGCCGCGCCGATGTCGTGCTGATCGAGATTGATCGCGATCAGCAGCGGCGCGATCTGGGTCAGATTGGGCAGGTTGCCGGCGATGAAGATGATCGAGCCGTACTCGCCTACGGCGCGCGCGAACGCGAGCGCGGTGCCGGTCAGCAGCGCCGGCTGCAGCGCCGGGAAGACGATGCGCGACACCGCCTGCCAGCGCGTCGCGCCCAGCGTCGCCGCGGCTTCCTCGTATTGCCGATCGATCTGCTCGAGCACCGGCTCCAGCGTCCTGACGACGAAAGGAAGGCTGATGAAGGTCATCGCGACGATGACGCCGAGCTGGGTATAGGCAACCTTGATGCCGAGCATGCCGAGCGGCACGCCGAGCCAGCCCTGCGCGGGGCTGGGCACGGTCGGCACCGAGTACAGAGCGGTCAGCGCGATGCCGGCGACCGAGGTCGGCAGCGCGAACGGCAGATCGATCATCGCCTGCAGCGCGCGCTTGCCGGGGAAATCGTAGCGCACGAAGGCCCACGCGATCAGGCTGCCGAACACGGCGTTGATCGCGGCCGCAACCAGCGCGCCGCCGAAGCTCAACTTGAGCGCGTTGAGCACCTGCGCCGTGTCGAGCACCTTCCAGATACCGCCGATGCCGAGTCCCGCCGCCTTGAACACGAGCGCAGCCAGCGGGATCAGCACGATCAGCGACAGGTAGCTCAGGGTGAAGCCGAGGGTCAGGCCGAAGCCCGGCATCGCGCGCCGGCGTGCGGGCGCGCGCGTGAGCGGAGGGATCGGGAGTGCGTCCACCGCCACGCTACTTCTTCTCGTAGATCTGGTCGAACACGCCGCCGTCGCCGAAGAACTTCGGTTGCGCGACTTTCCAGCCGCCGAACTGCGCGATCGTGGTCAGCTCGACCCCGGGAAAGCTCGCGGCATACTTCGCCGCGACCACCGGATCGAGCGGACGATAGTGGTTCTTCGCGACGATCTCCTGCGCCTCAGGCGTGTAGAGGAACCTCAGATAGGCCTCGGCGAGCTTCCCGGTGCCGTGTTTCTTCGCGTTCTTGTCGATCACAGCGACCGGCGGCTGGGCGAGGATCGAACTCGACGGTACGACGATGTCGAACTTGTCGGCGCCGAACTCGGTCTGCGCGAGATGCGCTTCGTTCTCCCACGCGATCAGCACGTCGCCGAGGCCGCGCTGGGCGAAGGTGACGGTCGAACCGCGCGCGCCGGTATCGAGCACGGGCACATTCCCGTAGAGCTGGCCGATCCAGGCTTTCGCTTTCGCCTCATCGTTGGCGTTCTGCTTGAGCGCATACGCATACGCGGCGAGGAAGTTCCAGCGCGCGCCGGCCGAGGTTTTCGGATTCGGCGTGATTACCGCAAGACCCGGTTTGACCAGGTCGCCCCAGTCCTTGATGCCCTTGGGATTGCCCTTGCGTACGAGCAGGACGATGGTCGAACTGTACGGTGTCGAGTCGGCCGGCAGACGTTGCTGCCAATCGGCCGGCAGCAGGCCCTTGTCGGCGAGCACGTCGATGTCCGAGGCGATGCCGAGCGTGGCCACGTCGGCTTCGAGCCCGTCGATGATCTTGCGCGACTGTGCCGAGGAGCCACCATGCGACTGCTTGATCGTCACCACCTCGCCACCGCTCCTCGCCTTCCAGTCGGCGACGAACTTCTCGTTGAGCCGGGAATACAACTCGCGTGTCGGATCGTAGGAGACGTTGAGCAACTCGGCCGCCCGCGCACTGGCGCCCGCGACCGCGGCCAGCACGGCAAAAAACAAAACATGTCGCTTCATGACCACCCCGAATCCAATCCTTGGCGGACAGGGTAGCGGAACTTCGTTGTGCCGCAATACGCGCATGCGCATATGCTTATCGCCCCGGCAGCGTCGCGGCGCCTTCCCGCGCCGTTTTCGGCCCTCGCCGCGCGCTGGGTCCGACATCGCTAAGCGCCGGATAAATGCCGTCAAAAACCGCCAGCGCAAGGGCAAAACCGAAAGTTCGCATTCAGCTTGGTTGCGCTTAACTATGTGCGCACAGTCACGGGGTCCGATCGGGAGTCGACGCGGCGCGGGAACGTATCCGGCGCGCGGCTTGTACGTCGTACCTACGGCCTGGCCCACCACCATTCGCGCAACGCAAAGGAGCGTTCGCCATGACCATGTATCGATCTGCCGCCGTATTGCTCGCCGGGTTGCTGTTCGCCGGCGCGGGTTCCGCCCAACCGGCGCCGGACTATTCCCAGGACGGCCCGGGCTACTACAACGATGCCTCGCGCGCGACCGTCGACCCGCCTGCTCGCGTCGCGCGCCTTTCCCTGGTCCGCGGCGCGGTCAGTTTCGCGCCGGCCGGCGAGGATAACTGGGTGCAGGCCGAAATCAACCGCCCGCTGATCTCGGGCGACAAACTGTGGACCGATCGAGGCGCGCGCGCCGAGCTGCAGATCGGCTCCTCGGCGATCCGCGTCGACGAGCGTTCGAGCTTCCACTTCCTCAACCTCGACGACAATATGGCACAGATCGAGCTGACCGAGGGTACGCTCAACCTGCGCGTGCGCCGCATCTACGACGGCCAGACCTACGAGATCGACACGCCGACTCTCGCCTTCGTCATCAACCGTGTCGGCGAATACCGCATCGACGTTGCCCCGGACGGACGCGGCACGATCGTCACCGCATTCCGCGGCGGCGGCGATGCCTACGGCGAAGCCGGCGCGCGCTTCCGCATCGAGGAAGGCCAGTCGATCCGCTTCAACGACGCGCAGCTGCGCGACTACGTCAGCAACAGCGTGCCGAACCCTGACGACTTCGACCGTTTCTGCTTCGAGCGCGACGGACGCTGGGACAACTCGCGCTCGCGCCAGTATGTTTCCGAAGACGTGATCGGCTACGACGATCTCGACAACTACGGCAGCTGGGATACTTCGCCCGACTACGGCAACGTCTGGTATCCAAGCCAGGTAGCGGTAGGCTGGACGCCGTACAGCTACGGCCGCTGGAACTGGGTCGGCGCCTACGGCTGGACCTGGGTCGACTCCTCGCCGTGGGGCTTCGCCCCGTTCCACTACGGCCGTTGGGCCTATATCGGCAACCGCTGGGGCTGGTGCCCGGGCCCGGTGCATGTGCGTCCGTACTACGCCCCCGCGCTGGTCGCCTTCGTCGGCGGCGGTGGCGCGCGCCTGTCGTTCAGCATCGGCGGCCCGGTTGGCTGGTTCCCGCTCGGTCCGCGCGACGTCTACGTGCCGAGCTACCACGTCAGCCGCAACTACTTCACCAACGTCAACGTCTACAACACGACGATCAACAACGTCACCATCAATAATTTCTATGGCAGCTACCAGCGCGGCAACCTGGATTACAGCCGCATCAACTACGCCAACCGCAACGTCGCCAACGCGGTCACCGCGGTGCGCGGCGACGTGTTCACACAATCCCGCGAGGTGCGTGGCTCGGTGATCCCGGTCAACCGCGAGACATTCGCCAACGCGCGCGTGGCCGGCTTCGCCGCGATCGCGCCGACACGCCAGAGCCTCGCTTTCGACGGAGGCGGCGGCCGCGCCGTCGCGCCCCCGCAGGGCCTGATGACGCGCAACGTCATCGCAGCCACGCGCCCGCCGGCACCGATGGCCTCGTTCGCACAACGCGAAACGCTGCTGCAGAAAGATCCCGGCCGGGCCCTGCCGATCGCACAGATGCGCACTGCGCCGACCGTCGTCGGCAACGGTGAGCAGGCGCAACGCTCAGCGCTCACGGCGCGCCCGAACGTCAATGTCGTCACCCGCGACGGCACGCCGGCGCGCTCGATCGCGCCGGTGATCCAGTCGCGCACGGGCGGCCCGGCTCAGGCCGATAGCCGCGCGCTCGACAACAACGGCCGCCAGATCGACAACCGCCGTAGCGAACGCAGCGTCGACGATCGCCGCGCAATCGACAACAGCGCGCGCATGCAGAACAATCCGCAGGTGTTGCGCGACCGGCAGACAGGCAACCCCGTGGTCGAAAGCCGCACGGTGACCGGGGCGCCGAATGGCCGCGTGCAGACGGACGATCGCCGCGCGCTGCCGTCGAGCCGCTATGTCAACCCGAACGCAACCGACAACGCGCAACAGCGCGTACTGCGTGGCGACAACAACGCCGGTGTGGACACCGGGCGCAAGGTCGAACGCGTGCAACGCGACAACCCGCAGGAGTACCGCTCGACACCGGTCGAACGCGCTCCGCAGGTCGACGCCCAGCAACGCCAGGAGATGCAGATGCGTCGCCAGCAGGATGCCGAGGTGCAGCAGCGCCAGCAGCGCGATATCCAGCAGCGCCAGGAAATGCAGATCCAGCAGCAACAACAGGCGCAGCAACGCCAGGAGATGCAGATGCGAGCGCAGCAGCAGAGCCAGGCACGCACGGAAATGATGCGCGCACAGCCGCAGCAGCAACGCTCCGAACAGCCGCAGCAGCACTCCGAACAGCCGCAGCAACGCGGCCGCGTCCAGCGCGACGACAACAACGACCGCGGTCATCGCTGACCATACGAATGCCGCGACCGCATGCAACGCCCGGCACTTGCCGGGCGTTTTCTTTTGCGCGTGCATCCTCGGCACGCGTCAGGCGTTACAATACGCAGATGCCCATCATCCAGATCAACGGCGAAGCGAAGCAGGTGCAGGCTTCGACCAGCGTCACCGCACTGCTCGAAGCCGCCGGCTATGCCGAGCGTCGCGTCGCGGTCGAAATCAACCACGAAATCGTGCCGAAGAGCATGCATGACGATCGCGTACTGTGCGACGGCGACCAGGTCGAGATCGTGCACGCGTTGGGTGGAGGGTGAATCGGCCCTTGGTCGTCCCCGGCAGCGGGGACGACGGCAAAACCAGTCCTGCCGTTGCTGAAGAAACCAATCCATGAATGCTCAGATCCGCCCCACTCCCGGCAGCGACAGCGACCCTCTGGTCATCGCCGGCAAGATCTACCGTTCGCGCCTGCTCACCGGTACCGGGAAATTCAAGGATCTCGACGAAACGCGCCGCGCAACCGAAGCGGCCGGTGCGCAGATCGTCACCGTCGCGATCCGCCGCACCAACATCGGCCAGGACAAGAACCAGCCCAACCTGCTCGACGTGCTGCCACCCAATCGCTACACGATCCTGCCGAACACCGCAGGTTGCTACACGGCCGACGACGCGGTGCGCACCTGCCGGCTCGCACGTGAACTGCTGGATGGTCACAACCTGGTCAAACTCGAAGTGCTCGGCGACCAGAGGACCCTGTTCCCGGATGTTGTGCAGACCTTGAAGGCGGCTGAGCAACTCGTCGCCGACCGGTTCGAGGTCATGGTGTACACCAGCGACGACCCCATCCTCGCGCGCCGCCTCGAAGAGATCGGTTGCGTCGCGGTGATGCCGCTGGCTGCGCCGATCGGCTCGGGCCTCGGCATCCAGAACCGCTGGAACCTGCTCGAAATTGTCGAGAACGCCAAAGTGCCGGTGCTCGTCGACGCCGGTGTCGGTACCGCCTCCGACGCCGCGATCGCCATGGAACTGGGCTGCGACGGGGTGCTCATGAATACCGCGATCGCCGGCGCGCGCGATCCCATCCTCATGGCCAGCGCCATGAAGAAAGCCGTCGAGGCCGGGCGTGAAGCGTTCCTCGCCGGGCGCATTCCGCGCAAACGCTTCGCTTCGGCATCCAGCCCCATCGATGGAACGATCGGGTGAACGAGGCCCGGCAGCAGCGCCACATCCGCAGTTTCGTCCTGCGCCAGGGTCGCTTCACTCCAGCGCAACAGCGGGCATTCGAGCAACATTGGACACGCTTCGGCTTGGAACCTGCCGTAACGCCGCCCGACTACGCGCCGTTGTTCGGCCGTGACGCCCCACTGGTGCTCGAAATCGGCTTCGGCAACGGCGAGCAGTTGCTGCATGCCGGCCTGCACGAGCCGGAGAAGAATTTCATCGGCATCGAGGTGCATCGCCCCGGCGTCGGCCGTCTGATGAACGCGCTCGCTGCGCACGCCGTCGCCAACGTGCGTCTCTACAACCACGACGCCGTCGAGCTGCTGCGCAACGCGCTCGCGCCGGAATCGCTTACGCAAGCACGAATCTATTTTCCCGACCCGTGGCCGAAGCAGCGCCAACAGAAGCGTCGCTTGATCCAGGCCGATTTCGTCGCCTTGCTCGCCACGCGTGTCGCACGCGGTGGACTCTTGCATTTGGCCACCGACTGGGCCGACTATGCCACGCAGATGCTCGAGGTACTCGACGTCGCGCCGGACTGGCGCAACATCGCCGGCAAGGGTCAAAGCGTCCCACGCCCCGACTGGCGCATAGAAACGCATTTCGAGAAGCGCGGTTTGCGTCTGGGACACGGGGTATGGGATTTCATCTACGAACGGGTTTGAGAACACGACCACGGCATCGCCGCGGAGCACCACGCTTTTGATTTGCTCTTGATATTGGGTCCCCGTTTGCCGCGGCGAGGGCATGACGGAAAGGCCCGCAGGGTCGGCGCGATGGATCGCGCCGATTCCGTTGTCTGGACAGGGACGTGCAGTCAACGGGACCCGGCAAGACCTCGCTGACTCGCAGCGACGCTGCGAGCGCGGCATCCGGGGTGCATTTTTTTGGCTATTTTTCTTTGGGCAAGCAAAGAAAAGTGGCCCGCTCGCGGGATGCGAGCGGAAAACCGAAGGGACGCGACAGCATAAGACGCAATATGTCGGATCCCGGCATTCCCTGCCGGGATGACGAGCAAAAGAAAAACCGAGCCCCGCACGATGCGATGAATCAAGGACTCCTCCTCACCCACGACATGATGCTCGTGTTTGGCCTGCTCGCCTTCACCGTGCTCATGCTCGTCCTCGAATGGATACGCGGGGACCTGATCGCCCTGCTCGTCATCGTCGTGCTCGGCATCACCCGCCTCGTGCCGGTCGAGCAGTTGTTCGACGGCTTCGCCGGCAACGCGGTGATCTCGTTGCTCGGCGTGATGATCATGGGCGCGGGCCTCGACCGCACTGGCGTGCTCAACAAGGCCGCCTCGTTCATCCTGCGCGTGGCCAGGGGGGCGGAGTCCCGACTGAGCCTGGCCATCAATGCGATGGTTGGCGGACTGTCGTCGATCCTGCAGAGTCAGGCCCTGGCCACGTTGTTCCTGCCCGTGATCAGCCGCATCAGTTCGCGTACCGGCGTACCCTCATCGCGACTGCTGATGCCGATGGCATTCTGCATTCTGTGCGGCACAAACATGACCATGATCTCGAATTCGCCGCTGATCATGCTCAACGACCTGATCGCGAGCGCTAACCGCAACCTGCCGCAGGGTGCGCAAACGATCCAGGCGTTCTCGCTGTTCGCGATCGCTCCGGTGGGTATTCCGCTGCTCGTCACCGGCCTCGCCTATTTCGCCTTGTTCACGCGCAAGCTGCTGCCTTCGGACGAGGAGAGCCAGGGCGTCACCCCGGGTCGTACCGATACCTACTTCGCCGAGACCTACGGCATCTCGGGCGAAGTGTTCGAGCTGACCGTGACCGCGGAAAGCCCGCTGGTCGGCATGAGCGTGCTTGAATCCGAGGCACTGCGCGGCGCGCCGTTGATCCTGGCGATAAAGAACGGGGATGAAATTCGACTGGCGCCGCCGGCGGATACGATGATCTGGGTCGGCACGGTGCTCGGCACGCTCGGCAAGCGCGCCGACATCGAGCATTTCGCCAACCTCAACCTGCTGCTCGCGCAGACGCGACTGCGCTGGTTCCGCGACATGTTCAACCCGACCCGCGCGGGCATCGCCGAAGCAGTGATCCCGCCGAACTCGGAATTCGTCAAGCAGAACGTCGGTGCGCTGCACTTGCGCAAACGCTACGGCATCAGCGTGCTCGCGGTGAACCGCGGCGACGAGATTTTCCGCGAAGAAGTGCGCGGCGTCGCGCTGCGCGCGGGCGACACGCTGGTGCTGCACGGACTCTGGCGCGATCTCGCCGTGGCCGCGGAAGACCATGACCTCGTCGTAGTCACCGACTACCCGAAGGACGAAGGCCGGCCGCACAAGATCTGGCACGCCATCGCCTTCTTCGCCCTCGCCATGGGCTTGGGCCTGTTCACCGACCTGAAACTGTCGGTCGCGATGCTGACCGGCGCGGTCGGCATGCTGCTCGCCGGCGTACTCAAGATGGAAGAAGCCTACGGAGCGATCAACTGGAAGACGATCTTCACCCTCGCCTGCCTGATCCCGCTCGGCTGGGCGATGGACGCAACCGGCGCCGCCGCCTGGCTCGCGCAGGAAGTGCTGCGCTATCTCAGCGACTGGCCGCAATGGGCGCTGCAGGCCGTGGTCGCCGTGCTCACCCTGTTCTTCGCCCAGATCGTTTCCAACGTCGGCGCAACCGTGATGATGGTACCGATGGCGATCAACGTCGCGCTGGCCTCGAACGGCAATCCGGCGATCTACGCACTGATCGTCGCAGTCTCGACCTCGAACAGTTTTCTGATCGCGAGCGCGAATCCGGTACTGACCCTCGTCGCCGGCCCCGGCGGCTACCGCGCGCGCGACTTCCTGCGCGTGGGCCTGCCGCTTACAGCGCTCATGCTCGTGGTGATGCTTGTCACGGTAAATCTCGTCTTCCGCTGACTACTCGCCGCCACACAGGACGACCTCATCGCCGCGCATCTCGATCGGCACGACGGTCAGGCCAGCGCCACGGCACGGCCCTGACACGCATTCACCCGACGCGAGCAGGAACATCGCACCGTGGGCGGTGCAGATCACGCACCCATCCTCGACGAGGAACTGGTTCGGCGCCCAGTCCAGGCGTCTGCCGGCATGCGGGCAGACGTTGCGGTACGCGCGCACGCTGGCGTCGCGCCGGGTCAGCATCAACGAATCGCGAAGTCCGTCACGATCGTCGACGATGCCCACCTCGATTGCGCCGCCATCGGGGATTTCGTCGATTTTGCATAACGCTTTCGTAACGGGCATCGGTATCTAATTGCCTTGCTGCACGGTATCAGGGGATACCGATTCCCTATTTTGCCATGGAGCGTCGCCGACATGTCCTATTGGCGCTGGTTCAACCGCCCCCACCATCCGTTTGCGCGCGCACTGATCGGCGTGTTGGGCATCGTGTTGCTGGGAGGAATACTCGCCGTGGGCCTGCTAGCTCTCGTCGCCTTCGCAGTGATCGGCACGATCGTCGCGCTGGTACGTGCCTTCGCCCGCGCAGGCGCAGCACGCACGACGCCATCGCGACATGCTAACGTGATCGAGGGCGAATTCGTCGTATTGCCGAGCCGCACGGCGTCGGTCGAGCAATGATCCCGCAGGGCGCCCGGCGCCATCCAGCGGCACCTTGACGCGTCGTCCAAGCGGCGCTGTGGGGTCGCCGCTCCGGCCGGTAGAATCCGGCAATGAACGATGCGACTCCTGCCGACTCCGCCACTTCTTCCCCGTTGCTCACCCCGCGCGTCCTGATCCCCCTCGCCCTGTTCGGCGTGTACGTGATCTGGGGGTCAACTTACTACGGCCTGCGTGTCGCCTTGGGCGGCTTCCCGCCGTTCGCGCTCGCAGCGATCCGTTTCGTGATTGCCGGCGGCCTGCTCTACGCGTTACTGTGCTGGCGCGGCGCCGCACCACCGACGCGGCGCCAATGGTTCAACTGCCTCGTCACCGGCACGCTGCTGCTCGGCGCGGGTAACGGCGGCGTCTGCTACGCCGAACAGACTGTCGCTTCGGGCATCGCCGCGGTCGCAGTCGCCAGCGCCGCACTCTTCATGGCGATCTTCGCCGGCCTCTACGGACAATGGCCGAGCCGCATGGAGTGGATCGGCCTGGTCATCGGCTTCGTCGGCATCGTCGTGCTCAATCTTGGCGGTGAGTTGCGCGGCTCGCCTGCGGGTGCGATCGCGCTCGTGATTTCGCCGGTGGCCTGGGCATTCGGCTCGGTCTGGAGCAAGCACCAGGACATGCCCGAGCCGATGATGAGCGCCGCCGCGCAGATGCTCGCCGGCAGCGTGCCGCTCGCCATCGTTTCCCTCGCCGGTGGCGAACGCTTCAGCACGATGCCGGACGCGACCGCGCTGGCGGCAATGGCCTATCTCATCGTGTTCGGTTCGCTGCTCGGCTTCAGCGCCTACATTTACCTGCTGCACCACACGCGCCCTGCGCTCGCTTCGAGCTACTCCTACGCCAATCCGCCGGTCGCCGTGCTCGTCGGCGTGCTGCTCGGCGGCGAGGTGGTGTCGCGCCTCGACATCATCGGCACCGTCGTCATCGTCGCCGGCGTGGCGGCGATCACATTGGGCAAACAGAAAGGTTGAGCCCCAAAAATCATCGTCCCCAATATCGCAACCGATAAACCGCGAACTGACGCAAAACGGCCAGCGTGTGGTTATTGGGCTCGACACGGGCGAACATGTCGACGATATGCAAACCGCGCTCCGCATATCCGGAACCGATCATCCGCTCGATGGCTCCGGCAGCCATCGGCAACAACTCGCGCATGCCCTCCTCGGCGATCGGGTTATGCGGATCCTGATCCAGTACTGCGGCGTAGTAGTCGATTGCACTCTCGTTCCCGGGGCCGACGAGGCGCCCCTCGGCAATCGCCTTGCCCGCTTGGGCGAGGAGTTCGGAAATACCCAACCCCGAGGCGGACAATGAGGTTGCCCGCTGAGTGTCAGAAAGTGACGCTGCCCGCGCATCGAACGTGAATTGCGCCAAGCCCAAGACCAGGCCGAGCAACCCGACCAAACTGTGACGCATCGACATATTCCATTGATTTTTCACGCTTCCCCCAGTTGTTCGTCGAAGATCGAGCCGGACCCATCACACAACTGGACAGGTGGCCCGCAAAAACATCGATGGGGCAACAGCAATCAATATGCCAAACGTATCACGTTCTCGGTCGGCTGGCGAGATTCACGTCACGACGACCGGGATCTTGCCGATCCTTGCCTGCCATTCGCGCGGCCCGGTCTGGTGCACGCTCGTGCCCTGCGAGTCGACCGCGACCGTGACCGGCATATCCTTCACTTCGAACTCGTAGATCGCCTCCATGCCGAGGTCGGCGAAGCCGACGACGCGCGAGGCGCGGATCGCCTTCGATACGAGATAGGCGGCACCGCCGACCGCCATCAGATAGACCGATTTGTGCTTGCGGATTGCCTCGATCGCCGCAGGGCCGCGCTCGGCCTTGCCGACCATGCCGAGCAGGCCGGTCTGGCCAAGCACCTGTTCGGTGAACTTGTCCATGCGCGTCGCCGTGGTCGGGCCGGCGGGGCCGACGACTTCGTCGCGCACCGGATCGACCGGGCCGACGTAGTAGATGAAGCGGCCCTTGAAATCGACCGGCAGCTTTTCGCCACGGTTGAGCATATCCACCATTCGCTTGTGCGCGGCGTCGCGCCCGGTCAGCAACTTGCCGTTGAGCAACAACACCTCGCCCGGCTTGAACGTGGCGACGAGTTCGGGCGTGATCGTGTCGAGATCGACCCGGCGCGCGCCGGTCGGGCTGTAGGTCAGCGTCGGCCAATCTTCCAGTGACGGCGGCTCGAGCGCGACCGGGCCGGAACCGTCGAGCACGAAATGCGCGTGGCGCGTCGCCGCGCAATTCGGGATCATCGCGATCGGCAGGTTCGCCGCGTGCGTGGGATAGTCGCGCACCTTGACATCGAGCACGGTGGTCAGGCCGCCGAGACCTTGCGCGCCGATGCCGAGCGCATTGACCTTCTCATACAGTTCCAGACGCAGTTCCTCGGCGCGATTGGAAGCGCCGCGTGCCTGCAGGTCGGTGATGTCGATCGGGTCCATCAGCGATTCCTTGGCGAGCAGCATCGCCTTCTCCGCAGTGCCGCCTATGCCGATGCCAAGCATGCCGGGCGGGCACCAGCCTGCGCCCATCGTCGGCACGGTCCTGAGCACCCAGTCGACGATCGAATCGGAGGGATTCAGCATCGCGAACTTCGACTTGGCCTCCGAGCCGCCACCCTTGGCCGCGACGATCACGTCGACCTTGTCTCCCGGCACGATACGCACGTTGATCACCGCCGGTGTGTTGTCCTTCGTGTTCGTGCGCTTGCCGGCCGGGTCGGCGAGGATCGAGGCCCGCAACTTGTTGTCCGGATCGTTGTAGGCACGACGCACGCCTTCGTTGACCATGTCCTCGACGCCCATAGCCGCGTCCCAGCGCACGTTCATGCCGACCTTGAGGAACACGGTGACGATCCCCGTATCCTGGCAGATCGGCCGGTGGCCTTCGGCGCACAGGCGCGAGTTGATCAAGATCTGCGCGATAGCGTCCTTCGCCGCGGGCGACGCTTCGCGCTCGTAGGCAGCGGCGAGATTCTTGATGTAGTCGACCGGGTGGTAGTAGCTGATGTATTGCAGCGCATCGGCGACGGATTGGATGAAGTCTGCTTGCTTGATTGTGCTCATGGCGGAGGGCTGAGGCTGTTTTTCATCGCGAAATGCGGCCAGGGATGGCGGGGGGGGTTTTCCTCGCAATCGTGGACGATTGCCGGGATCGGCCCATTTTCGCACTGCTCGCGCTGCAGCGCATCATGCCCTTTCGTCACCCGCCTTGCGCCGTGGCCGGCTGCGCTATGCTTGCGCCATGTTGAGCGCCACCCTGGTCATCGTCTCCGGCATCGTCTGGCTCGGCGTGCTGTTCGCCGTGGCGGTGTACGGCGAACGCCATCCGCGCTTCCTCGAACGCCGCTGGGCAATCGTCTACGCCCTCTCGCTCGCCGTGCACTGCACCTCGTGGACCTTCCTCGGCAATACGACCCAGGCCAGCCGCTCGGGCTGGTGGGTGCCGCCGAATTTCGTCGGCGCGATCGCGATGTACGTGCTCGGCATCGGCGTGCTGTTTCGCCTCGTGCGCCTCGCGCGCGAGCACAATTCGAGTTCGCTCGCCGATCTGATTTCCACACGCCTCGGCCGCAGTCCGGCGCTGAGCGCATTGATCACCGCGGTGATGCTGCTCGGCATGCTGCCCTACATTGCGCTGCAGATGAAGGCGGTGGCGATGAGTTTCACCACGATCCTCGGCGATCCGCGCGGCCTGACCGCGTGGCGCGACGGCGCGCTCTGGGTCGCTTTGTCGATGGCACTGTTCGCAATCGTGTTCGGCACGCGCCGCTCGTCCGCGGTCGCGCACAACCGCGGCCTCGTGCTCGCGATCGCGTTCGAGTCGGTTTTCAAACTCGTCGCGATGCTCGCGCTGACCAGCCTGCTGTTCATGGCGCCGATTCCCGCGGAGACCGCCGCGCCGCACGCGCACGACCTCACCGGCTTCGCCAGCCTGATCGTGCTCGGCGCACTCGCGATGTTCACCTTGCCGCACCAGTTCCACACCGGCGTGGTCGAATGCCGCGACGTGCGCCATCTCGTGACCGCGCGCTGGCTGTTTCCGCTGTACATGGTGCTGATCTCGGTGCCGGCGCTGCCGCTCGCGCGACTCGGCGACGCGCAACTCGCCGCGCAGGGTGTGCCATCGGATCTGTACCTGCTCGCACTGCCGCTCGCGCACGGCGAGCGCGCACTGGCCCTGCTTGCCTTTCTCGGCAGCCTGTCGGCCTCGACCTGCATGGTCGTCGTCGCCACGCTCGCGTTGAGCCTGATGGTCGCCAACCATGTCATCGCCCCGCTGCGCCTGCGCGCTGGCTGGGGCCAGAACGAAGCGGAGAACGATCTGCGTGGCGAGGTGCTGTGGCAGCGTCGCGCCGCGATCGTCGTCATCATCGCCCTCGCCTGGGCCTACAGCCGCGTGATCTTCGACGACGCCGCGCTTGCCGACATCGGCGCGCTGGCGTTCTCCGCGCTCGGCGGCCTCGCGCCGACGACCTGGGCCGCACTGTACCGTCCGCAACTCGGCACGCGCGCCGTGTTTGCCGGACTCGCCGCGGGTACGCTGGTGTGGATGTACACCTTGCTACCCGGCGTGATCTTTCCACACGCGGCGTGGCTGGCATCGGGACCGTTCGGTTTCGGCGCACTCGCGCCGACGCATCTGTTCGGCCTCGACGGCTTCGGCCCGCTGACGCGTGCGGTGGTGCTCGGCATCGCCACCAACCTGACCGTCATCGCCCTGGTCGAGCTGTTCGGCAAGCGTGCGGATACGCCCGCAATCGATGCGCAACTGCACAACCAGGAACTGCGCGCGCTTGCCTCACGCTTCCTCTCCGGCGAGCGCGCGCACCTGCTCATCGGCAACGCACCCGCGCACAAACCCGCCGACGCGACCACGCTTGCCGCGGTCGAGCACGAACTCTCGGCGGTAATCGGCGCGTCGAGCGCGCGTCTGCTGCTCGATGTCGCACGACGCGAGCGGCGCATGCAGCTCGATACGGTCGCGGCGATCGTCGACGAGGCTTCGGCCGACCTGCGCTTCAGTCAGCGTGTGCTGCTCGCCGCACTGGAGAACATGTCGCAGGGCATCTGCGTCGTCGACGCGGAACTGCGCGTGGTCGCCTGGAACCGACGCTACGCCGAACTGTTCCGGTATCCGCCAGGCCTGTTGTGCGTGGGCCGGCCGGTCGGGGAACTCACGCGCCACAGCATCGCCGAAGGCATGATCGGCGCGGACGCACGTGAACCGGCGCGACTCGAAGCGGCCGTGCAGCGCCGCCTCGCGCATATGCGCGCGGGGACCGTGCATTTGTCCGAACGACGTTTTCCCGATGGCAGCGTGGTCGAGATCCGCGGCAACCCGATGCCTGGCGGCGGTTTCGTCGCCACATTCAACGACGTCACCGAGTTCCGCCGCGCCGCGCTAGCGCTCGAGCGCGCGAACGAGACGCTGGAATTGCGCGTTGCCGAGCGCACCGCCGAACTCGAACAGGTCACGCACGCCGCTGAGGCCGCGAACGCGACCAAGACGCGCTTCCTCGCCGCGGTCAGCCACGACCTGATGCAGCCGCTGCATGCCGCGCAGCTGTTCGCGCACAGCCTCGCCGCGCGCACCGACGACGGCGGCCGCGTCACCGCGCGTCACCTGCACTCCGCGCTGGCCGCGACCGAATCGCTGCTCGGCGGGTTGCTCGACATGGCGCGGCTCGACGCGGGCAAGCTCGTGCCGCGCCCGCGCGCGTTCGCGCTCAACGAACTGCTCGAGGCACTTGCCGCCGAGTTCGATGCGCTCGCGAGCGAAAAGGGCTTGAGCCTGCACCACGTGCCGACGCGCGCATGGGTGCGTTCGGATCCGCACCTGCTGCGCCGCGTACTGCAGAATTTCCTTTCCAACGCGCTGTGCCACGTGGAATCGGGACGCGTCCTGCTCGGCTGCCGGCGTGTGGGCACCGGTTTGCGCATCGAAGTCTGGGACACCGGTCCCGGCATCGCCGAAGCCGAGACCAAGCAGATCTTCGAGGAATTCCGCCGCGGCAGCCGCTCCAGCAACCAGGGCCTGGGCCTGGGATTGGCCATCGCCCGGGGCATGGCGCGGCTGCTCGATCACGACCTGAGCCTGCGCTCCTGGCCCGGCCGTGGCAGCGTGTTCGCGGTCGGCGTGCCGCGCAGCGCGGCCGCGTATGCAGCGGTCGCGAACGCGCCACCGCATCCGGAATCGGTGCCGGCGGCCGACGCACCGAAGGGCCGTGCGCTGATTGTCGACAACGAGCCACAAGCGCTGACCGCGCTGCGCACCCTGCTCGAGCAGTGGGGCTGGAGCGTGCTTGCGGCGGTGGATGCCGCCAAGGCGCTCGACCTCGTGCGTGGCGAGCGCCCCGACATCGCCATCCTCGACTATCACCTCGCCGGCGGCGCCAACGGCCTGGACCTGTATTCCAAGCTGCAGATCGTTGTCGGTGACATTCCCGCCGCGATCCTCACCGCCGACCGCGACGCGGCGCTGCGCCAGCGCACGCTCGAGCTCGGCCTGATGTTGCTGTACAAACCACTCAAGCCGTTGGCGCTGAAACAGGTACTGCAGCGCAGCGAGGGCGCCGGCGTACGCTTCGCCGCCTCGGCCTTGGCACCACAGCGCTGACGCATCCATTCGTCCCGGCGAAGCCGGAATGAACGGGAGCGTGCGGCAACGGCATGTGGCAATTCGCGCGCTACGCTGCCTGCTCGAGCAGCGGCGGCAGCGGACAATGCAGCGCCGCGCAGATCGTGCGCAGCAGCTCGGCTTCGCTGACCGAAACCATGCCGTCGGCGCCGACCGCGCGCGTGAGTCCGCGCACGAGCAGCTCCTTGCCGGCAGGAACGAGCCGGTCCAGTTTCGGCAATGCCTGGTCGAGCGCGCGCACGAAATCGTCTGGGGGCGCATAGGCGGCCTTCGCGTCGGGCAATACTTCATGCATGCCGAACTGAAACGCGCGTGCAGCCTCGACCGCGTCGTCGTTGCCGTAGCGCGCGATCGTGGCGATCACGCCGACGATGTCGGCAGCGCAGTCTGCCAGCTTGCTGCCGCCGCCCACTGTCGCCTTCGACGGATCCAGCGCCTCGACCACCTGGGTCGACACGAGCGTCGCAAGGCAGTACTCCTCGAGCTGGATGCGACCGTCGGCCTGGATCAGCTGCTTGAGCACGATCACCAAGGTTTGCAGTTCGCCGCGCGCGCGTTTGCGCAATGCGGGGAACGCAAGTTGGGCAAGCGGAAGTCTCTGCATCGGATGCAGGTTGGCGATGTCGGCCGCGATCTCCTCGATGCCGGCGCGCGCATCCGCACCGAAGTACTTCTCGATGAGGGCCAACTGCTTCGCGCGCAGACCGGTATCCGCGTCGAGCGCGAGTGCGAGCACGACCTGCGGCGCACGTTCTGCGGAGTAGGCCCGGGCACGCAGCGCGTCGTCTATCGTCGTGTGGATCGCGTTCGCGGCACGGTAGTCATCCGCACCGGGATGCGCGACCTGGTTGACGACCTTGTGCGGGGTCAGCGCGACCGCGGCATCGGCTGGCGGCAACATCCCCGCGCCCGGCGATGCGGCTGAACGCGCGCATGACGCGCCCGCTGGCGCCAAACCCGAGATCGAGACGTCGGTACCTTCGGCATCGAACGCCTCGACCGGTGCGCTCCAGGCCTTGGCGATCGCGACCAGCTCCTGCGGATCGAAACGCGGATCGATCGCGAGGATGCGCTTGTGCAGCGGCGGGTGCGTGGCGAACAGTGCCGAATAACCGACACCGTCGCCGAAGAACATGTGCGCGGCTTCCTCGCGTTCCGGCGTTTCGAGCCGGGAGCCTTCGGCGAGGCCGGCAATCTTCTTCAGTGCCCCGGCAATGCCCTGCGACTGGCGCGTGAACTGCACCGCCGAAGCGTCGGCCAGATACTCGCGCTGGCGCGACACGCCAGCCTTGATCAGGCGGCCGAAGAACAGGCCGATCGAGCCGATGACCAGCAAGCCGATGCCGACGAACACTTGCCAGTTCGAGTCACGGCTGCGCCCGCTCCACTGCAGCATCTTGCTGCCGACGATGCCGATGACGAGGATGCCGAACAGCACGCCCATCAGGCGGATGTTGAGGCGCATGTCGCCGTTGAGCACATGACTGAACTCATGTGCGATCACGCCCTGCAACTCATCGCGCGTGAGTTTGTCGAGGCAACCCTTCGTCACCGTGATCGCGGCATCCGAGGCGGTGTAGCCGGAGGCGAAAGCATTGATTCCGGATTCGTCTTCGAGCAAGTAGATTTCGGGCACCGGCACCCCCGAGGCGATCGCGATTTCCTCGACCACATTGCGCAGGCGCTTGCAGGCGAAGCTCGAGGCGACCGCCGGATCGTGCGGATCGATCAGGGTCGCGCCGAGCTGGCGCGCGACCGTGCCGCCGCCGCCGCGCAGGCTCGATATCTTGTACAGCATCGAGAATCCGATCACGGCGAGCACGACCAGTGTCGTCGCGACGAGCACCCCGGTCCGTGGCGAGGCCGCTGCGCGATAAGCGTGGCGATGGCCATCGCCCATGAAGCCGAACGCGACCGCGACAACGAGATCGATCGCGGCGACGATGCAGATCACCGCGATTGCGAACAGGATCAGCATGCGCCGCGTCTGCGCGCGGGCGCGATCCTGCTGGGCGAAGAAGTTCATGACTGGTCGGCGACGAAACGGCGAGCGCTGAGCGCAAAGAGCATCTGAGCGACATTCGGCGCGTCGCCGTGGCGCTTTTTCCGCTCCCCTTTCACCACCGATCGCTCACGAGTTCAAGTGAACGACACCTTCACCGCCTTGCGCGCCTCCTGCGACTCGATTTCGAGGGGCGTTGCGGGGGTGAAGGCGAACATGTTCGAGATGATCGAGTTCGGGAACACTTCGCGCCGGTTGTTGTAGAACAGCACGCCATCGTTGTAGGCCTGGCGCGCGAAAGCGACCTTGTTCTCGGTCGAGGTCAGTTCCTCGGAAAGCTGCATCATGTTCTGGTTGGCCTTGAGGTCCGGATAGGCCTCGGCGACCGCGTTGAACTTCAGCAGCGCCTGCTGCAGCTGCGTCTCCGCGCCGGACAGCGCCTGCATCGCCGACGGATCGCCCGGATTCGCCTTCGCCGCGGCGAGGCCGTTCATCGCCGCGCCGCGCGCGGCGACGACCGCCTGCAGCGTGTCGGCTTCATGCTTCATGTAGCCCTTCGCCGTCTCGACGAGGTTGGGGATCAGGTCGTAGCGGCGCTGCAGCTGCACGTCTATCTGCGCGAACGCGTTCTTGTACCCATTGCGCGCGGTGACCAGACCGTTGTAGATGCCTACGAGCCACAGTCCGACGACGACGATTACGGCCAAGATGATTAGTAAAGACATAACATCTTCCCCGTTGATTGGCGTTAGAATGGCACCCCGTGCGAGAGCATAGCACGGGGTTTTTGTTCGGATCGCACCGTGCAACAACAAGATCCACGCACGGAGCACGACCCGATGAACAAGACATGGCCCTTCGACCGCACGCGCTGCTGATCCTCGCAACGCTGAGTCTCGCCCCGGTCGCGCTGTCGGCCGCAACGGCGACGTCCTCCCGCTCCCCGAAGAAAACAGCCAGTACCACGCTGGCGAAGAAGCCGGTCGCAATGAAACCCGCCGTCGCTGCAACGACGGCGTCGAAGGCAAAGGTCGTCGCCAGGCGCGCGCCGGTCGGCGAAGCCGCGCCGGAAGAATCCGAATCCGAGGACATCACGCCGATCGTCAAGGGCAAGGTCGCGCGCAGCGCCGGCGACGCGTCCGCCTCCGCTGCCGAGCTCAACCATCTGCTCGACAGGATCGAGGAAGGAAATCGCATCGCCGGCCTGGCCGTGGCCGTGGTCAAGGACGACAAGGTACTGCTGCAGCGCGGTGTGGGCTATGCCGATGCGAAGGCCGGCCTGAAGGTGACTCCCGACACGGTGTTTCGTCTTGCATCGCTGTCGAAAGCGTTCGCAAGTGCGATGGCGGCGCTGCTGATCGACGACGGCGCATTCTCGTGGGACACCACCATCGCCAGCGTCGTGCCCGCGTTCGAGTTGATCGATGCCGACGCAAGCAACAAGCTGACGGTGCGCGAAGTGCTCAGCCAGCGCGTCGGCCTGCCGCACAATACCTACGATCGCATGATCGAAGCCAACGAACCGTATCCACTGCTCGTCGACCGGCTCAAGGATGTACCGATGACCTGCGACGTAGGCGAGTGCTACGGCTACCAGAACGTCACCTACTCGCTGATCGGAGACGTGATTTTCGCGACCACGGGCGACTTCTTCAGCCATCAGGTCGAGAAGCGCCTGTTCCGCCCGCTCGGCATGGCCACGGCGAGCTACGGCCGCGAAGGACTGGAATCCAGCACGAGCTGGGCCAGGCCGCATGTACGCACGCGCGCCGGATGGGTACCGTTCGAGAACCGCGAAGGCTACTACCATGTCGCCCCTGCCGCCGGCATCAACGCCAGCATCAAGGACATGACGGCATGGCTGATCGCGCAGATGGGCGGACGTCCCGACGTGCTCAGCGCCGCCGAACTCGAGACGTTGCACACGCCGCAGGTCGATACGCCGCATGAACGCCGGGTCGCGCCATGGCGCCGCGTCCGTGTCAGCGATTCGCAGTACGCACTGGGCTGGCGTGTGTTCGACTATGCCGGCGAGACGCTGGTCTTCCACGCCGGCTACGTCAAGGGTTATCACTCGATGATCGCGTTCTTCCCGAAGACGCGCTTCGGCGCGGTGATGCTGTGGAACTGCGAGACGGCGCTGCCTTCGGGCCTGCTGCCGATGCTGCTCGACCGCTACCTCGGCCTGCCCGAGGTCGACTGGGCCGGACTCGACGCACCGGTCGTGCCCGCGCCGAAGCGAGCGCGCATCGTGGCCGGCCGCAAGCACTGATTTTTCCGACGCGAAACGCTCAACGCCGCGTCGGTTCGCACGGAAACGGCGTTGCGCACATGGCTGGGGCGGCGCTTATCGGTCCGGCAGCTTGAACTCGATTCGCGTGCGCACCTGCTGTTCCGCCGGTTGACCATTTTCGAGACGCGGCAGGAACTTCCACTCGGCGATCGCGCGCAACGCCGCGGCATTGAACAGCCGCGGCGGATTCGCCGTGACCACGTTGCCGTCCTTGACGCTGCCGTCGGCGGCGACGGTGAACGCCACTTCGACCCACCCCTCCTGGCGCGAACGGAAAGCATCCGCCGGATAGCGTGGCGCAACCTGGCTGGTGGCGACGGCGGCACGCGTCTCGCCTGATGGAGCGGTGGCCGGCGGCGCCGGTTTCGCCACTGCTGTTGCATTCGTCACTGCGGCCGCACTCGTCGCTGCCGGCTTGGGCGTCGTTTCGCCCGCCGCTGGCTTGACCTCTGCCGCCGCCGGTGCAGCCGCCGTTGCGGGCGCAGTCGTCGCCGGAGCCGTCGCGTTCTTCGCGGCATTCGTTGCGAGCGCCTTCTCCTGATCGCGCTTCTCCTGCTCGCGATCCATCTGCTTCTTCTTCAGATCGAGCTTGTTGCGCAGGATCGTCAGCGTGTAGTTGTTCGAGTCGAATTTGCCGAGCAGATCGATCGCACGGTGGCTATCGTCGAGCTGGCCGGCGTTGATCTTCTGTTCGATTTCGCCCGTGGCAAGCGGAAACAATTCGCGCAGGCCTTCCTGCGCCGCCGCGTTTTTCGCGTCGCGCCCGAGCACGAGCAGGTAGAAATCCACCGCGCTGTTGTCGGGCGGATCAATGTAGCGCCGTTCGTTCACCGCGGAACCGGCGTTACGCAGAAGATCCGCGATCGTCAGATCGGTGCGTTGAGATGCTTCGCTGCCGACAGCAGCCCCAACCACCGGGGCGACTGCAGGCGGCGCAGCCGCACTCGCCGGTTTGCCGGCTTCGGGCCCGGACGTGACTTGTCCCGCACCCGGGTCGCGCCAGAGAAAGAAATACGCGGAAAATGCCGCAATCGCCGCAACCGCTGCCAGAGCGACCCGAAAACCGGGCCCCTTGTGTTCGCTTGCCATGCCACTTCGCCCCTGTTTTTGCGAGGTGCGATGGATACCACGGCACACGATTGCGATTCATTGACGCGCATCATGTTTTCGACAGCCGGCCAACATATCGACATGACCGCAACTTGACGAAACAGGCGAATGCGATGAGCAGGATCGCGTGGCACGCGACGGTGCGTGCGGAACCGGCTGGAAGGATGAGCGGGCGCTCGAGAGGAAGTTCGTTTAAAGCCTCTTCCCGCGCTGGGCAAGTCGCGGGAAGAGGTAAACGGGGTGTCGCTTTTCTTGTTGTGTACGAACCGGATGCCAACTCCGCACCCGTGAACCGGGCAAACCCGCAGGTTTGCGGCTGGTGTTGCGGCTGATAACGATGAAACGTGTGAAACTTACTTCTTCTTGGCGGCCTTCTTGGCAACCTTCTTCGCGGCCTTCTTCACAACCTTGGCCTTCGCAACCTTCTTCACAGCTTTCTTGGCAGGTGCCTTCTTTGCAGCTTTCTTCGTAGCCATATCGCGTCTTAGCTCCTCGTCAGTTGGTAGTTGTTGCCCAGTAAAAGCATGCAGGAACGCTTCGACCAGCAAATCACTGTTCGTCGCGTGCCTGAGATTGTTCACCTGCCGGCGGGTGCGTTCATCGGAGAGAAGTCTGAGTACGTGAAGCGGTATAGATACCGTCACTTTCTTCACGGCGTCGGACTTGCTGCCGTGTTCGATGTAAGGCTTTACAAACTTCGCCGCCGTCATGGATTCCATGTGCAGGTGTAACGACGGCGCAAAAATTATTCCCGAAGTGTTTAGCTGTCAACAGATTTGTGCTATCGCGGCGCGCCGGAATCGGCTTGGCGCCGCGCCTGCACGGCGCGCGCGCAGGACGGCGGCCGCGGCGGGTGGAAACACGCATAAACGTTTGGACGTCCGTTTGCTCAACGACAAACCATCAACTATTCGAACCGATCGCGAGAGTTCATTCGCGGGAAATCGAAAAAAGCTAGATTTGATGCGGCCTCCAGCGTGACCGTATCGCCATGCACTAATGTACTTTTCATCATAGTTTACTTTTGAAAAAAGTGGATTTTTCGCGGAATGCATCGCGGCGCGCAGGCGACGGCGCTCCTGACAGACTCGGCAACGGTGTCTGAACGGGGCGGCGACGGACGAAAAATTTTTTTCGCCGATCGCTCAAAAAGAGAAGTTTTCGATCCGATTTGCGCGAATTTGCGCGAAGTATACTTCGCCGCATGCACCGGCCGAAGCGACGAGGAGCGTCTACCGTGCCGTGCAAGCGAAGGAAAAAGATCGTGTGCCGGCGGCTGCGACTGATGCAAAAAGGATCGCTTCGACGGCGCTCGTCCGCACCTAGGTTTCTTCGCACGCCGGCAGGCACGCGAAGAAAACCGGTCAACTCAAAGCGCGCGCGAGCGCAGCCGCGAAACGGTCGAGGTCGGCGGCGGTCTTCGTCTCGGTCGCGCAGACGAGCAGGACGTTCCCGCTGCCCGGGTATTCGTCGCCGAGCGCGAAGCCGGCGACGATGTCGTCGTCCTGCGCCAGCTTCTCGACGATCGCATGTGCGGGATGCGGCAGCTCGATCGCGACCTCGTGGAAGAACGGCCGCGCGTACAACTGTTTCACGCCCGGGATCGCGACGAGCTTGTCGCGCAGCGCGCGCGTGTTCTGCATGCTCGCATTGGCGACGCGCGCGACACCCTGCGGGCCAAGCATCGCCATCGTGATCGTCGCCGCGGTGACGAGCAGACCCTGGTTGGTGCAGATGTTCGAGGTCGCCTTGGCGCGGCGGATGTGCTGCTCGCGCGCCTGCAGGGTGAGGGCGAAGCCTTGCTTGCCGTCGAGGTCGGTCGTGCGGCCTACGATGCGGCCGGGCATCTGGCGCACCAATTCCTGCTTGCAGGCGAGGATGCCGAAGTACGGCCCGCCCGAGGACAGCGGCACGCCGAACGGCTGGCCGTCGCCGCAGACGATATCGGCTCCGCTACCGCCCCAATCGCGCGGCGGCTTCAACACCGCGAGCGACAGCGGATTGACCACGCCGATCACAAGCGCACCCCGGGCGTGCGCCCAGTCGGTCAGCGCGTCGACGTCCTCAAGCGCGCCGAAGAAGTTCGGCTGCGGCACGACCAGGGCGGTGAATGCACCGAAATCCCGCCCCGCCAGTGCCGCAGCATCGATGCCACCGTCGGCGGCGATGTCGAGTTCGACGACCTCGATGTTCTGCAGCGGCAGGATCGTGTGCAGTGTCTTGCGGTAGGCCGGGTGCACGGACTTCGGCACAAGCACTCGGCGCGGCCCCTTCTTCGCGCAGCGCTCGGCCATCAGCGCCGCCTCGGCGAGCGAGGTCGCGCCGTCGTACATCGACGCGTTCGATACGTCCATGCCGGTCAGACGCGTCATCATCGTCTGGTATTCGTAGATCAATTGCAGCGTGCCCTGGCTCGCCTCGGCCTGGTACGGCGTGTAGGCCGAGTAGAACTCACCGCGCGAGACGATCGCCCAGACCGCGGCGGGGATGTGATGCTCGTAGGCGCCGGCGCCGCAGAAGTTGAGCGGCGTGCCGTCCTGCGCAGCGCGCTCCTTCATCAGGCGCGTGACCTCCATTTCGTTGAGGCCGGGAGGCACCACCTTGAGTTCGTCGACCTTGAGCGCGGCGGGGATTTCGTCGAACAGGTCTTCGATGCTGGCGACGCCGATGGTCTTCAGCATCGCGGCGACGTCGGCTTCGGAATGGGGAATGAAAGGCATGGCGGGACTCGGGACTCGGGACTCGGGACTCGAAGAGTCCAAAGCCGGATGGATGATTTGTTCCAATGCAACCGACGGCTCGATCAACCGCGATCCGCGAGCCCGGGTTACACCAAGTCCCGTGGAACGAGTCGCGTGCCGCCGGGCTCAGTGCTCGTCGTCTTCGATCGACTCGGCGTAGGCGTCCGGATCGAGCAGTTCCTCGCTTTCCTCGGCGAGGTTGGACGGCTTGACGACGAAGATCCAGCCTTCGCCGTAGGCGTCCTCGTTGATCGTCTCGGGTTTGTCGCCGAGCGCGGAGTTCACCGCGAGAACCTCGCCCGATACCGGCGCATAGACGTCCGAAGCGGCCTTGACCGACTCGACCACGGCACACGCGGTACCGGCCTTGACCTCGTCGCCGACGCTGGGCAACTCCACGTAGACCAGATCGCCGAGCAGGCCCTGCGCATGGTCGGAAATGCCGATGGTCACGTTGCCGTTGTCCTCGACGCGCGCCCACTCGTGGGACTTCATGAATTTCAGATCGCCGGGAATTTCGTTCATGGCTTCAATCCTGAGTGGTAGCCGGGGGGAATTCGGGGAGCGAATTTTACACTGAGCGGGCTGGCGCAGGCACCAACCCCGCGCCGACGCGGCTCGACGCGGGTCAAATGCCTTCGCAGGCCTTGCCATCGCGCACGAACGGGTACTTGACCAGGCGCACCGGCACGAGCTTGCCGCGGATGTCGACCTCGACGCCCGCGTTCGCGCCCGCGGGTACGCGCGCGAACGCGATCGCCTTGCCCAGTGTCGGCGAGAACGTGCCGGACAGGATCTCGCCGTCGCCTTGCGGCGTGGCGACGCGCTGGCCGTGGCGCAGCACGCCTTTTTCGTCCATGACCAGACCGACCAGAGTGCGCGACACGCCGTCGGCCTTCTGTTTCTCGATCGCGGCGCGGCCGATGAAATCGCGACCCGGTTCGAGCGACACGGTCCAGGCCAGTCCGGCCTCCCACGGCGTGATCGTCTCGTCCATGTCCTGGCCATACAGATTCATCCCGGCTTCGAGGCGCAGCGTGTCGCGCGCACCGAGGCCGGCCGGCGCGACGTCGGCGTCCTTCAACTTGCTCCACAACGCAACCGCGTCTTTTTCCGCGACGATGATCTCGTAGCCGTCCTCGCCGGTGTAGCCGGTGCGCGCGATGAACAGCCCGTCGCCCTCGACCGCGGCGAACTTGCCGACCTTGGCCGCCGCTTCGCGTGTCGCCGGCGACAGCAGCGACTGCACCTTGGCGCGTGCGTTCGGTCCCTGCACCGCGATCATGGCGAGATCGGCGCGTTCGGCGACCTGCACCTCGAACGCCCGGGCCTGCTTTTCGATCCAGGCCAGGTCCTTGTCGTGCGTAGCCGCATTGACCACGACGCGGAAGAAATCCTCGCTCAAGAAATAGACGATCAGGTCGTCGATGACACCGCCCCGCTCGTTGAGCATGCACGAATACAGCGCCTTGCCGCGCGTCTTCAGCTTGTCGACGCTGTTGGCGAACAGATGACGCAGGAAGTCGCGCGTGCGCGTGCCGTGCAGGTCGACCACGGTCATGTGCGAGACGTCGAACATGCCCGCGTCGCGGCGCACTGCGTGATGTTCTTCGATCTGCGAGCCGTAGTTGAGCGGCATGTCCCAGCCGCCGAAGTCGACCATCTTCGCGCCGAGCGCGCGGTGGGCGTCGTTGAGTATCGTTTTCTGGGTCATCGTCCCGGCTCCGGACAAAATCGGACGCGCATTCTAACGTATGCCGTCGGCGCCGGTTCCGCGCCAGCGCAACGCATCGACCAGCAGCGCGAATGCCGGCGAGGATTGCCGCCGGCTCGGGTAGTAGAGGTAATAGCCGGGAAACGGCGGCGTCCAGTCGTCGAGCACGCCGACGAGCTTCTTCTTTGCCAGATGCGGCGCGACCACGTCTTCCATCACGAAGGCGAGTCCGAATCCGGCCAGCGCGGCGTCGAGAATGTGCGCCGAATGGTTGAACACGAGCCGGCCATCCACGCGCACGTTGATCTTGCGGCTGCCTTTCTGGAATTCCCAGGCGTACAGATCGCCCCGCGTCGCCAGGCGCAGGTTGATGCAGTCGTGTTGCGTCAGGTCGCGTGGATGTTTCGGCGCCGGATGCTTCCGGAAATACGCCGGCGCGCCCACGACTACCATGCGCTGCAACGGGCCGATGCGCACGGCGACCATGCCTTGCGCGACCTGCTCGCCGAGGCGCACGCCGGCGTCGAAGCGTTGCGCGACGATGTCGGTGAGCGCGCGATCGACGCTCAATTCCACTTTGACGTCGGGATATTTGGGCAGGAATTTCGCGAGCGCCGGCCACAGTATCGTCGCGGCCGCATGCTCGCCCGTGGTGATGCGGATGGTGCCGGCGGGTTTCTCGCGCAGTTCGGACAGGGTGGCGAGTTCGGCCTCGATCTCCGCAAAACGCGGCGCGACCGAATCGAACAGGCGTTCGCCGGCGGCGGTTGGCGCGACGCTGCGCGTCGTCCGGTTGAGCAGGCGCAGGCCGAGGCGCGCTTCGAGGCCGCGCAGCGTATGGCTCAACGCCGACTGCGACACGCCAAGCCGCGCCGCCGCCTTGGTGAAGCTGCCCTCGCGCGCGACGGCGACGAAAGCGCGCAGGTCGTCGAGATTGGCGGTTACCATTCATGAATCCTGTTCATGAGTACATGCGCAATTTACCATCTTATCGCGGCGACGTGCCGGCGCTAGAGTGTGCGCCATCCAACCTGCCGCCGAGAACATCATGTCCGCGCCCATCCGCACCGCCCACAACGCCTTCGGCCACATCGCGCCTGCCCTCGCCGATTACACGGACGACATATTGTTCGGCGACGTCTGGCAACGGGCCGGCCTGTCGCCGCGCGATCGCAGCCTGATCACGGTTTCCTGCCTGATCGCGCTGTACCGCACGAACGAGCTGCCGTTTCACCTCGGCAAGGCGCTCGACAATGGCATCGACAAGGACGAGATCGTCGAACTGATCACGCACCTGGCTTTTTATTCGGGATGGCCGACGGCGACGACCGCCTTGACCATCGCCCAGCGCGTATTCGATGAACGCCCGCCCCAACCCTGAAATCGAAAGACCTTCGCGGAGAACACGAAATGCAAAAACGCACACTCGGAAAAAACGGCCTCGAAGTCTCGGCCATCGGCCTGGGCTGCATGGGGCTGAGCTTCGGTCTCGGCCCCGCGGTCGAAAAGCAGCAGGGCATCGCGCTGATCCGCGCGGCGGCCGAACGCGGCGTGACGTTCTTCGACACGGCGGAAATCTACGGCCCGTTCGCGAACGAGGAACTGGTCGGCGCCGCGCTCGCGCCGTTTCGCGGACAGGTGGCGATCGCGACCAAGTTCGGCTTCGGCATCGACGCGAACGGCAAGCCGACCGGCGGACTCGACAGCCGGCCCGAACACATCAAGGCCGTCGCCGAGGCCTCGCTCAAGCGTTTGGGAATCGACGCGATCGACCTGTTCTACCAGCACCGAGTCGACGATGCGGTGCCGATCGAAGACGTCGCCGGCGCGGTCAAGGATTTGATCGCGCAGGGCAAGGTCAAGCACTTCGGCCTCTCGGAAGCCGGCGCCAACACCATACGCCGCGCGCATGCGGTGCAGCCGGTCGCGGCGCTGCAAAGCGAATACTCGCTGTTCTGGCGCGAGCCGGAACAGGAAATCATCCCGACCCTGGAAGAACTCGGCATCGGCTTCGTGCCGTTCAGCCCGCTGGGCAAGGGCTTTCTCACCGGCGCGATCGACGCGAACACGCAATTCGCGGAAGGCGACTTCCGCAACGTCGTGCCGCGCTTCGCGGCGGACGCACGCCGCGCCAACCTCGCGCTCGTCGAACTGCTGCGCGGCATCGCCGAACGCAAGCGCGCGACGCCCGCGCAGATCGCGCTGGCCTGGCTGCTCGCGCAAAAACCGTGGATCGTGCCGATTCCGGGCACGACCAAGCTGCACCGTCTCGACGAGAACCTCGGCGCCGCCGGCGTGGAACTGAGCGCGGACGACCTGCGCGACATCGCACAGGCATCATCGCGCGTCGCGCTGCAAGGCGCGCGTTATCCGGAGCATCTGCAAAAACTGGTTGGCCGCTAGGCGGCCTTGACCTTCAACGTCGAACCGTCCACGCCGACGACTTCGACCGGCGTGCCGGCGGGCAGATCCGGGCCTTCGGCCAGCCACAGCGAATCGCCGACGCGTGCCTTGCCCTGGCCATTGATGATGGCCGTCTCCAGCACGAAGCGGCGACCGATGTACTGTTCGGCGCGACGGTTCAAGTGCGGCAGGTCGGAACGCTCGTCCATCGCATGGCGCACGAAACGCCAGTACACGAAGCAGCTGATCACGGCAAACACGGCGAACACCACCGACTGCACGCCGAAACCCATGTCCGGAACAAAGAGCAGTACCACGCCCAGCGCCGCGGCGGCGATGCCGATCCAGAGCATGAAGAATCCGGGGGCCATGATCTCGGCGCCGATCAACACCAGCGCGAGCAGCCACCAGCCGTAGTGCATTGTCAGGTTCGCAAGCATGTCAAGCCTTCGGCAGCGCTTTGGCCGCCTGCTGCTGTTCCAGGCTCGACTTGGCCACCTCGGCGATGCCCGCCAGCGAACCGAGCAGGCCCATCGATTCCATCGGCAGCAGCAACAGTTTCTGGTTCGGCGCGGTGCCCATCGACTTGAGTGCGTCCACGTACTTGGTCGCGACAAAATAATTGATCGCGTTGATGTCGCCTTTGCGGATCGCTTCGGAAACCATCTCGGTCGCCTTGGCTTCCGCTTGCGCCTGACGCTCGCGCGCCTCGGCTTCACGGAATGCGGCTTCGCGCTTGCCCTCGGCGGAAAGAATGGCCGATTGTTTCTCGCCTTCGGCTTTCAGGATCGCGGCCTGGCGAAAACCTTCGGCTTCGAGGATGTTCGCGCGCTTCTCGCGTTCGGCCTTCATCTGGCGCGCCATCGAATCGACCAGGTCGCGCGGCGGCTGGATGTCCTTGATCTCGATGCGGTTGCACTTCAAGCCCCACGGATGCGTGGCCTCGTCAACAACCTTGAGCAGACGCGCGTTGATTTCGTCGCGCTTGCTCAATGATTCGTCCAGGTCCATCGAGCCGAGCACGGTGCGGATGTTGGTCATCACCAGGTTCAGGATCGCCTGTTGCAGGTTCGCGACTTCATACGCCGCCTTGGCTGCATCCAGCACCTGGTAGAACACGACGCCGTCCACGCGCACCACGGCGTTGTCCTTGGTGATCACGTCCTGCGACGGCACGTCGAGCACCTGTTCCATCATGTTCATCTTGCGGCCGACCGTGTGATAGATCGGAATCAGGATGTGCAGGCCCGGTTCCATCGTGCTGGTGTAGCGGCCGAAGGTTTCCTTGGTCCATTCATAACCTTGCGGCACCACGCGCACTGTCTTGGAAACGAAGATGACGACCACGACCAGCAGAACCAATGCGACAAACCCACCCATGGCGATCTCCGCAGAACAGCAAGAAGGATTTCGAGTATAGCGCGCCGCCGCGTCAGTGCGCGGCGGCGAAGAACGTGCGGAACGCGGGCGAGAACACGCGCTCGTCAGGCAGCGCGTTCGCATCCAGATGGCGCGCCGCGCGAGCGTCGCTGCGCGCGCCTTCGAGTTGTGATGCCTCTCCCGATCGCGCCAATGCAAAACGCGCGGCGCTGCGCAACAGATAGGCCTGAAAGCGTACATTCGCGCCGTTGACCGCATCGACATCCAGACGCGCTGCATTCGCAAAGCGGCCCGCGCTGAAATCGACATAGGCACGGATCAGCGCGGGCGGCGGTCCGGCGACGGCAACCGCGGTTGGTTTCGGCGGCGGATTGGATACCGGCGCAGACTCTGGCGTGGCAGGTGTTGCGACCACCGCCTGCGCCGACTGCGTTTTCGTGGGAGCTTCCTGCGCTTGCACGGCAACCGGCGTGCACTGCGCCTGGAGTTGCTCTTCTTGCGCACGCAACTGGCGCAGGCGGCCAAGCGAGCGCAGGTTCGACTGATCGTTCCATTGCGCTTTCGCCGCGGCGCAATCGCCAAGCTTGAAATAGGCGATGCCGAGGAAATGGTGCGGCAGATAGGGTTGCGGAACGCCTTCGATCCTCACCATGACCGGCGATTCCGGTCGCACCGCGAGCGCTTTTTTCAAGGCCTGTACCGCACGACCGTATTCGCCGTGATCCAGTGCCGCCAGACCATCGGTGTAGTCGTCCTCGAAATCAGCGCGCGCGATCGCCGGCGCGAGCAAGGCCGCGAGGGCAAGCACGGCAAGCGCGCGGCTACAGGCCGGCATGCTTGAAATACTCCTTCGCGTCCGGCGCCGCAAAGCCGGCCGTCAGCGTGGCACGCTGTTTCCCCTCGACCGCAATCGTCATCTGCCTGCTCTTGCCGTCGAGCGGCTGGCGGAAGACGACGCTGTAGGTTCCGGCGGGCAATTTGAGCAACAGCGGCGTGCTGTTGTCGTCGGGCAGCGCGATCGCGCGACCGTTGCCGTCGGCCACCGCATCCACGCGTGCCCACGGCGTTGCGTTGAGCAGCAACTCGCCGGCATTCGCGGCGGCCTGCGCCTGCGCGGCCGCGACGATGCCGGCGCGCCAGCCGGGCATGTCCTGCACCAGCTTCGCCCACGCCGGATCCGCGGTCCAATCATCGCCGCGGCCCTTGACGAATGCGGCCATCACGTCGAAGTCGTCCGTGTTCACCGCGCCATGCAGGCGTTTGCCGATGGCCTCGACGGCGCGCGTGCGCAGAGCGAGCGTGTCCTTGTCGGTCGCATCGGCTGCCAGCAGTTGGGTGATGCCGTCGAAGGCGGCGCGCAATTCGGCGTCCGTGCCGGCGTCGAGAAAGGCGGTCACCTGGGCGTGTGCCTTCTGCCGGTTTTCGGCAGTCTGCATCTGGATCTGGGCCTGCGCGCGCGCCTGTTCGCGCGCCTGCGCGATGCGTTGCTGCAAGGCGGCCAGGGACTTGTCGCCGGGCAGGGCGGCGAGTGCGTCGGCTTCGATCTTCGCCGCGTCGTCGATGCGTTTGTCGGCCAGCGCCGCATCGCCTTGCGCGGCGAGTTGCTTGCCGATCTGTTCGCGGGCTTCCTCGGCACGCGCATTGCCCGGATCCTTCTGCTCGACCTTGCGCACGAAATCCAGCGCGCTGCCGTCACTGCCCGGCGCGGCGACAAGCAATTGCCCGGACTGGATCAGGGTCGCGGCGCGGTCGTTCCACAGGTTCACCAGTTCCTGCTCGTCATGGCTCAGGCGGCGGTGCCCGAACCTGCCCCAGAGGATGATCGCGAGTACCGCGATGACGGCCGCGATCGCAATCCATGCGTTGCGCTTGCGCGCTGGCGTGGCGGGCGCTGCTGAAGGCGTCGCTGCCGGTTGATCCGCCGTCGCCGGCGCGGGGATCTGCCCGGACACGGACATGCGCGCGCCGCCGCTGCTCGGCATGCTGGTATAGAAACCGAGCGCACGCAATTGTTCGGACGAGGTCTGGTTCGGATCGAGCTGCAGGCGCGTGAGCAAGGTGTCGCTGTGCACGAGGCGCGACTTGAGGTCGTCGCTGAAGGCCTTGAGCGTCGGATAACGGTCGTCGCACTTCTTGGCCAGCACGCGATCGAAGATGTCCTGGAACGCGGCGAATTCCGCCGGCAGCGGCGCGGGCGCCTGGGTCAGGTGCGCCATCAGCACCGCGATCGGCGTGTCGCCGCGGAACG
>NZ_DBNHDN010000022.1:0-59157 GCF_057139185.1 Rudaea sp. | reverse complement strand
CACCGAAGCGTTCCGCACCGACCTTCGTCAGCGCCGCCGTCAGCGTCGTCTTGCCGTGATCCACGTGGCCGATCGTGCCCACGTTCACATGCGGCTTGGTGCGTTCGAATTTGCCTTTTGCCATGACCTAAAACCTCGGGTAGTTCTTCAAGGTGGAAAGTGAAAAAGTATAAACAGCGGATGATACGACGGCGGTGTTGCTAGCAAATGGTGCTCACGAATGGAATCGAACCATCGACCTCCTCCTTACCAAGGAGGTGCTCTACCGACTGAGCTACGTGAGCGATGGGTTTGCCTCAGCCGTCCTCCATGACGACAAAAAGATCAGACCAGCATCCGTACCGGATTCCTCAAAATCAAGACCGGCATCCATGCCGCAGCATTTGCGAAAACGGTCGCGTCTAAAGCCGCGCCACGTTTTCCACCGCGCAAAAGCCGCGGCACTGGCGCGTCCGGCGCCGATGAACCATCCCGCTTCCGAGCGTCGTTCAATGGAGCGGGAGACGGGAATCGAACCCGCGCTAGTAGCTTGGAAGGCTACAGTTCTACCATTGAACTACTCCCGCCCGGAGTATTTCAGGCCTCGAATGGTGGAGGGAGGTGGATTCGAACCACCGAAGGCATGAGCCAGCAGATTTACAGTCTGCCCCCGTTGGCCGCTTGGGTATCCCTCCGAACTCTCAAAACCTCAGATCAAATACGTCTACGCAAACTCCCGCGGAGGTGGGTGGCTACGGACATCCCGCCCTTCGTCCTTCGGGCGATCCCGCTTCGCGGGACGCGCAAATCCGCTCCCGGCGAATTTGTCGAACACAAAAAGCACGAACCGACAGATTCACGACCAATCTCCGCCGGCCGCCCAAGCAACCCCAACGGAGCCGCCTATTTTCATGCCCCACGCCCCGCCTTGTCAAGGACAGTTTTGCCCTTCAGGCAGTGTGGCTATGGGTCCAGGCCAGATGCGCCGCATCGCGGTAGCGGGCGATCTCCTGCTCGATACTCTTGTCGAGATCCATGAGCTTCTGCGCATAAGTGGCCAAGGCCTTGTCGTCCTCGCTCTGCGGCAGCCATTTCGGCACCGGCGAAGGCTTGCCGTCCTTGTCGGTGGCGACCATGACGATGACGCAATGCGTGGCCAGCTTTTCCTCGCCTGTTTCCAGCCGCCGCGCGATCACATCGACGCCGAAATGCATGCTCGTATTGCCTGTGTAGATCAACTGGCAGTGCACGGTCACCATGTCACCGATCAGAATCGGATTGACGAAACGGATGCCGCCGACCGCCACGGTCACGCAGTATTGCCCGCTCCAGGCAACCGAGCAGGCGTAGCCAGCCTGATCGATCCATTTCATCACCATGCCGCCATGGACCTTGCCGCCGAAGTTGACGTCGGTCGGCTGCGCGAGAAAACAGAAGCGGACTTCGCGGTCGGTTCCGGGCATTTCGAAGCTCCATGGGCGACGTGGATCGGGGAAGTTAGCAGATCGGCAGCCTTGCGGCATCCGTCTGCCGCAATGCGGCTTACGCGCGGCGCGCCGCGGCGTCGCGGGCACGCGCCGCCTGACGGTAACGCTTCGGGGCCATGCCGAACCGGCGCTTGAACAACTCGCCGAATTGCGAGGCGCTGGAAAACCCCAGGCTTTCTGCTATGACAAGCACCAGTTCGTCGGTTTCGAGCAGCTTCCGGCTGGCGAGGTGCAGCCGATGCGCACGCACATAGTCGCTCCAGGCAAGGCCGATCAACTGCTTGAATCGACGGCTGAAATAGGCCGTGGACAGGGCGCAGGCCGCAGCTGCGCGCTGTGCGCCGTGCGCCGCGGCGGGCGCGGCGCGCAAGCGCTCGATGGCGGGACGCAGCCGCTTGAGATCGTTCGGATCGACATCCACGGCAACGCCCTCGACGCGAGGCGCGCGCAGCGCAGCGCACAACAACAATTCGGCCAGCGGCAGCGCCAACGAATCGGCCGGGTCGATATCGGCAAGCCATTCAGCCAGCGCGCGCAGGCGCCCGTACGCCGCGCCGGACGGCCGCGCACAGAACGACTGTGCCAGGAGCGCCAGACCCGGCTTGCGCGCCAAGGCGTCGCCGGCCGCAGCGTCGATCTGGACCAACACCCAGTCGCGTCGCCCGCGTGCCAGCGCAAAGTCGTGCTGCCGCATCGAAGGCACATAGGCAACGCTGCGTGGCCGCAGACGATAATTTCGCCCTTCTGCGACAAATACACCATCAACGTCGCCAAAAATAACCAGTTCGTGCACGTCGTGGAAGTGCGGAAACGGTTCACTCGGCAACGCTTCACGCCCCTGCCGGACCTGCACGACGCGCACCGGCGCACCCGGGCCGAGTTCAACCGGCTCGCAGATCGGGCGATCGAGATGAAGCAGTGTCACGGCGGCCATTGTCGCCGAAGTCCGGCCGCCGGGGCGAAAATTCAGCGGGTACCGAGCAGGCGCACCTGCATGGGCCGCAATGGCGCGTCCGCGGGTACGATCGCCTCACCGTCAAGCAGATCGACCCAACCGGTTCGGGCGATGGCGGCATCCAATCCGGGACGCGCCTCCGTCTGCCCCAGATTGACAATCAGCAATGTCTGGCGCACCCCATCGGAACGCAGGATACAGAGCAGGCTCGATCGGTCGTCGCAAAGGATGCGCTGGCTGCCCGCGCGCAGCTCCGCGCGGTCCCGGCGCAGCGCAAGCAGCTTGCGGTACCAGTAGTAGATCGAATCCGCCTTGCCCTCTTCCTCCTCGAGCGAGACACCGTCGTGCGAGCGGTTGTAGCGCTCGCCCCACCAACGCTCGCCGCCTCGATACCAGATCGCCGAACCCGGCGCTTCGAGGTCGGCCCGCCAGCGGAACGCCTCGCGCACCGGAATCTGGATGCCGTCGGAAATCTCGATGTTCTTCAACTCACGGCCACGCATGCCCAGTTCCTGGCCGTAGTAGATCAGCGGCTCGCCCCGGAGCGCGAGCAGGATCGCCGCGCCCGCGCGTGCGCGCGCCGGATCGTCGCCGACGACGGACATGTAGCGGTCGACATCGTGGTTTTCCAGAAAGATCACCTGACGTTTCCCGCGCGGCGTCTTCGCCTCGGTCGTGCGGATCGCATTGACGATCTCGCGCTTGTCGAGCTTGCTCAGTGCCGCGCGCAGAGGGAAGGCAAAAACGAGATCGGCATGCCCGCGCTTGAGCCAGTCGTCGCCGTAACCCCAGTCGGCCTGCTCGGCGAGGATTCGCAGGTTCGGGCGGCGCGCCTTGAGTTCGCGGAACATCGGCGTCCAGAAGTCGGCAAACAGATGTTTCTCGATGCCCTTGTCATCGAGGTCGTCCATCATGTGGTCGATGCGCAGACCATCGACGCCATCGACCCCGCTGCCGTCCCCGCGCGGATCGATCCAGAACAACATCAGGTTGCGGAAGTAGCGTTGCACCTCCGGCTGCTTGAGATCGACCATCGCAATGCCGTAGTCGCGTCCGTCGTAGCCTTTCCATTTCGGCTTGTCGAGAAAATACTCCGCGACGCAATGCTGCTTGTCGCGCCAGAGCAGGTAACCGGCCCAGGGCGTGTCCGGCTTGCACTTCGACTCCTCCCACCATGGATGACCCTCGGCGACGTACTGGAACTCCTGGTCGAGGTAGATCTTCAGGCCGTGCGCATGGGCCGCGCGCACGAAGGCGAAGTAGTCGTCCATCGTGCCGTAGGCGGGATCGATCGCCTTGAACTCGGTCGCGAAATAGTTGTGGTAGTACGGCGAGGGCTGCAATGGCGTGAGCAGGATCGAGGTGATGCCCAGCCCGTGCAGGTAGTCGAGTTTTTCGGTCAGCCCCTTGAGGTCGCCGATACGATCGCCGTTGCTGTCGCGAAAGCTGCGCGGCATGATGTGGTAGAAAATTTCGTGGCCGGGTGACGACGATGGCGCCATCGCGACTTTCCCCGACGTCGCGCAGGCCGCGAACAGGACGACGGTGAGACATGCGGCCAGTATTTTCAGGATTCTCATTCCGGATCTTCCGATACCGTCGTGCCACGCAATACCTCGCCGAAGAAACGCAACGTATCGGCAAGATGCCGCGCCCAGTACGGCCAATCGTGGCCGCCCGCGTTCTCGGCATAGCGATGCGCGACGCCCGCCGCGGCGAGCGCGCGATGCAATGCACGATTGGCTTCGAACAACCCGTCCTCGCGACCGCAATCGAAGCGTAGCGGTGGCAGCGCGCCTTTCGCATCGAGCAATGCGGCGAGGACACTGCGGTCGGCAGGCGCGGCGCTCCAATCATCGCGCCCGTGATCGAGCAGCGCGTCGAGCTGCGCAACATCGGTGATCGCCGAGTGCGCCGCGGCGGCAGCGATGCGCGGCGGATATTTTCCGGCGAGCCTGAGCGCGCCGAAACCACCCATGCTCAGGCCGGCAACGAACAGCGGCGAGCGTTGGGTGCAGCCGGGCACGATCGTGCGCGCCAGCGCCGGCATCTCGTCGACGATCCAGCATTCGGCGTCTTCCGACGAATGCGCGACATACCCCGAACCGTCGCCGGCGAGACCATCCGAAGGCATCAGCAACGCGACCGGCGGCAACACGTCTTCGGTGATCAACCGCGCCGCGGTGAGATGTGCTGCGCCCTTCAGCGCCCACGCCCAGTGCGAACCGTACACACCATGCAGCAACAGCACGATCGGCAGATTCTCGACCTCGCGTGCCTGCGCCGGCACGAACACGCTGACGTCCGCGCGCCGGCGCAGCGCGGCGCTTTTGACCGTGACGAACTGCAATCCATCCGCGTCGATCGCGGGATCGGATCGTTCAATCGTGCGCAGCGGTGACGGATTCTCACTCATGCGATTTGCAGCACCCCCTTGCTGCTGTGCCCGGCAAGCATGTCGTCAAATGCCCGGGCCAACGCCGCGAGCGGATACCGGTGACTGATCAGCGCGGCGAGTTCGAGCCGACCGTGCGCGACCCAATCGAGCAGGCGCGGAAAATCGCGCGCCGGCACGCAGCCACCGTACAACGGCGCCAGGTAGCGCTTGTTCCAGAACAACTGCGGCAGCTCCAGCGTCGCCGGACCGTGCGCGCCGCTGACCTGCAACGCATTGCCACCGTTGCGCGCAAGTCGCAGCGGCAGGAACGCAAGCCCGGGAATGCCGGTCGCCTCGAACGCATGATCGACGCCGCGCCCTTCGCTGAGCACTCGCACCGCCGCGACGATATCTTCGTGGCCACCGTCTGCGGCATGCAGCACATGAGTCGCACCGAACGCCTGCGCGCGATGCAGACGCGCCGGTACGCGATCGATAGCGATGATCGTGCGTGCGCCGGCAAGGCGCGCACCCTGCACGACGTTGAGCCCTACTCCGCCGCAACCGAGCACGGCCACCGATTCACCGCGCGCAACCTCGGCGACGTTGACCACCGAGCCAACCCCGGTCATCACCGCGCAGCCCAGGATACAGACCTGATCGAGCGGCAATGATGACGGCAACGGCGTCAATGCCTCGGCGCGCGTCAAAGTATACTTTGCGAACGTGCCGAGGTGGAACGCACGCTCGATCGCGCGCCCGCGCCAGCGCGTCGCACCGGCATGCGCGCGACTCGTGCCGAAGCGCGCGGGATCGAGTTCGTGGGTACGCTCACACAGCGCGTCGGCGCCACGCCCGCACTGGAAACATGTGCCGCAGGGAATCGCCCAGTTCAGCAGCACCGGCTGACCGGAGGCGAAGCCGGCGACGCCTGCGCCGACCGCTTCGACGTGCCCCGCACCCTCGTGGCCGAGCACGAGCGGCCCGGGCCAATGCAGCGCGGCATGATCGGTGTGACAGACGCCCGCGGCGGCGATCGCGACGCGCACCTCTCCCGGCCCCGGCGCATCGACCTCGATCGTGTCGAGGACGAAACCACCGGCGCCGTCGCCGATCAACGCAGGTCCGCTGACGGCGACCGCAGTCATGCGCGCTCGAACAACACCGGGTTCTTCGGCGTGGCTATGATCTCGCCGACGACCGCACCCGGGCACCAGCGCTCCCAGTCGGCCTGCTGCATCTTGTTGAGCGGGGCCTGCAGGCGCATGTCGCGATCGATGTAGATCACGGTCATGACCGAACGCGGCATCGTCGAACGATTCGGGCCGGCACGATGAAAGGTCCAGCCGAGATGGAAGCTCACTTCGCCAAGTGCGAACGGTTCGTCGACGATGCGAAAGCCCTGCGCGTCGAGATTCGCGGTGATCGCGCGCTCGCTCTCATCGGAAATCTCCAGATCGCGACCGAATTTCTCGCCCTGGCTGCCGGCGTAGAACGCCAGCGGCCCCATGTCCATCGGCACCGCCTGCAAGGGTACCCAGGCGGTGATCGAACGGTCGCTCGCGAGCGGCCAATAGAACTGGTCGGCATGCGCCGGAGTGAAGCCGCCACTCGGCTCCTTGTACAACGACTGGTCGTGGTACAGACGCACACCTTCGACCTGCAACAACGCCGCGGCGAGGCTGGCGAGGCGTTTGCCAAACACGAACTCGCGCGCGAGGCCGCCCTGCTCCCACAGGTTCATCACCTGCAGGAAGGCGCGGTCGTAGGTACTGCGCTGCTCCAGCGGCAGCGTCTGCGTGTTCAGCGCGATCGTCAGCCGCGCGATTTCCGCGCCATAGCGGCGCAGTTCCTCGGCGTTGAATACGTCCTTGAGGCGGATGAAACCGTCACGCCGGAAATCGGCGATCTGCCGTTCCGTCAACGCATGGGGCCTGTCGAGATCGATCGCCACTTGCACGTTTCCTCGGCGGGTTGCAGTCATGGCAATCGTAGGCTCGTTGACACATGCCCGCAGCGGCTGCAGATGTCGAACCACCGCGGAATTCTATCGAATCCATGTCCTCAGTCGCCGCCATTCCGGCACGGGCAGAGGCTCGCGGCATGGTTCAGACGTTGAAGCGGAAATGCAGCACGTCGCCTTCCTTGACCAGGTAGTCCTTGCCTTCGAGGCGCAAGCGGCCGGCATCGCGCGCACCGGACTCGCCCTTGTACTTGATGTAGTCGTCGTAGGCGATCGTTTCGGCACGGATGAATCCGCGTTCGAAGTCGGTGTGGATCACGCCCGCTGCCTGCGGCGCGGTCGCGCCCTTCTTCACCTGCCAGGCACGGACTTCCTTTTCGCCCGCGGTGAAATAGGTCTGCAAGCCGAGCAGCTTGTAGCCGGCACGGATCACGCGGTTCAAGCCCGGCTCGTCGAGACCCATGTCCTGAAGGAAGGCGAGCTTGTCGGTGTCGTCGAGTTGCGAGAGTTCCTCCTCGATCGCCGCACACACCGGCACGACCTCGGCGCCCTCGCCCTGCGCGCGCGCGACGACCTTGTCGAGGAACGGGTTGTTGCTGAAGCCATCTTCCTTGACGTTGGCGATGTACATCAGCGGCTTGAGCGTCAGCAGGAACAGGTCGCGTACCAATGCTTTCTCGTCGTCGTCGAGTCCGGCGGCGCGCGCGGGCTTGCCGTCGTTGAGATGCGCCGCGAGCTTTTGCAACACGGGGCGTCTGGCCAGCGCGTCCTTGTCGCCCGATTTGGCCGAACGCTCGACGCGGGCGAGTGCCTTGTCGACCGAATCGAGATCAGCCAGGGCCAGTTCGGTATCAATCGTGTCGATGTCGGAGATCGGATCGATCTTGCCAGCGACGTGGACGATGTCCGCGTTCTCGAAACAGCGTACGACATGCGCGATCGCGTCGACCTCGCGGATGTGCGCGAGGAACTTGTTGCCCAGCCCCTCGCCTTTCGAGGCGCCGGCGACGAGGCCGGCGATGTCGACGAACTCGATCGAGGTCGGGATGATCTTCAGCGGCTTGGCGATGCCGGCAAGCGCCTCGAGGCGCGGATCGGGCACCGGGACGACGCCGATGTTCGGATCAATCGTGCAGAAAGGAAAGTTCGCCGCGGCAATGCCTGCCTTGGTCAGCGCATTGAAAAGGGTCGACTTGCCGACGTTCGGCAGGCCGACGATGCCGCATTTGATACCCATTGTTGAACCCGTGAGCGGTAAGCAGTCAGCGGTGAGCGGCAGGCGCGTTGTTGCGCTCGCCGCTCACTGCTCACGGCTCACTCCTGCTCGTATGCAGTTTCTTCATTGCTTCGTTGAAATCGCCACGCACCGCCAGCGGCAACACGTCGAGCGAGCGGCCCACCGCATCGAGTATCGCGTTCTCGTCGTCGACGCCCGCGCGTCCGAGCACCCAGGACGTTACGCGGTTCCTGTCACCCGGATGGCCGATGCCCAGACGCAGCCGATGGAACCCGCCGTGCCCCAGATGGGCCATGATGTCGCGCAGACCGTTCTGGCCGCCGTGGCCGCCGTCGAACTTGAGCCTCGCAGCGCCCGCCGGCAGGTCCAGGTCGTCGTGCACGACCAGTGCTTCCTCCGGTTCGATCTTCCAGTAGCGCAGCGCCGATTGCACCGCGATGCCGCTCTTGTTCATGTAGGTCGCCGGCTTGAGCAGCCACAGCGCCTGGCCGTCGAGCGTGATCTTCGCCGTTTCACCATGCAGTTTCGACTCCATACCGAAACGCGCACCGTGCGCCTGTGCGAGGGCGTCGATAAACCAGAACCCGGCGTTGTGCCGGGTTCGCTGATGTTCGGCCCCGGGATTGCCGAGGCCGACGAGCAGCCGCAGTTGCGCCATGACGAGCCGGGTGCCACGCACCCGTCGCACACGGCTTCCGCCACCCCGGGGCAGCGGAAGCCGGAACGATTACTTCTTCTCGTCTTTCTTCGCGGCGGCGGCCGGAGCGGCGGCCGGCGCGGCAGCAGCCGTCGCGCCCGCAGCAACGGCCTCGACCGGAGCGGCCTCGACTTCTTCCTTGAGCTCCTGCGCGGTGACCACCGCGGCGTCGTGCTCCTTGCCCAGACGCAGCTCGGGAATCTCCACACCTTCCGGCAGCTTGATCTCGGACAGGTGCACGATGTCGCCCACGTCCAGGTCGCTCAGATCGACTTCGACATACTCCGGCAGATGCTTCGGCAGGCACGAGATTTCGATGTCGTTGAGCGCGTGCGAGATCAGCACGCCCGCCTTCTTGCCGGCCGGCGACTTCTCCTGGTTGAGGAAGTGCAGCGGCACGCGGATGCGGATCGCCTTGTTCTCGTCGACGCGCTGGAAGTCCAGGTGCAGCAACTGCTGCTTGACCGGGTGACGCTGCAAATCGCGCAGCAGCACCTTCTGCACGTCGCCGTTGAGCGAGAGGTCGAGAATGGCCGAATAGAACCACTCGTGCTGCGAGGCAAGCCAGACGTCGTTGTGTTCGATCTGGATGCTGACCGGGGCGAGTTCGCCGCCGTAGACGATGGCCGGAACCTTGCCCGTGTTGCGCAGGCGGCGGCTCGCACCCCTCCCGTCGTTTTCGCGGCGTTCGACCTTGATTACATGTGAAGTTGCCATTTGTTTTACCTATTGGTATTGCAATGAAGCTGCCTCGCGACAGCCGGAAACTCCTTCGCGACCAAAGGAGTGAATTTCCGGGGCTCGGGGCCCGGGACCCGGAAGAAAAAAAGCCGATCGCTCTGATTCTTCGAATCCCGGGCCCCGGACCCCGGCTGTTACTCAATCCACGTACAACGAACTAACCGATTCGCCGAAGGCGATGCGGCGGATCGTTTCCGCCAGCAATTCCGCCACGCTGAGCTGGCGGATCTTGCCGCAGGCCTTCGCCTCCTCCGACAGCGCGATCGTGTCGGTGACGACGAGCTCGTCGAGCTGCGATCCGTTGAGGTTGCGGATCGCCGGCCCCGACAGGACCGGATGCGTGCAATACGCGACCACGCGCTTCGCGCCGTTCTTCTTCAACACCTCGGCACCCGCGCACAGCGTGCCCGCGGTGTCGACGATGTCGTCGATCAGCACGCAGACCTTGCCCTCGACGTCGCCGATGATGTTCATCACCGCGACCTCGTTCGCGCGCGGGCGGCGCTTGTCGATGATCGCCAGGTCCGCGTCGTCGAGGCGCTTGGCGATCGCGCGCGCGCGCGCAACGCCGCCGACGTCCGGGCTGACCACGATCAGCTCCTCGGGCCGGTTGTAGCGCCAGATGTCGGCAAGGATCACCGGCGAGGAGTACACGTTGTCCAGCGGAATGTCGAAGAAACCCTGGATCTGGTCCGCATGCAGATCCACGGTCAACACATGATCGGTGCCGACCGACGAAATCATCTTTGCCGCCACCTTGGCCGTGATCGGCACACGCGCCGAGCGCAGCCGCCTATCCTGTCGCGCGTAGCCGAAGTACGGAATCACCGCGGTCACGCTCGCCGCCGAGGCGCGCTTGAGCGCATCGATCATCACCAGCAGCTCCATGAAATTTTCCGCGGTCGGCGCCGAGGTCGGCTGGATCACGAACACCTCTTGCCGGCGCACGTTCTCGTCGATCTCCACGCGCACCTCGCCGTCGGAGAACGTCGTCACCTGCGCCTTGCCCAGCGGCACGCTCAACACCCGGCAGATGTCGAGCGCGAGCCGCCTGTTGGCGTTGCCCGAAAAAATCTGCCAGCCGCTGCGTTCGCCGCGATCGAGCGGATAGGTACTGCCGTAGCCCGCCGCCGGATTGATCGTGTTCACGGATTGAAAACCCTTTCAGCCTTGCATCATGCTCAAAAGTGGCTGGGCCGGTAGGATTCGAACCTACGCATGCCGGGATCAAAACCCGGTGCCTTACCGCTTGGCGACGGCCCAATGATTCAGCTATCCCGGCAAGGCCGGGATTCCTCTTGTCTTTTCAGCTTCTCACTTGTCCGATGCGCATCCAGCGCATCAGCCAACGCCGACCGATCCACGCCGCGCGCGCGATACGCGGAAAACTCCCGCGGACAATCACGTACCATAGCCTGCGCCGCATCGTCGGATGGCGCGGCGACGAAAACACAACCGCCGCTGCCGCTCAGACGCGCGTCGCCGTAGCGACCGAGCCAGTCCAGCGCCGCCGCGACATTTGCGTAGCGCGCACGCACGACCGGAGCGAAAACATTGTCCGTTGCAATTCCCGACAGAAAGCTCTCTATTGTCGCTGCCGCGGAATTGCGTGTCAATTCCGCGGCTTGGAACAAAGCTGCCGTTGGTACCGTCTCATGCGGATCGAGAATCACGTACTGGCGCGGCGGCAACGCCACCGGGGTGAGTTTTTCGCCCACGCCTTCCGCCCAGGCGGAATGGCCACGCACGAATACCGGCACGTCGGCGCCGAGACGCAGGCCCAGTTCGGCCAGTTCGTCGACCGCGAGGCCCGTCCCCCACAACTCGTTCAACGCGACGAGCACCGTCGCCGCATCGGAACTGCCGCCACCGAGGCCGCCGCCCATCGGGATGCGTTTTTCGAGCGCAATATCGGCGCCGAATTCGGCTTCGGCATATTCGGCCAGCGCGCGCGCGGCGCGGACGCAGAGATCCCGCTCCGCCGCGACGCCGGGAGCACCATCGACGCGTACGATCTGCGCATCGGTGCGCACGCGCAGGCGCAGCGTGTCGCCCCAATCGAGCAGCTGGAACACCGTCTGCAACAGGTGATAGCCGTCGGCGCGACGGCCGACGATGCGCAGGAACAGGTTGAGCTTGGCCGGTGCGGGCCACACGCTCCAGCCGTCTTCGCCCACGGCCGTCAATCGAGGCTCCACGACTGGATGACGAGCTTGACCTTGTCCTTGCCGCGCCCCGCGAACACCTTCTTCGGCAGCGGCGGCGAGCGATCGTCGAACCAGTCGAGATAATCGACCGTCCAGCCGTCCTGCACGAGTTGCGTGGGCAGATTCCGTTCGTCGAACTGCATCTGCGCCGGATCGGCGGCGACGCGCAGGCCCAGCGCCCAGCGTCGCAGCGCGGCGAACGGCACCTCGGTACCGAGGCGTTCGCGCAGCAGCGCCTGCGGATCGCTGCCGACGTCGGGCTGGGCATCGACGCCTTCGAGGACCGCACGGCCGGCATCGCCGCTGAGCCGCAAGGTTTTGCCATTCGCGCCGCGCACGCTGAACGAGTAGGCATCGCCGTCCTGGCGCCAGCTCAGGTCGCCGGAACCGCCGTTGGCTCCCGACACGGCGATGCGCGCCTCCAGCGTCCAGTGCGACTTGCCGGCCAACGCCGCCTCGCGCGCGTCCTGCGCGGCCAGCGCCTCGGGCGTCGCCGCATGCTGCTTCACCTTCATCGGCGCGCAGGCGGCGAACATCGCGAGCAGCGCCGCGCCCAGCAGCAAGCGAGCGGCGCGCATCGGGAAGCGAGCGGCGAAAATCATCGATCGAACCTGCATCAGTGACGCAATGCGGCGCTCTTGTCGCGCACGGCCCTGAATTCCGAACCCGCCTTCCACTCGGGCCAGCGCGCGGAATTGGCAAGGTCGCGGCCGATGTCGTACATCAGCGCAATGTCCTCCACGGCCCCATCGAGTTTCCAGTCGGGGCCGTAGGCATCGCAGGGCTGGTGGTAGCAACGACCGGTGTAGTCATCGACCCACTTCTGCCCTGCTGCGCGACCCCCGTCGACGAGATCGGAAGCCCCGGCGATGCCCATCATCAGCAGCACCGGCACGCCGCGCTTGGCGAACGAGAAATGATCGGCGCGATAGAACAGGCCGCGCTCCGGCAGGCTTTCGGGCGTGATCGAGCGCCCTTGCGCTCTGGCAAAGCGCGCGAGGTCGTCCTCGAGGCTGTCCTGGCCGCCGCCGACAAGAATCACGTCGCGCGCCTTGCCGGCGGTTTGCAGCACGTCGATGGTCAGGTTGGCGACGGTTTTTTCCAATGGGTAGACCGGATCGAGCGCATAGGCTTCCGAACCGAGCAGGCCACGTTCCTCCGCGGTCCAGACGCCGAAGACGATACTGCGCTGCGGCGCCGGCTGCGCCTTGAACTGACGCGCGATCTCGATGATGCCGGCGACGCCGATACCGTCGTCGTTGGCACCGCGGCGGATCGTGTTGCCTTGCGTGTCCGCCGGCCCTTTGCCGTAGGCGTCCCAATGCGCGCCATAGAAGACGACTTCGTCGGGATGCCTCGTGCCGGCAATCTTCGCCAGCACGTTGTGGCTTTCGACTACTTCGTGCTCGACCGGGATGTCCGCCGAGAACGTCTCGCCCTTGAGCGTGACCGGGCGAAAATCCGCGCGCCGTGCCGCCTTGCGCTGCGCGGCGAGATCCAGACCCGCATCGGCGAACAACTTCGCCGCCGCCTCGCCGGCGATCCAGCCCTGCAACGCGAGGCTGGTCAGCTTGTCCGGCGCGCGCACGATGTCAAAGTTTTCGCCGTGGGGGCTGACCACCACGTTCCAGCCGTAACCCGCGCCCGGCGTATCGTGCACGATCAGCGCGCCGATCGCGCCATGGCGCGCGGCTTCCTCGTATTTGTAAGTCCAGCGGCCGTAGTACGTCATCGTCTTGCCGCCGAAGCGGCCGTATACCGGCTCGTCTTTCGCCGCTTCGAAATCCGGGTCGTTGACCAGAAACACCGCGACCTTGCCCTTGAGATCGACGCCCTTGAAGTCGTCCCATTGACGCTCCGGTGCGTGCACGCCATAGCCGACGAACACCAGCGGCGCATGCCCGATCCGCGCGCGATCGTCCGGGCGGACCGTCGACAGGTACACCTCCTTGCCGCGCTGCCATGACTGCACGCTGCCGCCGACATCGATGCCGAGCGTTGTCGGCTCGCCGAGCCTCGTGTGCAGCAACGGCGCCGCCTGTACCCAACTGCCGTCTTTGCCGCCCGGCTGCAGGCCGAGCGCCTCGAACTGGCCGATCAGATAGCCTACCGAACGTTCCTCGCCAGGCGTGCCGGGTGCGCGGCCTTCGAAGAAATCCGAAGACAAGGTTTGCACCGTGGTCGCGATGCGGTCAGCGCTGAGTTGCTGCGCGGCGACGGGCAAGGCGAGGGCACAGAACGACAACGCAAGGGGCAGAAGTTTCATTCGGGCACCAATCTGAGAGAACGGCGGATTCTATGCCGAAAATCTTCGCGACGACGCGTATCCGCGACTACGACGCCAACCGCTTGATCGTTTCGAGCAGGACCTTGTTGCCGGCGTCCTGCTTGCGCCCTTCCTCCCAGACCTGACGCGCTTCGTCCTTGCGCCCGGAGACCCACAACACCTCGCCCAGGTGCGCGGCAATCTCCGGATCGCGTTGCTTGGCGTAGGCACTGCGCAGTTGTTCGACCGCCGCGTCGAGGTTGCCGAGGCGATACTGCACCCAGCCCATGCTGTCGATAATCGCGGGCTCGCCCGGCTTGAGCACGAGCGCCTTTTCGATCAGGCTGAGCGCTTCGGTCTTTTTGTCGGTGCGGTCGGCGAGGGTGTAACCGAGCGCATTCATTGCATCGGCGTTGTCTGGCTTGAGTTCCAGCACGCGGCGCAGGTCGCGGATCGCCTCGTCGACACGATCGGCACTTTCGCAGGCGAGTGCGCGCGCATAGAGCAGGCGCGTGTCGTCGGGCAGCGCCTGCAGACCACGATCGTAGACCGCGATCGCATCGGCCGGGCTCTTGCCCTTGCCACCCCTCAGTTCGGCCTCGAGCAGAAACACCTCGCCCAGCGACTTCGCCTCGTCGGCGACGCGCGCCTCGAGTTCGTGCAGCAGGCTCATCGCCGCGGCCACGCGACCGCTGTCGTGCAGCAGGATCGCGGTGCGCTGCTGCGCATCGAACCACTCGTCTGCGCCCTCGTCGATGTCCGCGTACCACTTGAGTGCGTCGGCGTTGCGGTCGGCGAGTTCGCTAAGCTGCCCGAGCAACAGCAGGCGCATCGGTGGACGCGGCTGCGATTCGACGAGTACCTGGCGATACAGGGTTTCGATCGGGGCCTTGTTCGCCTTCGCGTCGCCGTGGGCCAGATAGGCCGCGCGCGCCGCGTAGGTGCGATCGTTCTGCGGCCCCTGCGCCAGCACCGCCGAGGCCTGCGCATAGTCGCCGAGATCGCCGAGCAGCGCGGCGTAGGCGACGCGCAGGCGCGCATTGTCGTCGCGCGCCGAGGCACCGCTGGCGGGCTTCGCTTTGCGCAACGCCTCGGCGAACAGCTTGCGTGCGCCATCCCTGTCGCCCGCGCCAATCTTCACCTGCGCCGCCCACGCGTAGGTCTCGGGCGTATGGAATCGGTCGATCGCGCGCTGGGCGAGCGTCTTTGCAATGTCGCTGCGGTCGAGCCGCATGGCGAGCTGACCGACCGCGATCCACAGCTGCGCATCGTTGCCAAGATCGACCGCCTGCAAGGCGTTGCCCGGCGTCGCCGCGTCGCCGCGCAACAGGCGCTCGAAAATCAGCGCGGCGGCGGTCTTGTTCTCGGCCCCGAGCAAAGCCTGCGACACCGCGCGCCAGCCGCTGCTGCCGGGACGATGCGCGAGCCAGGCCAGGTCGACGAACGCGGCGTCGTCCGCGCCGGCATGCAGCGCGAGCATCGCACGTGCCTGGCGCACGCCGACTTCGTCGCCGTGCAGCGCCTGCCAGCGCAACAGCGCGGAGTGCGCAGCTTCCCACTGCCTGCCGGCGATGGCGATATGCGTGGCCTGTTCGGCGATCGCCGGATCCTCGCTCGCCTGCGCCGCGTCGACGTAGTGGCGCGCCGCGTTGGCCGTATCCGAGTCGACCAGTGCGAGTTCGCCGGCAAGCAGGTTGGCGATCAGATCGCGCTGGCGCGGATCGGGGGCGATATCCAGCCGTTGCAGCGGCTGCGGCGTGGCGGCCGACGCAGCCGGTTTGCCCGCAGGAGCCGACGCACAAGCGGCAAGCAGCGCGGCGGCGGCCAGCAAGCCCCATTCACGCGGTCCGAACGAATATGCTTTCACTGTCTGTTCCACCTGCGGCGTATCGTCGCTACCCGCCCGACCCGGAGCACGAACGCCTGATTTCAAACCGCTTCGCGCCGCCGCTTGCTTGATATCGCAGGGCACGGGCCGCACAATTTCGCGTCGATGCGGGCTTTCCAGCGCCCGCCGCAAGCTTAACCGATTCCCTCGAACATGGCCCTGATCGCCCTCGGACTCAACCACCTGACCGCGCCGCTGGAGCTGCGTGAGAAGGTCGCGTTCGCGCCCGAGGCGACGGCCGGCGCGCTCAGCGATCTCGCCCGCCAGCCCGGCATCAACGAAGCGCTGATCCTGTCGACCTGCAACCGCACCGAGCTATACGTCGAAGTCGAGGCGGGTGCGGAAGACGCGGCCCAGCGCTGGCTGCTCGATCACCATGGATTGACCCACCGCCGGCTCGACGAGTTCCTCTACCGGCACGAGGACAACGCCGCCGTGCGCCACCTGTTCCGTGTCGCCACGGGTCTCGACTCGATGGTGCTCGGCGAGCCGCAGATCCTCGGCCAGGTCAAGGACGCCTACCAGGTCGCGCGCGATGCCGGCACGTTGCGCACCTCGATGGAGCGCCTGCTGCAGCAGACCTTCGCCGTGGCCAAGCGCGTGCGCACCGACACGCGCATCGGCGCGAATCCGGTTTCGGTGGCCTATACCGCGGTACGCATGGCCGAGCGCCTGTTCGCCAATCTCGCCGACGCCTGCGTCATGCTGATTGGTGCGGGCGAGACGATAGAACTCGCCGCGCGCCACCTGTCCGAATCCAGGGTGCGCCGCCTGATCGTCGCCAACCGCACGCTGGAGAATGCGCAAACGCTGGCCGCGCGTTTCGGCGCCTACGCCATTTCACTCGTCGACCTGCCGCAGCACCTGGCCGAGGCCGACATCGTCATCTCCTCGACCGCAAGCACCATACCGGTACTCAGCCGCGCCCTGGTCGAGAACGCGATCCGCGCGCGCAAGCGCCGGCCGATGTTCCTCGTCGACATCGCCGTGCCGCGCGACGTCGACCCGGCCGTCGCCGATCTCGACGACGTGTTCCTGTACACGGTCGACGATCTGAAGCAGGTGATCGAGGACAACCTGCGCTCGCGCCAGACTGCGGCCGGCGAGGCCGAGGCGATCATCGACCTGCAGGTCGAACACTTTCTCGCCTGGCGCCGCGCGCTGGCCGTGCGCAACCCGCTGGCGACGCTGCGCTCCGACGCCGAGGCGCAACGCGACGCAACCCTGGACAAGGCGCGCGCCCTGCTCGCGAGCGGACGCACACCCGAGCAGGCACTCGAATTTCTCGCCCACACGCTGACCAACAAGCTGCTGCACGCGCCGAGCGCCGCCCTGCGCGCCGCCGCCCTGCGCGGCGACGTCGAACTGTTGCGCGCCGCCGAGGCGCTGTTCGATTCCTCTTCATCGGCGAAAGAATGACGCAGAAGCGTTGGGCCAGGGATTACACGGATATGCACGGATAGAACAAAATCAAAATACCGCCTTATCCGTGCCATCGGTGCAATCCGTGGCAAAATTTGCCGTCTATGAACCCATCAATAAGGCGCAAGCTCGACGAGCTTGCCGAGCGTCACCAGGAAGTCTCCCTGCTGCTCGCCCAACCCGACGTCCTCGCAGACAACGCGCGCTTCCGCGACCTGTCGCGCGAGTTCGCCCAGCTCGAACCGCTGACCACCTCGTTGCTCGCCTACGACGCCGCCGGCAGGAATCTCGAAGCGGCGCGGGCGATGCTCAAGGATCCCGAGCTGAAGGAACTCGCCGAGGGCGAGGTCGCCGAACTCGAGGTCCGGCGCGAGGCGCTCGACCATGAATTGAATCTGCTGCTGCTGCCCAAGGATGCGCGCGACGAGGCCAACATCTTCCTCGAAGTGCGCGCCGGCACCGGCGGCGACGAGGCGGCGATCTTCGCCGGCGACCTGTTCCGCATGTATACGCGCTACGCCGAGACGCAGGGCTGGCGCGTGGAGATCCTGTCCGCCAATCCCGGCGAGCACGGCGGCTACAAGGAGGTCATCGCGCGCGTCGAGGGCAAGGGCGTGTTCTCGAAACTGAAATTCGAGTCGGGCACGCATCGCGTGCAGCGCGTGCCGGAAACCGAGGCCCAGGGCCGCATCCACACCTCGGCGGCGACAGTCGCGATCCTGCCCGAGATGGACGAGATCGAGGACGTCGAATTGAATTCCGCCGACCTCAAGGTCGATACCTTCCGCGCGTCGGGCGCCGGCGGCCAGCACGTCAACAAGACCGACTCCGCGATCCGCATCACCCACCTGCCGAGCGGCATCGTCGTCGAATGCCAGGACGAACGCAGCCAGCACAAGAACCGGGCGCGCGCCATGTCGCTGCTCAAGGCGCGCCTCACCGACGAGCGGCGCAGCAAGCAGACCGCGGAACAGGCCGAGTCGCGGCGTCTGCAGGTCGGCTCGGGCGACCGCAGCCAGCGCATCCGCACCTACAATTTTCCGCAGGGGCGCATCACCGACCACCGCATCAACCTGACCCTGTACAGCCTGCCGGCCATCGTCGACGGCGCTCTCGATCCGCTGCTCGGCCCGCTGACCCAGGAATACCAGGCAGACCAGATGGCCGCCTTGACCAAAAGCGGCTTGACCGAAGGCGGCCTCGGCGGATGAACGCCGCGCTGCTGCCGGCAACACTGGATACGATCGCCACGCTGATCGAACGCGGCGACTTCACCGGCGCCGAGCGCCGTGCGCAGGCCGCGCTGCAGACCCTGCCGCCGCATGCGGAAATCTGGCGCCTGCTCGGCATCGCGCAGATCCGGTCGGGGCGCATCGACGCGGCCGCGCGCTCGCTGCAGCAGGCGCATCGGCTCGACCCGAATTCGGTCGAGGTGCTGTGCAATCTCGCCGCGGTCGAAATCCAGCACGGCGACACGGGCAGCGCCACGCGCCTGCTCGAACGCGCCTTGCGGCTGGCGCCGAATCACGTTGGCGCGCTCAACAATCTCGGCCGTCTGCGCCATCAGGTCGGCGACTATCCCGGCGCGGCGCAATGCTTCGAACGCAGCCTGCGCGAAGAACCGCACCGCGCCGAAACCTGGTTCGATCTCGCCAATGCCAGCGCCTCGCTGCACGACTTCAGCGCCGCGGAATCGCACCTGCGCCAGGGCCTCGCTCTTGCGCCGCGCTCGGCCGATGGCTGGTACGTACTCGGCTACATCTACGAACGCCAGGGTCGCCTCGACGACGCACTGCAGCCGTATCGCAACTCGATGGAACTGAGCCCGCGCCCGCACACCGCGCACAACCTTGCCTTGGTCGAGGATCAACTCGGCGACTGGCAGGCAGCGGCGCGCACAATGGAGCACGCGCTGCAGCTTGCCCCCAACCTGTTCGAAGCCCTCAGCCAACTGGTCTACATCAAGCGCCGGCTGTGCGAGTGGCGAGGTTTGCCCGAACTCGCGGCGCGGCTCGTCGCCGGCGTCGACGCGCAGCGTCCGGGCATCCTGCCGTTCTCCCTGCTCGTCGAGGAAACGACGCCGGCGCAGCAGCTTGGCTGTGCGCGTACATTCGCGCGGCAATTCGCCGGCCCGACCAGCGCCCCCGACCGGGTCGGAGGAGAGGGCTCTCCGCTGCGCGTCGGCTTCGTCTCCTCCGGGTTCAAGGAACACGCCACCGGCCTGCTCGTGGTCGAACTGATCGAACGCCTGCGCGCGACGGGCCTGACCACGGTCGCGTTCGCAACCACAGCCGGCGACGGCAGCGAACTTCGTCATCGCCTCGAACACGCGTTCCACGAGTTCCACGATGTCGGCCGACAGGCGCCCGAAGCGATCGCCGAACGCATCCGCGCCGCGCACATCGACGTGCTGATCGATATCGACGGCTACTGCATGAACTCGCTGCCGCGCATCTTCGCGCTGCGGCCGGCGCCGATCCAGGTCAACTGGCTCGCCTACCCCGGCTCGCTCGGTGCGCCGTGGTACGACTATCTGATTGCCGACGACTGCGTGGTTCCACCCTCGCAGCGCGCGCACTACGACGAGAACATAGCGACACTGCCGCGCTGCTATCAGCCGACCGACACGACCCGCATCGTGCGCGAAGCACCATCGCGCGAGGCGCTGGGCCTGCCTGCCGACGGTTTCGTCTACTGCTGCTTCAACGCCAGCTGGAAGATCACGCCGCAGAGCTTCGCGTTGTGGGTGCACATCCTGCGCGAGGTGCCCGACAGCGTCCTGTGGCTGCTCGACGAACGCCCCGGCAACGGCGTGATCGAACGCCTGCGCGACTCCGCAAGGCGCGCGGGAGTCGATCCGCTGCGACTGATCTTCGCAGCGAAGACCAACCACGCCGACTATCTTGCGCGCTATCGCCGCGCCGACCTGTTCCTCGACACGAATCCGTACAACGCGCACACCACCGCCTCGGACGCACTCTACGCCGGTTGCCCCGTGCTGACGCGACCCGGCGACACGTTTGCCTCGCGCGTCGCGGCGAGCCTCAACCGCCAGATCGGCCTCGACGATATGGTCGTCGCCAACGACGAGGCCTACGCCGCGCTCGCGATCGAACTGGCGCGCCAGCCCACGCGCGTGCATGCCTTGCGCGCGCGCCTGGGCGCTCCGGCTGCACGGGCACAGCTGTTCGACATGCAGGCCTATGCAGACGATTTCGCCGCGTTGATCGAACGCATCGCCGAACGCGCGCGCTCCGGCCAGCCGCCGCAGGATATTTCGCTGTAGGATTGAGCGAGGAGCAAAGCCATGACCGCCGCCAAAGAATTCTCCCCGCTAAATCTCTGCGTGCTGACCGTGTCCGACACGCGCAGCGCGCAGAACGACACCTCGGGCGACTATCTCTGCGACGCGCTCGCCGCCGCGGGCCATCGCCTGCATGCGCGCGCGCTCAGCCGCGACGACAAGTACAACCTGCGCGCGATCGTCTCGGCCTGGATCGCCCAGGCCGACGTGCATGGCATCCTCGTCACCGGCGGCACCGGCTTCACCGGCCGCGACTCGACCCCGGAGGCGCTGTGCCCGCTGCTCGACAAGGAGATGCCGGGCTTCGGTGAAATGTTCCGCGCGCTCTCGTACACGGAGATCGGCACCTCGACCTTGCAGTCGCGCGCGTTCGCCGGCCTCGTCAACGACAAGTTCGTGTTCTGCCTGCCCGGCTCGACGTCGGCTTGCCGTACCGCTTGGGAAAAACTGATCCACAAGCAACTCGATGCACGCACGGCGCCATGCAACCTCGCCGGCCTGCGCCCGCGTTTGCGCGAAATCCCCGGCGACGGCGAGCACTGATTCCGGCCGGGGCCGCACGCCATGCTCAGCCCCCGGGAAATCATCCTCCGCCTGCTCATCGCTGCGGTTCTGGGCAGTCTCATCGGCGTCGAACGCGAACGCCGCGCCTGGACCGCCGGTCTGCGCACGCACATGGTCGTGTGCGTCGCTTCTTGCCTGTTGATGATCGTCTCGGCATTCGGCTTCGCCGACGTCCTCATCGATCAACATGTGGTGCTCGATCCCTCGCGCATCGCCGCGCAGGTCGTCAGCGGCATCGGTTTTCTCGGCGCAGGCATCATCATCTTCCGTCGCGAGGCGGTGCATGGCCTGACCACGGCGGCGAGCGTGTGGAGCGTCGCCGCGATCGGTCTCGCCACCGGCGGCGGCATGTACGCCGCGGCGGTCAGCGCAACCACGATCATCCTCGTCATTCTCGCCGGGCTCAAACCGATCGAGACGCGCCTGCTACAGCGGAAGCGGCCGCTGCGGCTGGAATTGACGGTTTCGCAAGGCAGTCTCGGCATCGGCGCGATCATGCAGATTCTGGCGCGGGCACGGCTGTCGCTGCAGCACGTCGAAATCGAACAGGGCGAAGACCGCAGCGAGGAACACTTCACCCTGATCGTGCTGCCCGCCAATCCGGCCCAACTGCACGAAGCGGCGGAGGAACTGCGCGGCGTCGAAGGCGTGCGCGCGATCCGTCTTCCACAAAACTGAGAGAAATGCTGCGTGAAAAAAAACAAATACACCCATCATTTCAAGAAGCTTGCGATCGAGCTCGTCGGTTTGCAGCGCTGGCTGATCCACACCGGCAAGCGCGTGGTCGTGGTCCTCGAGGGGCGCGACGCGGCCGGCAAAGGCGGCACGATCAAGGCGATCACCGAGTACTTGGACACGCGCCACTACCGCATCGTCGCGCTGTCGAAACCGGACGAGCGCGAGCGCACGCAGTGGTATTACCAGCGCTACGTCGAGCATCTGCCCGCCGCCGGTGAAATCGTGCTGTTCGACCGCAGCTGGTACAACCGCGCGGGCGTCGAGAAGGTCATGGGATTCTGCACCGACGCGGAGTACAAACGCTTCCTCGCCTCGTGCCCGGTGTTCGAAAAAGGCCTCGTCGATGACGGGATACTGCTGTACAAGTATTGGCTCGCGGTCGATCAGGCCGAGCAGGAACAGCGCTTCGCCGAACGCGCGGAAAACCCGCTCAAACGCTTCAAGATCTCGCCGGTCGACATCGCCGCGCGCAACCGGTACCGCGAGTACGGCGAGGCGCGCGACGCAATGATCGCGGCGACGAACACCGATTACGCGCCGTGGCACGTGGTCGATTTCAACGACCAGCCGCGCGGCCGCCTCAATCTGATCCGCGACCTGCTCGACCGTCTGCCCGACCGCAAGATCGCGGTGAAGCCGCTCAAGCTGCCCAGGCTCAAGGGCGACCCCGGCGTCGAGGAACTGGCGGACACATCGCTGTGGGTGAAGGACGTTTACTGAACGCCCCGTCGCCCGGTACGCGGCTAGGCGTCCGCGGCAGGCCTGCGCAGGCAAACGCCGAGAGCACCGCGACCGTCATGAAACCGTCGTGAATCCCGATGGAAATTGCGCACGAATCTTTGCAATTTCCTTACATCTTCGGTAAAAAGCGGCCACGGGAATCCCGCTGGCAACACGCAGCCGTCGCATCCGGACGGCCGCGTTCATATCGACAAGCTCCGACGCAACGATCGGAGCGCGATGCCCGGGGCAGGAACGGGATTCCGCGCCATGAAACCGCCCATTCCGACCGGAGAGCCGACATGTCATCGCACCATTCCGCCCGCGCCACGCGCGCGCCGCGCCGCTATACCCTGAGCCTCGCCATCGCCTGCGTTCTGGCCGGCAATACCGCCTTTGCCGCCGCAGCCGAAGAGACCAGCGCACCGAAGCAGCTCGGCGACATCACCGTCACCGCGGAAAAGCGCAGCGAGAACATCCAGAAGGTGCCCGAGTCAATCACCGCGATCGATACCGAGAAGCTCGACATCCTGAAGTCCGGCGGCGACGACGTGCGCTTCCTGTCCGCGCGCGTGCCGAGCCTCTTGATCGAGTCCTCGTTCGGGCGCACATTCCCGCGCTTCTACATCCGCGGCCTCGGCAACACCGACTTCGATCTGAACGCCTCGCAGCCGGTGTCGTTCGTCTACGACGACGTCGTGCTCGAGAACCCGATCCTCAAGGGCTTCCCGGTCTTCGACATCGACCAGGTCGAAGTGCTGCGCGGTCCGCAGGGCACGCTGTTCGGCCGCAACACGCCGGCCGGCGTGGTCAAGCTCGATTCGAAGAAGCCGACCCAGGAGCCGGACGGTTACGTCGACGTCAGCTACGGCCGCTACGGCACGACCAACGTCGAGACCGCGTTCGGTGCCGGCATCAACCAGGACTGGGCGTTCCGCGTCTCCTTCCTCGACCAGCACCGCGACGACTGGGTGAAGAACGTGGCGCCCGGCAAGAGCAACGAACTCGGCGGCTACAACACCCAGGCACTGCGCCTGCAGTTCGAGTACAAGCCCTCCGACACGTTCAGCGCGTTGCTCAACGTGCACGGCATGAACATCAACGGCTCGGCGATCCTGTTCCGCGCCAACATCATCCAACCGGGCAGCAACGATTTCGTTCCAGGCTGGAAACGCGACCGGATTTCGATCGACGGCGCGAACTTCCAGAACGTGACCTCGAGCGGCGCCAGCCTGCATCTGACCTGGGATTTCGAGACCATGCAGCTGGCCTCGATCACCAGCTTCGACCGTGTCAAGACGCTGAGCCACGGCGACATCGACGGCGGCTACGGCGCCTCTTACGCGCCGGGCGGCGTGATGGGCCCCGGCTTCATCCCGTTCGCGTCCGAATCGGCCGACGGCCTGCCGTTCCATCGCCAGCTCACCCAGGAATTACGCCTGTCCTCGAAGAACACCTCGCCGCTGGACTGGATCGTCGGCGCCTACTACTTCAACGAGAACATCACGGTCGACAGTTTCGACTACGAAACCATCTTCAGCCACGGCGCGCTCGACGGTTACGCGCAGCAAAAGCAGAAGGACACCAGCGGAGCGCTGTTCGGCTCGCTCGGCTACCAGGTCAACGACGCACTCAAGATCAAGGGTGGCCTGCGCGTTTCCCACGACCAGAAGAACTGGACCGCGACGCGCTACACCTCGCCGATCGGTGCCGGTGCGCTGGGCCCGCTGTTCCTCGATCCGTCCACGTCGCGCACGACCGGCGATCTGTCGGCCACCTACAGCCTCGACAAGAACACGACGCTGTACGCGCGCGCCGCCACCGGCTACCGCGCACCGAGCATCCAGGGTCGTCTCCTGTTCGGCGACACGCCGTCGGTGGCGAAGGCGGAAACGATCACCTCGGGCGAAGCCGGCATCAAGTCCGACCTGTTCGATCATCGCGCCACGATCAGCGCCGACGTCTACGCTTACGAGATCAAGAACCAACAGCTCACCGCAGTCGGCGGCACGACCAACTTCGCCCGTCTCGTCAATGCGAAGAAGACCGAAGGCCGCGGTTTCGAGCTGGACGCGCGCGCCTACGTCACCGACAACCTGATGGTCACCGCCGGCGGCAGCTACAACTACACCAAGATCAAGGATCCGAACCTCTACATCACGCCGTGCGCAGCGTGCACGGTGCTCAGTCCGGAGATCGTCGAGGGTGGCGTCACGCTCGCCTCGATCAACGGCAACCCGCTGCCGCAGGCGCCGAAGTGGATCGGCAACGTCACTGCGCGCTACGCGATCCCGTTCAAGGACGGCGAACTGTTCGCGTATACCGACTGGGCTTACCGCAGCAAGGTCGACTACTTCCTGTATCGTTCGGTCGAGTTCACCGGCAAGGCCTGGGTCGAGGGCGGCCTGCGCGTCGGCTACGCCTGGCACGACAACAAGCGCGAGGTCGCGTTCTACGGCCGCAATATCCTCGACAAGAAGGCGATCACCGGCGGCATCGATTTCAACAACCTGACCGGCTACGTCAACGAACCGCGCATCTGGGGCGTGCAGTTCCGCGGCGAACTTTGATCGCAGCACGCTGCCCGCCGCTGCCGAATTGCGCGCCGCGCTGCGCAGCGGCGCTGCCGTGCCGGCGCGGCAACCTCGTGCGCCGAGCCGTCGCCGAACGCGAAGCGCGGCAGACCGGCCGTCGATTCGGCCGGCAACGCCGGCCGACACCGGTTGCCGCAAGTGTCGGCATTTCGCGTCCCTGGGTTCGGCCTATTGCCCCGTCGTCGCCGATGCCGGCAACGAGCAGGGTGCGTTCAGGCCGAGCGAACTCAGGACCATCGAGCCCCGCTGGCCGCTGTTGTCGCCGCTGCTGAACGCATAGTCGAGGGTGATCGAACGGCAATCCGCGGCGAAGCGCACGTTGGCCGTGCCGACCTGGCTCGACACCACCGGCGTAGGCTGGTCGAAGACGCCGCCGCCTGCGGTGTAGATCGGCACGTTTTCGATCGTGGTCACACCCGGCAGCAGGCCGTGGCTCTGCAGGACATACCACGTCTGCCGGTTCTGATCCGCGCTCGCCGCGGCGGAATACGTATACCATCCGCCCACCAGGACGTTGTCGCTCGGACTCACGTCCAACACGAGGCCTTGCCCGCTCGTCGCCGGAACATACCAGGCGCCGGAAAGCAGGGCGCGCGGATCGGACTCACCCAGGTCGCCCGCAGGCGAACACGATGTGTTCGTGGTCAGCCGAGTCAGCGGAATCGTGCCGCTGAGTCCGCTGCCGTCGCTGAGCGTATAGCTCAATGTCATGTGTGCGCAGTCGCCGAAACGCAGGCTCGCGTTGCCCACTTGGCGCGCGCCGATGGTGGGCCCTGCGGCGAAATTTCCGGCTGCCGTCGCCGTGTACAAGCCGAGCTGCGCGGCGGCACCGGTGTTCGTCACGTCGCCTTGCAGGGTGTACCAGACGCGTGCGCCGTCGCCGTCGCTGGTGAAGGTATAGAAACCGGCAAACAGCAATCCGCTGCCCGCAGCATTGTGGTCGGGAAGCACCTGCAACAGGATTCCCTGCCCCGAGGTGGCCGGGTTGTACCAGGTGCCGGTCAGCCCGAACTGGTCGGGGTTGAACGCTGCGACCGGCACGATGCTCTGATTCAGCGGCGCCGACGTCGATGGCGCGTTGCTCGCATCGCCGCTGTATTGCGCGACGATCGCGCCGCTCACCTGCGGTTCGGCGACACAGACTGCCTCAACCTGAGTGCCGACCGTGTTCAGCGCCGCCGCGGTACAAAGCGCGGTGCCGCCGAGGCTGAACGTCACCGTGCCGGTCGGCGCGGTGCCGGCAACCGTTGCGATCAGTGTCGTCGCCTGATTGGACAGCATCGGATTGAACGAGGAAGTGAGCGTGGTCTGGCTTGGCCGGGGTTGGCTGACTCCGTTCAAAAACGCCTGGCGAATGGCCATGCCGCACTGCTGCGAGCGATAGCCTGGTTGAAAGTCGTTCGCGGTGTGGTTGGTATCGGCGCGCGCGAGGACGCCTGCATAGGTCTTCGATGCATCGACCCACGGGTAGAAGCCGTACGCGCCCGCGCTGCTGTAGGCGCCGTCGCCGTTCTGCGGATCATCCTCGATCCAGTGCGCCAACGAATAGTGGTAGCTCTCCTTGCCCTGCAGCGGCGACTTCTTCGCGCTCGGGCAGGCCGGGTCGGCAGGATTGGTGCACACCGCATACGGATCGCTTGCCGTCGGCGCGAGCAGACGGCCCATGATCAACGGATTCGAGGTATTGATCAGCCCGCGCAGGAACGCGGCATAGTCGCCGGCCGTCGTCGCCACGCCGCCAGCGAGAATCGGCGAGAAGTACTGCAGGTTCATGGTCACGCCACGCTTGGCGAACGCATTCCTTTTTTCGTCGGCCAGCATCTTGTCGTCATCGTTGGCGCCGCCGATCACGGTGGCGATCGACGGGTCGGCGCCGCCATGCAGCACTTCGAGGTGGCCCGAATTGTAGGCGAAGCCGCCGATGTACGCCTGGACACGATAGCCGTTGGTCGTCCCTGCGATCTGGCCGGGCTGGTTGAGGCAATCCTGCACGGTAGGATCGCTTTTGCCGGTTTTCTGCGCGTTGCAGCCATCGACCTGATTGGCGTAGCCGCTGGTGAAATTGAGAAACGGCACGACCGCGACCGGCATGGACCAGGTATTGCCGTTCTGCACGGCGGCCACTTCGGCGACATATGCGCCTTCGAGCCACTTCGACGCCGAAGCGACCGGCATCAAGGTGTCGCGCGTATATTTCGCCGAACTCGCACCGGGCGGATTGATGCTGCCAGCCGCCGGTTTCCCGTTGCTGTCGGTGACGATTCCGTTTGCATCGTCGATTTCCCAGTAGAACCCGTCATTGCCGATCGTGCCGTCGCTGATCGCCTTGCACGCCGGCGCCGTCGCCGCGGCGTTGGCCGCCGCATCGACCGCACCGGGAGCGACGCTGGCGCGGACCGAGGAAAAACCGAGCAGGCCGGCGACCGCCAGCGCAATCGCCTGCCAGGCGGGAGCAACGAGCCGGGTGCGCAGCCACGGGCGACAACTTGGATGATGCATGATGATTTTCTCCGGTGGTGTGGACAACGCCGCCTCAGCGCGCGCGCAGACGGGCGGCAACGGCAGGATCGAGCGAACCCAGGAATTCCTCGACGGCATCGGTGTAGGCGCCCGGCACACCGAGTTGCGCATTGATCTCGCCGTGCGTGCGGTTTTCCGCGAGCATGCGGGCGCGGCTGCCGAACGAGACGGCCTTGGCGATGAAATGCTGCGCCTGCGTACAGGAGATGTGGCGGCGTGAGGAACACACGGCCAGGATCGGGGGTGTCTTCTGGCGCAACTGGGCCAGTGGCGAAGCGGCCTGCCACAAAGCTGCATCGCGGCCGAACGCGCGGTCGTACAAGGACAGATGGGGCGCGTCCATGATCCTCGGCACATCCAGGGCCGCACTGTCGAGCAGCACGCTGCCCAGCGGCGCCACCGCGCCGGCGTCGCGAAGTCGGGCAGGCGAAGCATCGAGCAGGGCGACGAGATGCGCCCCGGCCGAATGTCCCATCAGGATGAACTTGTGCGCATCGCCTCCCCAGGTGGCCGCGTCATGCTGTGCCTTGGCGAGGACGCGGGCGACATCCTGTGCTTCCTCGAGCGGATCGACCGCGGGGACGAGACGGTAATCGACGCTGACGAGGATGAACCCGCGCGGCACCCAGCGCTTGACCTTGTTCTCGACGACGGCCCGCATCGCCTTGTCGCCGCGCATCCAGCCGCCGCCATGAACCATCAGGATCACCGGCGCATTGTTCGCGCCGGCCGGGGCGTAGACATCGAAACGCTGTAGCGGATCCGGCCCGTAGGCGATGTCGCGCAGCACACGGATCCCGGCCGGCAAATCGCCGGGCCGGATCGCGCGCGCCGCGCTCGGCGAAAGATTCACGCCATCATCGATCGCATCGTTTCGCGTTGCCGCGAGCGTCGCTCCGCTGCATGCCAACAGCAGCAGCAAGCACCCGGCGATCATGCCCCGCCGTGTTGCACCGGCCGACGGCCCGTTGGCAGTTGCTGCAGAATTTCGGGCAAACATGTTGGCGAACTCCTGTTGATGATGGTGATACTGGCGGGAACGCCTCAGGCGCATCCTCGCCGGAACAACGCGCTTGCGCGTTTGCGATTGTCCGGCAGGCGTGAATGGATATTTCTGCAGCCTGCGGCGGAAACAACTGATTACATTTGCCGGCATCCATGGCTTGCCGCGCGCCGCGAACGGCGACATAGTCGGGGCATGGAGAGTGCGAACATTCTCGTCGTCGACGACGATCTGCGCCTGCGTGATCTGCTCGAGCGCTACCTGGCACAACAGGGGTTCCGCACGCGCGGAGCCGCCAATGCGGCGGCGATGCGGCGCGCGCTCGCCGAGCACCACGTCGACCTGATCGTGCTCGATCTGATGCTGCCGGACGCCGACGGGCTCGCACTGTGCCGCACGCTGCGCGGCGAGGGCACGCACACGCCGATCATCATGCTCACCGCGAAAGGCGACGAGATCGACCGCATCGTCGGCCTGGAAATCGGCGCCGACGACTATCTGGGCAAACCGTGCAACCCACGCGAGCTGGTCGCGCACATTCGCGCCGTCCTGCGCCGCCAACCTTCGCTGCCGGCCGGCGCGCCGCAGAGCGGCGAAAGCATCGTCCGCTTCGGTCGTTTCGAGTTCGATCCGGCCACCCGCCAGCTATGCGACGGCGAGACGCCGCTCAAGCTGACCAGCGGCGAATTCGCGGTCCTCGCCGCCCTGGTCGCCAACCCGTTCCAGACGCTCAGCCGGGAGAAACTCATCGCCCTGGCGCGTGGCCGCGAGCACGAGGCTTTCGATCGCAGCATCGATGTGATGGTGTCGCGCTTGCGCCGCCTGATCGAAGACGATCCGCGCGCGCCGCGCTGGCTGCAGACGGTCTGGGGCGAAGGCTACGTATTCGTGCCGGGAGCGAAGGAGGGTGCGCGGTGAGACGCGGCCCGACCACGTTCGCGCTCGTGCTCGGACTGATCGCACTGGCAGTGGCGCTCGCCCTCGGCATCGCCGCCGCGCTGTCGCTGGGTACCGGCGCGCGCTTCATGAGCGGCACGTTCAGCCGGCTCGCCCTGTCGACGGCGCTCGCCGCCGACGATCTCGCTGCGCGCAACGATGCCGATGCCGCCACCACCCTCGCCCGCATGCAACGCCTGGGCCTGCGCTTCGAGGCCGGCCCGCCGCCCGCATCGACCATGCGCATCGCCAACGCGCTGGCCCGGACCGGCGACTCGATCGGCAATCTGATCGACGACCCCTCGCGCGTCGTCGTTGCCCAAACGGGCGTGGCGGAGATCTGGATCCGCAGCCGGCACGACCCGCAGCGCTGGATCGTCCTGCAAAGCGCAGCGCGTCGCCGTCCGCTGTTCGGCGAAACCATGCTCATTGCCGCAGTCGCCGGCTTGATCGCGATACTGGTTGCGGCCGTCGCCGCGCGCCTGTTGACGCGTCCGCTGGAACGGCTCGAGCACAACGCCGGCACCCTGCTCGACGGCGCAGCGCAGCCGGATCTGCTGCGCGGCAGTTCATGCGAGGTGCGCAGCCTGGCTGCGGCGATCGGCAACGCCGGCGAGCGCCTGCGTCACGCCGCGCGCGAGCGCGAACTGATGCTCGCCGGCGTTTCCCACGACTTGCGCACGCCGCTCGCGCGCCTGCGCCTGGCACTCGAACTCGGCGACGGCGCCGACGCGCAGCGGCGCGAGGCAATGATCGCGGACCTCGAACAGCTCGACGAAACGCTGGAACAATGCCTCGCCTTCGTCCGCGACGGCCGCGACGAAGTGCCGCGCGAAGTCGATCTGACCACCATCGCCGGCCAGTTGCTCGGGCAGCGCACCAGCCCGGACGACTGGCAGCTCAGCGCGCCGCCAACCCTGCACGCCAAGGTTCGGCCGACCCTGCTGCGCCGCGCGCTCGGCAACCTGATGGACAATGCCGAGCGCCACGGCGCCGGGCCGTTCACGGTGACGCTGTGGCGCGATGACGGCATGGTGCGCATCCGCATCGCCGATCACGGTGGCGGCGTCGCCGCCGATCTGCTGCCGCGCCTGGGACAACCGTTCCTGCGCGGCGACTCGGCGCGCAACAGCCGGGGCAGCGGGCTCGGCCTGTCGATCGTGGCGCGCGCCGCGCAGTTGCACGGCGGTGCACTCTCGCTCGCCAACGCTGCGGATGGCGGGTTCGCGGCCGAATTCACCCTCGCCGCAGACCCGGAATTTCGGGCAGTGCGCGAAACCGGCCTCAGGGTTTGATGATCGCGTCGAGATCCTTCATCTGGATCGGCCCGAGAAACGCCTTGGCGACATGCCCATCGGGCGCGATCAGGTAGGTGTTGGGCAGACCCTTGGGTGTGTCGAAATCCTTGGGCGGGTCCATCACGTCGACCTGCGCGACCGGATAGCTCAGCGGATGCGCCTTGAGGAATTTCTCGATGTCGGCCTTGTCGCTGTCTTCATAGGCGAGGCCGATCGCGGCGACCTTGTCCTTGTGCGCGTCGACGTAGGCCGAGATGTCGGGCAGTTCCTTGATGCACGGCGAGCACCAGGTCGCCCAGAAATTGACGATGACCCACTTGCCACTCTGCGCGGACAGGTCGAAGGCCTTGCCGTCGAGCGTGGTCACCTTGAGCGCGGGTTTCGGCGCGGTCGCTGCGCAGGCGACGCCGGCCATCAGCAGGCCGGCAACGAAAAGGGCGGAAAAACGTTTCATGCGGATCCTTCTAGGTCGTGGTTCGCCGAACATTCGACCGCGTGCCGGCGGGAAAAATTTCGGCGAGCGGTGTATCCAGCGTCGCGCGCAGCTCGTCGGCCGCCGCGCCGAGTTTGCCGGTCGCGAGCGCATCCAGCGCGACGTCTCCGGCAACCGGCAGCGGTTCGTGCAACGGGATGCGATAGCCGCTCGCGGCATACAATTCGTACAGACTGACTGTCGCCAGGTCGCGCGCGAGGACGAAATCACCCGCCTCGCTGCGCCGGATCAGGCCTGCCTTGGTCAGGTCGCCGAGGTAGCGCTGGGTCGAGGCATCGCTGAGGAACGGTTCGCGCTGGCGCAAGGCATCGACGTTCAGGCCCTCGCCCAGCCGTTGCGCCTGGGCGAAATGCGCGAGCACGCGCACGAGGCCGCGCAGTTCGTCGCCGGCGGCGAGCTTCGGCGCGTCCGGACGATAGTCGAACGCGGCCAGCGTTGCCGCGATCGAAGCGCCGACGAGCACGATGATCCAGCTCAGGTAGATCCAGACGATGAACATCGGCAGGATCGCGAGTGCGCCGTAGACCTGGTTGTAGCTCTTGCCGACGTAGAGCACGAAGCCGCGCTTGACCAGCTCGAATGCGACCGCGGCGATCAGCGCGCCGATCGCTGCGTGGCGAATGCGCACGCGGCAATTCGGTACGAGTCCGTAGATCGCGGTCAGCGCGAACCACTGGATCAGCGACGGCAGCAGCCCGAGCAGGCGCGCCTTGACCTGAAACGACTCGCCGGCCTGCGCCAGCATCGGCAAGGCAAACACATAGGACGAAATGGCCAGTGCCCCGACCATCAGGATCGGCCCGGCAGTGAGCACCGCCCAATACATCAACAGGCGCGAGGTCAGCGGCCGTCCAGTCGGCACGCGCCAGATGCGGTTGAACGCATCCTCGATGCTCATCATCAACGAGATCACGCTGAACAGCAGCACGAGGATGCCGATCGCGGTGGCCTTGCCGGCATTCGCGGTGAACTCGGTGAAATAGGCATGGATGGTATCGCCGGCCGAGGGCACGAAATTGTCGAACAGGTACTGGGTGATCCTGTCCTGCCACTCCGCGAACGCAGGGAACGCGCTGAGGATGCCGAGCACGGCGGTGATCAGCGGTACCAGCGCGAACAATGTGGTGTAGGCCAGCGCACCCGCTGCCTGCGGGCAGCGGTCGTCGAGGAAGCGCTTGAGCATGAAGCGGCCGAAGCTGAGATAACGGTTGCGGTCGAAATTCATGGTGCGTAAGCGGTGAGCGGTGAGCGGTGAGCGGTGAGCGGTGAGCGGTGAGCGGTGACAGCTTACATAGTGATGTCCGTCCCGCGAAAGCGGCCAGCGATGTTTTTCTTTGTTGTGCACCTGCCATCGCGCAACGACGGCGAGCTTATACTTTCCACTCACCGTTCACCGCCCACGGCCCCATGTCCGAGATCCTGATCGTCTACTACAGCCGCACCGGAAACGTCGCGCAACTGGCGCGCCTGATCGCGCGCGGCGTCGAGGAAGTACCGGGCATGCGCGCGCGCCTGCGCAGCGTGCCGCCGGTGGCGCCGGTCACCGCAACCGCGGCGCCACCGGTGCCCGACGAAGGCGCGCCGTACGCCACGCCCGTCGATCTGCGCGAATGCGCCGGGATCATCCTCGGCAGCCCGACCCGCTTCGGCAACATGGCCGCGCCGCTCAAGCATTTTCTCGATTCCACCGGTGCGGAATGGGCCTCCGGCGCGCTCGCCGGCAAGCCGGCTGCGGCGTTCACCTCGACCGGGACGACGCACGGCGGTCAGGAGGCGACCCTGCTCACGATGCTGCTGCCGCTGCTGCACCACGGCGCGCTCATCGTCGGCCTGCCGTTCACCGAGGCTGCGCTCAACGCCACGCGCGCCGGCGGCACGCCCTACGGCGCCAGTCACGTCGCCGGCACCGGTGGTGAGCGCGCCATCGGCGAGGATGCGAAAATTCTCGCGCGCGCGCTCGGCCGCCGGGTCGCAGCGATCACCGCGAAGCTCGCCGCATGAGCCCCGCACTGCGCTTTGCCGTCGTCGCACTCGCCGCGCTGCTGGCGTTGCAGCCGCTCTGGCACGCTTGGCTGGCACCGCCGAAACCCGATCTGCTCGTGCCGACCCTCGTGCTCGCCATCACGCCGTTGCTGCTCAGTCTGTGGATTGCCGCGAAGTCGTTGCGCCGCGGCGCGCTGATCGGCGGCATGGTCTGTCTGTTCTATTTCTCGCACGGCGTCGCCGAGCTATGGAGCGGCGCGGCGCCGCGCTGGCCGGCGCTTGCCGAAACCGCACTCGCCCTGCTCGTCGTGTTCGCGCTGGGTTGGGAGGTGCGTGCCAACAAGCGCGCCTCGTAGGAGGTCGACATGTCCTTCGTGCAAGCCTTCCCGCAGCTGGGCAACCAATATCGCGACGATGCGCTGCTGCGTTCGTACCTGCGTCGCGCCTTGCGCAAGCAGACGCTGGCCGCGATCGAACCCGATCTCGACGCGCTCGGGCGATTCGCCGCCGAAGCCTGGACCGCGGCGCTCGCGCACGTCGACGAAGAACCGAGGCTCACCCAGTGGGATGCCTGGGGCGGGCGCATCGATCGCCTCGAACTCACGCGCGCGTGGCGCGTGGCCGCGCCGCTGGCCGCACGCCACGGCCTCGTCGCCTCAGGCCACGAAGCGACGCACGGCGCCGCCGCGCGCGTGCATCAATTTGCACTTGTATACTTGTACCATTGCGCCAGCGAGTTCCACTCCTGCCCGCTGGCGATGAGCGACGGTGCGGCGACCGCGATCAAGGCCTCGGGCAACGCCGGACTCGCCGCGCATGCGTTGCCGCGCCTGCTCAGCCGCGATCCGGCGCAGCACTGGATCAGCGGCCAGTGGATGACCGAGAACGCCGGCGGTTCGGACGTGTCCGCCACCGAGACCACGGCGCGCCTGGTCGACGGCGAATGGCGGCTGTACGGGCGCAAGTGGTTCACCTCGGCGATCAACGCGCAGATGGCGCTCGCGCTCGCGCGCCCCGAAGGCGCAGCGGACGGCACCGACGGTCTTGCCCTGTTCTATCTCGAACCGCGCGATGCGCAGGGTCGCTGGCGCAACATCCGCGTCGACCGGCTCAAGCACAAGCTCGGCACGCGCGAGTTGCCGACCGCGGAAATCCATCTCGACGGCACACCCGCCCGCCTCGTCGCCGGCACCGACCACGGAGTGCGCACGATCGCGCCGATGCTCAACGTCACCCGCACCTGGAACGCGGTGTGTGCGACCGCGACGATGCGCCGCGCGCTGGCCCTGGCCGAAGACTACGCGCAGCGCCGCGGCGCGTTCGGCAAACCGCTCGCGCAGCAGCCGCTGCATCGCGCGACGCTGGCGAACCTGCGCGCGCAGTTCGAAGCAGCATTCCATTTGAGCTTCCATGTCGCCGAATTGCTCGGTCTCGTCGAAACCGGCGCGGCAAGCGAGGCGCAACGCAACCGTCTGCGCCTGCTCACGCCGCTGGCGAAACTCTGGACCGGGAAACTCGCCGTGGCGATCACCTCGGAATGCTGCGAATGCCTCGGCGGCGCCGGCTATCTCGAAGACACCGGCATGCCGAAACTGCTGCGCGACGCGCAGGTGTTCCCGATCTGGGAGGGCACCACGAACGTGCTCGCGCTCGACTTCCTGCGCGCGCTGCGCGGCGCGGGCGGTGCGCAGACGCTGCTCGACGCACAAGCCGAGTGGCTGCTGCAGATCGAATCGTCGGACGCTTCCGACTGCGCGTCGATCGCGCGTGCGTGCGTCGCGCGCGCGGCAGCGCAACTCGCGTCGTTGGGGAATGACAGCGACGCACTGGAGGCTCACGCGCGCGAACTCGCGGTTGCCTTCGCCGAAGGCATCGCCTCGGGCCTGCAGGTACGGCATGCGGATTGGGCCCTGCGCAGCGAAAGCGACGCCACCCCGCTTGCTGCGGCGCGGCACTTTGCGCAACAGCTCGCCCAGCGTGGCAGTCCGTAGCGCCCGGCATTCCCGCCAGCAAGGATCGGGGGCCGGATTCGGCGCGCGCAACCGCCGCCGGTCGTGGCGCTACAGCGCGCTCGAGGACTGTCGCAGCGCATCCTGCTTGCCCGCGTCGCAGACGGCGTAGCTGAAGCCTTTCTGGATCGCATACGCACCGACTTCCCCGCTGCGGCTCAACGCGAGGAAGCCGACCTGCAGATCCTTCGCTACCTTCATGCGCCGGCGCATGATGCGCTGCACGGCATAGCGGCAGGCCTCCTGCGGCGAATGACCCTGACGCATCAGTTCGACGACGAGAAAACTGCCGGCGGTGCGGATCACTTCCTCGCCGACGCCGGTCGAGGTGGCGGCGCCGACTTCGTTGTCGACATACAGACCGGCACCGATGATCGGGCTGTCGCCGGCACGGCCGTGCAGCTTCCACGCCATGCCGCTGGTCGTGCAGGCGCCGGCGAGGCGGCCCTGCGCATCGACCGCGAGCAGGCCGAGCGTATCGTGGTTGTTGGCATCGCCGGGCTTGCCTTCGCCGTAGGTTTTGTTCTCGCTGTTCGCCCGCGGCTTGTATTCGCCTTTCTTCAACCATTCGCGCCAGGCCTGCTCCGATTCCGGCGTGAGCAGGTCCTCTTTCGGAAAGCCTTGCTGGAGCGCGAACTGCAACGCGCCGTCGCCGACCAGAAGCACGTGCGGTGTCTTCTCCATCACGCGCCGCGCGACCGAAATCGGATGCGCGATGTGTTCGATCGCGGCGACCGCGCCACAGTCGCCGTTGCCATCCATGATGCTCGCATCGAGGGTGAGCCGGCCGTCGCGGTCCGGGTACCCGGCACGGCCGACGGTGTGATTTTTCGGGTCGGCTTCGGGCACGCGCGCGCCGGCCTCGACCGCGTCGAGCACGCTGCCGCCTTTGCCCAGGATCTGCCATGCAGCCCGGTTCGCGGCGACGCCGAAGTCCCAGGTCGAAACCACGCGCGGGCGCAGCTTGCCCGCCTTGCCGGCGTCCGCGGCGCGCGCCGCGTGCGGCAGCGCCGCAGTCGTGGCGGCGAGCGCGCCGATGAGAAAACCACGGCGATCGGTCATTGCAGGGTTCCTCGTATCTGGCAGGGACAAAGTGTAGCCGAAAGCGCTGCCACGCCTGATAGACTTTGCGGCCATGCCGACTCCGCGGAACGCGCCATGCTCCAGCACCTGACCATCGTCACCACCGGCGGCACGATCGACAAGGTCTACTTCGACGACAAGTCCACGTTCCAGATCGGCGCCCCGGCGATCGGCGAGATCCTCAAGCAGCTCGGCGTTGCCTTCGAGTTCGAAGTGATCGCGCTGTTGCGCAAGGATTCGCTGCACGTCACCGGGGAAGACCGCGAGTTGGTCCGGCGCACGATCGAGGCGCAGCCGCACCGGCACATCCTCGTCACCCACGGCACCGACACCATGGTCGAAACCGCGCGCGTGCTGCAGTCCGTTCCCGGCAAGGTAATCGTGCTGACCGGCGCGCTCAACCCGGCGCGCTTCCAGGGCTCGGATGCGGTGTTCAACATCGGCTGCGCGGTCGGCGCGCTGCAAACCCTGTCCGATGGCGTCTACATCGCGATGAACGGGCGCATCTGGGACCCGCTGCGCGTGCGCAAGAACCGCGACGCGAACCGGTTCGAGGCGGCGGAATGACGCCTGCGCCGATCGCGCGCTCCGGAAAAAGAAGGGCGGCATTGCGCCGCCCTTGAACTTTCTGCGGCGGTTGCTTACTGCGTCGTGCCGGTCAAGGTCACGCCGAAGAAGGTCGCATCTGCGCGCAAACGGATGTAGCAAGTGTCCGCCGTGGTGACCGTGCAGGATTCGTTGTTGCCGGTCAGATGCGGACGGCAGGTAGGGCTCGAAATGGTCGGTGCCGAGCCGAGCTTCACCTACAGCTCCGCATCGCCCGTACCGCCGGAGATGCTTATCTTTCCGGTCTTGCCCGACGGCACCACGAGCGCATAGGTCGAGGTCCAGCTATCCCTCGTCGCCGTCAGGCTGCTTGCCGACAGGTCGCCGCCGCTGGAGTCGACACCGTCACCGCCTTGATCGCCGAGCTCGTCGCACTCGTGTTCAGGGTGTAACCGTCGAGCTTGCGGTTCGCGCCGCCATTGACGACACCGACGCCGCAGCTGCTTGCCGGGTCCATGTTGTACGGCTGGTTGCTGAGCACCAGATCGCTACCGGGCGCGCTCACGCCGATGTCGCCGCCGGCCGCGATGATAGAACTCGTTGTCCCAACCATCCATCATCGACTTGGTTTCTGCGTCGGCACCGCGCCGTGGCGCCCGGGGCGATCGCAGGCCGCCCGGGCGACGCAACCCGGCTACATCATGCCGGTTTCGAGCTTGGCCACGTCCGACATCATCGAGTGGTTCCACGGCGGATCGAAGGTGAGCTCGACATCGGCTTCGGCGATGGTCGGTATCGCCTCGATCTTGCTGCGCACGTCGTCGACGAGAATGTCGCCCATGCCGCAGCCCGGCGCGGTCAGGGTCATCCTGACCTCGACCTTGCGCGCACCGTTTTCGACCTTGCCGACGTTGCATTCGTAGACGAGGCCCAGATCCACGATGTTGACCGGAATCTCCGGATCGAAGCAGGTGCGCAGTTGCTGCCAGACCAGCTTCTCGACCTCGTCCTCGCTCGCATCGGCAGCAAGCTCGATCGGCTCGGGCGGCGGCTTGCCGATGGCGTCGGCGTCCTTGCCATCGATGCGGAACAGATTGCCGTCGACGAACACGGTGAAGCTGCCGCCCAAGGCCTGGGTGATGTAGCCGTTCTGCCCCGCCGGCAGGTCCACGACCTGGCCCTGCGGCACCATGACGGCACTGCAGTCGCGTGCGAAAACGATCGGTTCGGAAGTTTGGCTGTAGCCGCCCATGGAGTCGGTGTGAAAAATATGGAGCAGGGAATTATCGCAGGTTCGCTGGTTGCGCATCCGATTTGTGTGCGCTCGCCGCGAATGCAAGCGGCGTCTTCGCCGGACTGCGTCTCACGAATCGCGCAGGCATTCGCCGAGTATGCGCATCGCCGCCTGCAGGTCGGCCGCGGGCAGGTCGGCGTAGCCAAGCAGCAGGCCGGGTCGCGATGCGGATTTCAGGAAGTATGGTGCGATCAGGTACAGCCCGAGCCCGCGCTCGCGCGCGCGCGCAACGAGCTGACGCGCCTGCGCCGGCTTCAGCCGCGTGAGCCAGGCGAGCACGTGCATGCCCGCGCTCGAGTCGGCGACCTCCACCGCGTCGCCCGCGTACCGGCGCAGCGCGGCGAGCAGGGTCGCGCGCCGCGCCTTGAGCGATTTCGCTGCGGCACGCAGATGCCGCTCGAACGCGCCATCCGCCATCAACCGCGCGAGCGCGGCCTGCTCGATTGCCGGGCAACCGCGGTCGGTCAGCCATTTCGCGCCAATGAAGGCCTCGCGCAGGTTCGGCGGCAGCACGATGTAGCCGAGGCGCAGCGAGGGAAACAGCACCTTCGAGAACGTGCCGAAATACAGCACGCGGCCGTCGCGGTCCAGCGACTTCAGCGCGGCGAGCGGGCGCGCGTCGTAGCGAAACTCGCCGTCGTAGTCGTCCTCAATGATCCAGCAGCCGGTCCGCGCCGCCCAGGCCAGCAGTTCCATGCGCCGCGCCAGACTCATCACCGCGCCGCTGGGGAACTGGTGCGAGGGCGTGACGAGGGCGAGCTTGGCGCGCCCCTGCATCGGCAGTTCGGCGCAGACGATGCCGTTCTCGTCGACGCGACAGCCGATGATCTCGGCGCCGCTGGCCTGCATGATCTGGCGCTCGCCCTGGTAGTGCGGGTCTTCGAGCACGACGCCGTCGCCCTCGTCGAGCAACACCTCGGCGGCAAGCGTGAACGCCTGCTGCGCGCCGCTGACCACGAGTACATCCTCGGGCGCAGCGAGGATGCCGCGACGACGCGCAAGGTAGTCGCAGATCTGCTCGCGCAGCGCAAACAGGCCCTGCGGATCGGGGTAGTCGGCCTGACCGTGCGCGGCCGCGTGCGCAAGCTCGCGCCGCCAGGCGCTGGCGAGCTGCGGATTGGTCATCGGCATGCCGTACTGCAGGTTGTAGCGCAGCCCGATGTGCTCGCGCCCGGGAATGCGCTGATCCCACAGTTCGCGGATGCGTTCGCCGCGCCGCGACAACGGCGCGCGCGTCGCGCCGCTGCGCGCAGGCGACTTCACCGGCTGCGGCACCTGCACCGCGCCGATCGCGGCGACATAGCAGCCCGAGCCGACGCGGCCTTCGATGAAGCCCTCGGCCGCCAACTGCTCGTACGCCGCCAACACCGTGTTGCGCGACAGGTCGAGGTCGCGCGCGAGCACGCGCGTCGCGGGCAGGCGCGAGTGCGCGGCGACGCGGCCGCCGAGAATGGCTTGCTTCAACCCGCGCGTGAGTTGCGCGTAGCGCGGGCCTTGTCCGTCCAGTTCCAGATACACTATTGGCTCCGAAAATATTTTCTATACCGGACCTTTATGGAACCAATAGTTTAGCGCAAATTTGACTTCGGACAACCGCTTCGCGCGAGGAGAGTCGCATGCAGCCGAGATTGAACCATCGCATAGCGGCGCCCGCCGCATTCCGTGGGCTCGACGAAACACGCCGCTATCTCGATGCCTGCGGACTCGACCGCAAGCTGCGCCTGCTTCTGGAAATCCGCGTCTCGCAGATCAACGGTTGCGCCTATTGCGTCGACAAGCACGTGAGCGAAGCACGCGCCGCGGGCGAAGCGCAGCAACGCCTCGACTGCCTGTGCGTCTGGCGGGAAACATCGCTGTTCGATGCACGCGAGCGCGCGGCGCTTGCCTGGGCCGAAGCGTTGACGCTGCTGGCCCAATCGCACGCACCGGACGACGTCTACGGCGAAGTACGCGCGCAGTTCGACGACAAGGCGCTGGCCGACCTCACCCTGGCGATCGCGCTGATCAATGCCTTCAACCGCTTCGGCGTCGGCTTCCGCCTGGCGCCTGCGCAACACGCCTGACCGACCATGTTCATTCCCCCCGCCTTCGCCGAAAACGCACCCGCCCCGCTGCACGCGCTGATGCGTGCGCATCCGCTCGCCGCCGTGGTCATCGCCCGCGACGACGGACTCGATGCCAACCACATCCCGCTGTACCTGGACGCGACCGCCAGCGCGGCAGGCACGCTGCGCGGCCACGTGGCGCGCGCGAATCCGTTGTGGCGTGCCTGCGGCGCGGGCATTCCGGCACTCGCGATCTTCCGCGGCCCCGACGCCTACATCACACCGGGCTGGTATCCGGGAAAACGCGCGGACGGCAAGGCCGTGCCGACGTGGAACTACGTGACGGTCCATGCCCACGGCAGGTTGCGCGCGATCGACGACGCGCAATGGCTGCGTGCGCACCTGGAGGAACTCGTCACCGAGCACGAGGCGGGCGAGGCCGTGCCGTGGAAGATCGCCGACGCTCCGCCCGACTACATCGAAACACTGCTGCGCGGCATCGTCGGCATCGAACTGCAAATCACGCGGCTGGAAGGAAAGTGGAAAGCCAGCCAGAACCATCCAGCCGCGAATCGCGAAGGGGTGATCGAAGGGCTGCGCAAACGCGGCACCTGCGCCGCCGCAGCCATGGCACAGGTCGTGCGCGAGCGGGAGCCGCAATGACATTCACCCTCCGCCAGGCCACCATCCATGATCTCGACGTGGTCACGCCGCTGTTCGACGCCTACCGGCAGTTCTACGCACAAGCGCACGACCTCGATCGCGCGCGCGTATTTTTGCGCGAGCGCTTCGCCCATCACGAGTCGGTAATCTTGCTTGCGTTGGACGGCGACGGCGCGGCGCTCGGTTTCACCCAGCTCTATCCGGTTTTCAGTTCCGTGCGCTGCGCGCGCAGCTACCTGCTCAACGACCTGTTCGTCGTGCCGACGGCGCGCAAGCACGGCATCGGCGCGCGATTGCTGACCGCGGCGGCCGACTTCGCGCGCGCGAACGGCGCCGCGTCGATGTCGCTGAGCACCGCGACCGACAACGTCGCCGCGCAGCATCTTTACGAATCGCTTGGCTGGAAGCGCGAAACCGGATTCCTCGAATACCATCTGCCGCTGTGACCAGGCTGCACATGCCACGCGCGAATCCGCCCTCACTTGAAAAAGGACGAGCCACCATGATCTGGCCCCCTACGATCGCGCTGCAAGGCGAGCATGTCGACGTCGCGCCACTGGCCCTCGCGCACCACGACGCGCTCGTCGACGTCGTCCGCGACGGCGAACTGTGGAATCTCTGGTACACCAAGGTGCCCTCCCCCGAAGGCATGCAGGCGGACATCCAGCGCCGCCTCGGCCTGCGCGAGCGTGGCAGCTTGCTGCCGTTCGTCATCGTCGACAAGACGAAGAACAAAGTCGTCGGCGCGACCAGCTACATGAACGTCGATGCGGAGAACCGTCGCGTCGAGATCGGCAGCACCTGGTATGCGCGGAGCGCGCAGCGCACCGGCATCAACACCGAGTGCAAATACCTGATGCTGCGCCACGCGTTCGAGGATCTCGACTGCATCGCGGTCGAATTCCGCACCGGCTCGGTCAATTTCCAGAGCCGGCGCGCGATCGAGCGCCTCGGTGCCAGGCTCGACGGCATCCTGCGCAGTCATCAGCACTACACCAACGGCGCGCTGCGCGATACCTGCGTCTACAGCATTGTCGCCGCCGAATGGCCGACGGTGAAGGCGCACCTCGAATGGCAGATGGCGCGGCCGCGATAGCTTTGCCTGCCTCCCCTGATGGGAGAAGGCAGGCGAACATCACTTCACCTCGATCAACGCCAGGCCCTGCGGCGGCAGCGTGATCGTCAGCGTGCCGTCCTTGATCGCGACCGATTCGGCAGCGGGCAATTCGGCCACCTTGCGCAATTCCTTCTGCTGCGCGATGGTCGGATAGCGCGGTGAGCCCATCTTCTCGTAGGCCGGGCGCAGGTCGCCGTGCTCGCGGTCGACGCGCGAAATCTGCGCGGTCGTCGCCTTCGAGTTCCTGAATTTGAAGGTCAGGGTGACCGGTGCGGTCTTCGCCTTGTCGGCCTTGTCGGCGGCTTGGTCAAGGCCACTCGGCGCGTAGTTCCACGCCGCCAGCACGAGCGCACCGTCCTTCGTGCGCGTCGCCAGCACCGAGTCGGATGGCACTGCGATGCGCTGGTCGCCGAGTCTGTGCAGCAGTTTGAACGCGTTGTACGCGGGCTTGGGCAGGTTGTCCGCGGCGATCAGGCCGAAGCCGCCGTAAAACGGCGTCTTGACCACACCCTGCTCCTCGAACACGTCGGAGAACGACCAGTACGACATGATGTCGACGAGGCCGTCGCACTGCGCGATGGTCGAGGCCATCCACGGCCCCATGTAGGTCGAGTCGGTCACCTGCGGGGTGTTGTCGTAGGCGGCGTTGAACTCGCTCCAGATCAGCGGCGTGTTCGGCGCAGACGATTTCTTGATTTCCTCGTGCACCTTCTTCACCGCACGGCAGACCATCTTGTCGCGCGGAATGGCCTCGTTCGTGCCGAATACGTTGTCGGCGGTGTCGTTGCCATAAACGTGGGTCGAGGCGAAATCAAAAGGTATATTTTTATCCTTGCAATGCTTGATGAACTCGGCGACCCACGCCGCCTGCGCGGTCGACGGTCCACCGACGCGCAGACGTTTGTCCACGCCCTTGAGCGCGAGCGCGGTGTGGTCGTACAGAGTCCAATAGGTTCTCTGCGGCGGGAACCCGGCCCAGAAGCCGATGTTCGGCTCGTTCCACACCTCGAAGTACCAGCTCGCGACTTCGTCGATGCCGTAGCGCTCGATCAGGTGCTTCGCGAACGCCTGGATCAGCGCGTCCCACTTCGCATAGTCCTTCGGCTCGGAGATGTTCGGGTGATACCAGAACGGATGCCAGAACTCGGCGGAGGCGAGCTTCTTCGGCATGAACGACAACTCGATGAACGGCTTCACGCCGTCGGCGAGCAGGCCGTCGTAGATCTGGTCGACGTAGGTCCAGTTGTAGACGGCCTTGCCCTGCGCGTCCTCGTCGTAGATGCCGACTTCGTCGTGGAAGATGTTGTGGAAGCGCACGTACTTGAAATCGGTCGCCGCCTTCACCGTACGGATGTCCTGGCGATACGAATCGCGCAGCGCGAGGATCGCGCGGCCCGAGCCGAAGCTCTGCTCCCAGAAATGCGGGAACGCGCGCGCCTTCGCCGCGGCGTCGATTTCGACCATCTGCGCAAACAATGCTGGCGACGCTGCGGCGAGCGCGAGCGACAACAGGCCAAGCATGAGTTTCGATGCACCCGTGGAATTCTTCATGGCTACTCCCCGACTTGTTCTGATTGCGTACTCGTTCGCCGGCCTGCCGTCCGACAGTCGCGATGGTCGTAGCGTAGCAGCTAAACAATGTGATGAAAACGTTTACATTGGCGTCATAGCGATGCTCTTTCCATGCGACCGAATCCCGTTTCCGCGGGCGCGACGCGCTGGTGCGATTCGCTGGATAATTGCGGCGAACCCAACACAGATCATCCGATGTCAGCGAATCCTTCCGTTTCAAATGCATCGAACCGCGCCGCGCCCGGCGCCATCGCGATCCTCGTCTCCGCCCTGCTCGGCGGCATGGCCGGAGGCGTCGCCTGGTGTTTTCTCTCGCTTTGGCTGCCGTGGTTCGCGCAATTCTGGATCGTGCCGATCGCGATCGTGCTCGCCGCGTCCGCGCGCTGGCAGGGCTATCGCGGAAGCGTGGCGATCGTCTGCACGCTGCTCGCGGTGCTGATCGCCTTCGCCTACGCGCAATACCTGTTCGGCGCCGTGCGCATCGCTGACTCGATGGGGCTGTCGCTGCGCGAAGCGTTGTTCAAGGCCGGCTTCGGCCTGACCTTCGATATCGCCTGGGCGAATTTGCGCGCGTCGGATTGGGTCGCGTTGGTGCTAGCGATACTGACAGGCGCGGTCACCTCGGCCGTTAGCTTGCGCGCTTAGCTTGGGCACATCAACACTAAGCGCGTAGCGAAGGCATTCGGCCGGAATTGTCAGGCGGAATGTGTGTTCCTACGCGGCCTACTAAAACGCCTGCCCGGAACGCCTGTGTACTGATCAATGGACCGCCTCCCATCTGAAGCCTCAACGGTGACGGAAAAATGAGGGCCAGCGACGGGGTCGGTACCGAACCTGGCCGAGAGGATTTTGATCTCTGATGAGTCTAAACCGTGCCGGTTGGCGAGCTCGGGAAGCAACTCCGCGTAGCACCGAATAGCGTTTCCTAAATTCGCAGAGACTGGGCTACCAGATGTTGAGCCTGCTTTGAAATCTACGACGATATGTCCTTCTAACGAAGCGGCTGCCTCGCCATGGGTATCCACCGAATATATGCCGACCATGAAGCAAATTCCGCTTGCCAGCGAATCTGCGACATTGTGGCCAAATGATGTGAGTTCTCCGATCTTCATGACTCGACTCGCAAGAAGGGCGGACGCCTCCTACACCATTTAATGCCCGCCGCCTCCATCAACCGCCTTGAGCCCCGCAATCAGCTTGTTCGCCGCATCCTGCCCGTCCGCGTAAAGCATGCGCGTATTGTCCTGGTAGAACAGTTCGTTCTCGATGCCAGCGAAGCCGGTGCCCTTGCCGCGCTTGATCACGATGGTCTGCTTGGCGTTGGCGACGTCGAGGATCGGCATGCCGTAGATCGGGGATGATTTGTCGGTCTTGGCCGCCGGATTGACCACGTCGTTGGCGCCGATGACGATGGCGACGTCGCAGTTCGGGAACTCGGGGTTGATGTCGTCCATGTCGGCGATCAGGTCGTAGGGCACGCCAGCTTCGGCGAGCAGCACGTTCATGTGGCCGGGCATGCGGCCGGCGACCGGATGGATCGCGAACTTGACGCTCTTGCCGCGCGCGATCAGATTCTTCGACAGCTCCCAGATCTTGTGCTGCGCCTGGGCCACGGCCATGCCGTAGCCGGGCACGATGATGACATTGTCGGCCATGTACAGCAGCGAGGCCGCGTCGTCGGCTTCGATCGGTTTCTGCGAGCCCTTGATCTCCTGCGCGCTCGCACCGCCGCCGCCGAAATTCGAGAACAGCACGTTGGCGATCGAGCGGTTCATCGCCTTGGCCATGAGGCGCGTGAGCAGCGTGCCGGCGGCACCGACGACGGTACCGGCGATGATCAGCGCGATATTGCCCTGCACGTAGCCTTCGAAGCCGACCGCGAGGCCGGTGAACGCGTTGTACAGCGAGATGACCACGGGCATGTCGGCGCCGCCGATCGGCAGCGTCATCAGCACGCCGAACAGCAGCGCAAGGGCGAAGAACAGGATGATCCACTGGGTCTGCAGATGCCACACGCTGTAGAGACCGATCAGCAGCGCGGCGAGGAAGCACGCGCCGTTGACGAGCTTCTGCCCGCCGAAGCGGAAGGTCTTGTCCATGCGCCCGTCGAGCTTGGCCCAGGCGATGATCGAGCCGGTCATCGAGATCGAACCGATCAGCGCGCCGATCACCGCGAGCAGGGTCTGCGTCGTGGTCAGGTGACTCTCGAAGTGGCTCTGCGTCGCCGCGCCGAGCAGCGCGCTCGCGCCGATCGCCGCGGCCGAGCCGCCGCCCATGCCGTTGTACAGCGCGACCATCTGCGGCATGTCGGTCATCGCGACCTTCTTGCCCCAGATCCACGCGATCGCGGTCGACGCCGCGATCGCGATGAAGATCAGCACCGCGTTCTCGATCAGCACATGGCCGGGCACCTCGGTGTGGAAAAAGGTGGCGATCACCGCGATCAACACGCCGATGCCGGCCCACTGGATACCGCTGCGCGCGGTTACCGGGGATGCCATGCGCTTGATGCCGAGGATCAGCAGCACCGCGGCGGCGAAGTAGCTCGCCTGGATCAGCAGCGAAACGATCTTCGCGGTTTCCATTACTTGCCCCCCTCGCCGGCCGCCGCCGGCTTCTTCGACGACTTGAACATCTCGAGCATGCGCTCGGTGACGACGTAGCCGCCGGCCGCGTTGCCCGCGCCGAGGAACACGCCGACGAAGCCGATCACCTGCTGCCACCAGGTCGTCGCTTCGCCGAGCGCGATCATCGCGCCGACGAGGACGATGCCGTGGACGAAGTTCGAGCCGGACATCAGCGGCGTGTGCAGGATCACCGGCACGCGCGAGATGATCTCGTGGCCGGTGAAGGCGGCGAGCATGAACAGGTACAGCGCGAGGAATCCGTCGATCATGGCTGCGCTCCTTCGACAAGCTGCTTGGTCAGCTCGTGTTTGATTTCGCCCGCGTGCGTCACGCAGGTTTTGGCGATCAGTTCGTCGTTCCAGTCGAGGTTGAGGTCGCCCTCCTTGGTGATCGACAGTTCGAGGAAGTTGTACAGGTTCTTCGCGTACAGCTCGCTCGCGTGGATCGGCGCGGTCGCGGCGAGGTTGACCGGGCCGATGATGGTCACGCCGTTGTCGGTGACGATGCTCTTGCCCGCTTCGGTCAGCTCGCAGTTGCCTCCGGTCTCGGCGGCGATGTCGACGATGACCGAGCCGGCCTTCATGCCGCGCACCATGTCGGCGCTGATGATGCGCGGCGCCTTGCGTCCCGGCACGGCGGCCGTGGTGACGATCACGTCGACACCCTTGATGTGTTCGGCCAGCGCGGCCTGCTGCTGGGCGCGTTCTTCGGCGGTAAGCTCGCGCGCGTAGCCGCCCGCGCCCGCGGCGCTGACGCCGAGCTCGACGTACTTGGCACCGAGCGACTGGATCTGCTCCTTCGTCTCCGGGCGCACGTCGAAGCCTTCGACCTGCGCGCCGAGGCGGCGCGCGGTGGCGATCGCCTGCAGGCCGGCGACGCCGGCGCCGACGATCAGCGCTTTGGACGGCCGCACCGTGCCGGCCGCGGTGGTCAGCATCGGGAAGAACTTCGGGCTGGCCTCGGCCGCGATCAGCACGGCCTTGTAACCGGCGATGTTGGCCTGCGAGGACAGCACGTCCATCGCCTGCGCGCGCGTCGTGCGCGGCAAGAGTTCCATCGCGAAACTCGTGATCTTCGCATCGCGCAGCGCCTTGATGCGCTCGGGCGCGAGATGCGGCTGCAGGTAGCCGATCGTGACCGTGCCGGGCTTGAGCGTGGCTATCTCCTCGAGCGTCGGCGGCTGCACGCTGAGCAGCACGTCCGCCTTCGCCAGCGCGCTGCGCGCGTCGGGCACGACTTCGACATCCTTGAACGCAGCATCGGGGAAACTCGCCGCCTTGCCGGCGTCGTGTTCGATGACGAGATCGACCTGCCTTGCTTTCAGTTTCTTCGCCACGTCCGGCGTCAACGCCACGCGGCGTTCGCCCGGCGCGGTCTCGCGTACCGCGCTGATCGTGATGCTCATGCGCAAATCCCCGATGACTGCCGAATCCGCATCCTAGCCGAGCTTGGGGGCTGGCGCCATACGCCATTTGGACGAGTGCTATCCTGCGCCTCGAATTCCGGGATCCGAAACCAAACTACTTTTTCCGACATGCCGACGCTCGACTTTCTGAATAGCCGTCTATCCGTCCCATCGCGCCAACTCGGTGAGCCGGGGCCGACGCCGGAACAATGCGATCAATTGCTCGCCGCCGCGATCCGCGCGCCCGACCATGGCAAGCTCATGCCGACGCGCCTCGTGCTGATCCGCGGCGAGATGCGCGCGAAGCTCGGTGCGGCGCTCGCCGCAATCCATCGCCGGACCGACCCCGACGCGCCCGAGGCCACACTCGAAAAAGACCGCGAGCGCTACAATTTCGCGCCACTGATCGTCTGCGTGATCGTGCGCGTCGATGAACACCGCCCGAAGGTGCCGGCGCAGGAGCAGATCCTTTCCGCCGGCTGCGTCGCCTACAACCTGCTGCTCGGCGCTCAGGCGCTGGGTTACGGCGCGCAGTGGCTGACCGGCTGGGCAGCCTACGACCGCGACGCCGCCGTGTTGCTCGGACTCGCCGCGAACGAGCGTGTGATCGGTTTCGTGCATGTCGGCACGGCGCAGAAAGCCCCGATCGAAGGGCCGCGACCAGTGTTGGCGGACGTCGTCAGCGAGTTGAGGCTGTGAGCCCGATGCAAACCCTGCATCTGATCGATTCGAGCCTGTACGTCTTCCGTGCGTGGCATTCGCTGCCCGACGAATTCCACGACGTCGACGGCGCGCCGGTCAATGCGGTGCAGGGCTATACGCGCTTTCTCTGCGAATTTCTCGAACGCACGCGCCCTACCCATGTGCTCGCCGCGTTCGACGAATCGCTGGTGTCCTCGTTTCGCAACGCGATCTATCCCGAGTACAAGGCCAACCGCGAGCTGCCGCCGCCGGAGCTGAAATTGCAGTTCGCCTACTGCAAGCAGATCGCCGCCGCGCTCGGCCTGACCGTGCTCGCCGACGCGCAATACGAGGCAGATGACCTCATCGGCAGCGCGGTCGAGATGTCGCGCAGGCAGAACTTCCGCAATGTGATCGTCTCGGCCGACAAGGATTTCGGCCAGCTCGTCGGCCTGCACGACGAACAGTGGGATTTCTCGAAGAACGAACGCTGGGACGCGCAGGGCGTCAAACAACGCCTCGGCGTGCGCCCCGACCAGGTCGTCGACTACCTCGCCCTGACCGGCGATGCGGTGGACAACATCCCCGGCGTACCCGGCGTGGGGCCGAAAACCGCGGCGACGCTGCTCGGCCACTTCGACTCACTCGACGCGCTGCTGACGCGCATCGATGAGGTGCCCTATCTGCGTTTTCGCGGCGCGGCCCAGACCTGTGCGAAGATCAGGGCACACCGTGAACAGGCGCTGTTGTCGCAACGCCTCGCCGCGATCGCGCTCGACGCACCGCTGCCGGACGGCGGCGTCGAATCGCTGCGTTGGCGCTTGCCCGACCACGGCACGCTGGATGCGTTGTTCGAGCGCCTGCGGTTCGGCCCGCTGACGCGCTCGCGCTGCAGGTCGCTCGCGCCGGCGGCCTGAGCAGGCGCGCGCTTCCGCGTGCCGCGGCGGCCTCAGGACTTGTTCGGCTGCAGAAGGGGCGGTATCTCGTTCTTCGGCTGCGCGCCGCCAGGCGGGTTGAACCCCTTGGGCGGAGTGTTGCGCATCTTCTCGAGTTCTTCCGGCGTGTACTTGTGCGGCGCCGGCATCGCGGGCGCCTTCTGGTTCCAGGCGTAAAGCAGGTTGCTGCGGAAGATGTGCACCGGCTCGAGCTTGCTCTCGTCGGTCAGCACGCCGAGGTCGCTGTACAACCCCTTCTGGCTGTTCGCGATGAAATAGAGGTCGGTCCCGGAAATGGTGCCGACCGTCGGCAACGTGAACGCCGGCTGCGCTGCATCGAGTGGCTGTACCTGGACGATGCTGCGCGCGTCGTTGCCGAGGCGCAGGCGCATCACGCGCTTGGGCGACATGTCGTTCTGGATCGCCACCAGCGTGCCGTCGAACCAGTACAGGCCGGAGATGCCGCCGAGCGCCAGCTGGCCCTCGTTGTAGGTCAGCGCGAACGGCTTGTCCTGGGCCAGATCGATGCCGAACAGGCCGAGGGCGATGTCGGCGAAGTACAGTGTGCGACCGTCGCCGGACACGGCGAGACCGCGGATGCCGCTGAGCACAGGGTTGCCGGCGATGAGTTTCAGTTCGCCGCCGTCGAGCTTGTAGATCTGCTGGACGACGCCGTCGGCGACGTAGACCTTGCCCTTGGAATCGATCGTGATGCTCGACAGGATGTGGCGGCCGTCGTCGACAGGCAGCATCGCCTTGTGCAGGAATTTCCCGCTGCCGAGGGCGAATTCGTAGACGCCGGCCTTGCCGACCATCGCCGCGTCGAAATGATTGAAATGCGCGACGCCGTTGCTGATCGCGTAGAGCCGGTCGTGCTCGGCGTCGACCGCGAGGCCGAACACGGCCATCAGGCCGTTGATCGCGTCGGCCTTGATGAATTCCTTCACCCCGCCCTTGCCGTCGGCGAGGTAGATGCCGCCGTCGCGCACGCTGCCGACGAGGAACTGCTTGCGCTTGGGATCCCAGGCGATCGATTCGAACAGGCTGTCCGTCTTCGGCAGGTCGAAGGCGACCTTGCCCTCGCCGAACGGTTTGTTGTTGTCTTCGAAGGTCTTGACGATGTAGTCCCACACCTTGGTGCCATGCGCGCCTTCGAAACGCGGATCCTTGCCGATGTCGTAGTAGTAGCCCTGCTTGATCAAGCGCAGCAGGGTGTCATAGGTTTCCGTCTTCTTGTCCTGGCCGGCGTAGGCCATCGCGAGCTGCAGGCGCAGGTTGCCGGAGTTGGGAAACAGCTGGCACAGGCGCTCGAGCGTCCACGCCAAATGCTCGGGCTCGCCGGCTTCCACGTAGATCTCGCCAAGCTTGCTCAACGAATTGGGATCACGCGACTGCATGATCTGGTCGCGGGTCAGCGCCACGGCCTTCTTCGTCATCTCGGCCTTGGCCGCTTCTTCCGGTGTCTGCGGTTTCGCCGCGGCAGTGGCCTGCTCCTGCGCGGCGGGCGCGGGAGCGGGCTGCGCCTGGCTGGCGGGTTCGGTAGCCGGCGGCTTCGAGCAGGCGGCAAGGGCGAGCGCAACAATGACGGGATAGAATCGGGTTTTCATGGGCGTCTGGTCAGGGCGGGCCGCGGCGACGCGGTCGGGATGGTGTCGGGATCGCGCTAAAGACCGCGCGGCGCCGACGAAGTTCGTGGCACGCCTGCGGGCGCAAATCCGGAAAATTGTACACGATGACGACGACCGAAGTGCTTCACGAGGGCCGCTGGCTGCGCCTGCTCCGGCGCGGACGCTGGGAATACGCCGAACGCACGAACCCCGGCGGCGCGGTCATCATCGTCGCGTTGACCGATGAGGGACGCATCCTGTTCGTCGAGCAATGGCGCGAAGCAGTGCAGGCGAAAACGATCGAGATGCCGGCGGGCTTGATCGGCGACATCGCCGGCAACCGCGACGAATCCGCGATCCTCGCCGCCGAGCGCGAACTGCTCGAGGAAACCGGCTACCGCGCCGAGCGCATCGAATATCTGATGCGAGGGCCGTCGTCGTCCGGCATGAGCAACGAGATCATTGCCTTCGTGCGCGCGCACGGGCTGGTGCGCGAGCACGCCGGCGGCGGCGACGCCACGGAAGACATCCTCGTGCACGAGGTGGCACGTACCGAGGCACCGCGCTGGCTGCTCGCCAGGATGCGCGAGGGCTATTCGATCGATCCCAAACTGTTTGCCGGACTGTACTTCCTCGAGCACGGCGAAACACTGTTCCGCTGAACTTCCACTCAGGCTCCATCTGCACGACCACCCGATCCATCACGCCGGGAATGTTTGCAATTCCTCTTGAGCGGCTGATCATCTCAAGTCAGAGCTCGGCTCGTTTCAAGAACTTTCTTGCGTCGCCGGCCAACTATTGCGCTTCGAGCTTGTTGCCGCGTTTCACGCCGGCCAGATCGACCGCGCCGGCGGGCACGATGCGGTAGCGCACGCGCACGCTGCCGATCTGCGGATGCGCAGCGTCGCCGCCCGCGTAGAGCACGCCGTCGACGACGTTGAACGTCGCCGCCATGTTCGGCGGCAGCGCGCCAGCCTTGACCGAGTAATCCTGCATCGGCAGCGTTTCGAGCAGCTTCGGATCGACAACGACGTCGCCGAGCCGGATCTCGCCCGCGGCGAAGCGCGCATCGGCGAACGGCAGTGGCGGATTCTCGTGCCCCTTCGGCTCGCGGAACTTCGTCGAGTCGACATGCCCCTGCGACCACGACGCCGCGTACGCGCACGCACCGCCGCCCAGCTCGCAGCGCTCATGCCATTGATACATTTCCACGCTGCGCACGAGTACCGCCGCGTCGACGGCGACTACGCCGAGCTGCGCGTCGCGCGGCGCGTGCTTCAGCGAAAGTTTGCCCGCGACCCTGACCGGCATCGCGGCACTCGTGCCGGACTGGGACGCATCCGGCGCGCGCGCCGGCACAGGCAGTTCCGCGTTGACCGTCGACATCACGGAGCGCACGCGGGCGCGATGCTGCCACGTCCAGATCGCGCCGAAGCCGAGCAGGATCAGCGCGACGAACACGCCGATCCTGCGCGGCGAAATCCTCTGTTTGCGTCTGCGCGCCATGCCTAGCCGCGCGTGCCTACTTGACCACCGCGCCGCCCGACGTCTGCCGCGGATCGGTGCCCGCGTGCAGCTTGTTCGTCGCGCGGTTCCAGCTCACCGCGTTCATGAAGCCCCAGGTGCGCTCGGACTCGCTGACCTTGTGCCCCATCGCCTCGAGCGCCTTCACCTCGTCCGCGGTGAAGGCGGTTTTCTCCGCCGAAATCACGTCAGGCAGATACTGGTGGTGGTAGCGCGGATTGCCGACGAATTTTTCCGGCAGCTCGCCATCGACGAAGGCGAGAATGCCCTCGAGCACCATCGTGATGATGCGGCTGCCGCCCGGCGTGCCGATCACGCCGATGCGGTCGGCACCGACGACAAAACTCGGCGACATCGACGACAGCGGCCGCCGTCCGGCCGCGGGCGCATTCGCGTCGGTGCCGACCACGCCGTAGACATTGGGCTTGCCGGCGACGAGGGCGAAGTCGTCCATTTCGTCGTTGAGCAGGAAGCCCGTGCCGGGCACGACCATGCCGGAGCCGAACACGAAGTTCACCGTCTGGGTCACGGCGGCACGGTTGCCGTCCTTGTCGATGATCGAGAAATGCGTCGTATGCGGACCTTGTGGCGGCGTCATGTACGGCGGCAGCAGATCGCTCGGCGTCGCCTTGTCGGGATGGATCGTCGCGCGCAGGCCGGCGGCATACATCGGGCTCGACAATTCATCGAGCGGCATCTTCACGAAGTCGGGATCGCCCAGGTACTGCGCGCGGTCGCGATAGGCGCGGCGCATCGCTTCGACGATCAGATGCACACGATGCACGCGATCGAGCCGGGTCAGATCGTAGCCCGACAGGATGTTGAGCATCTCCTCGATCGCGATGCCGCCAGACGAAGGCGGCGGCGCGGTGACGATCTGCCAATCGTGGTATTTGAACGAGATCGGCTCGCGTTCCTTGACCTGGTAACTGGCGAGGTCCTCGAGCGACCAGCGCCCGCCGTTCTTGTTCACGTCGCCGACCAGGCGCGCGGCGAGCTCGCCGCGATAGAAGCCGTCGTTACCCTTGGCCGCGATCCGCTCCAGCGTCTGCGCGATGTCGGGATTCTTGAACATCCAACCGGCCTTCGGCGCCTCGCCGTTCGGCAGGAACAACGCCTTCGACGCCGCGTAACGCTCGAAGATCGGTTTGCGGTACGCGGCCTCGTCGGCAAAGCGCTTGTCGATCGCGAAACCGGAACGCGCGATGCGGATCGCCGGCGCCATCGACTTGGCCAGCGGCAGCTTGCCGTATTTTTCCGCGAGCCAGACCAGCCCGGCCGGCTCGCCCGGAATCGCCGCCGACAACGGGCCGTTGAGCGAATGATCCTTGTCGAGGTCGCCGTTCGCGGCAAGATAGTCCTTGGGGTCGACCGCTGCGGGAGCGGTCTCGCGCGCATCGATGAAGATGTCCTTGCCGTCGCTCGCCCGATGCAGCAGAAACATCGCGCCGCCACCGATGCCCGAACTCTGCGGTTCGACCACCGACAACGCCGCCGCGACCGCGACCGCCGCGTCGAACGCGTTGCCACCCTGTGCCAGCGCCTCGAAGCCGGCCTCGGTCGCGAGCTTGTGCGCGCTCGCGATCGCCGCATGCCCGGGCCTCGCGGCGGGTTCGGCCGCCTGCGCGCCCACGCCTGCAGCGAGCAGCACACAGGAAAAAACACACAGCATTCGTCTAGGCATCGTTCGGCTCCGGCTTGCCCGCCTGGTTCGCGGTCAGCGCATGGTATTTTTCAAGCAAGGTTTCGCGCGACTCCGCGTGCTCCGGATCGACGATGATGCATTCGACCGGGCATACCTCCACGCATTGCGGCGTGTCGTAGTGGCCGACGCATTCGGTGCAGCGCGACGGCGCAATCTCGTAGACCACCGCGCCGAGCGCGATCGCCTGATTCGGACAGACCGGTTCGCAGACGTCGCAATTGACGCAGGTGTCGAGAATTTTTAAGGACATTGAAGTTCGGCGTCACCCCGGCACGGATTGCCGGGGCCCGGACTGTATGGATGCCGATCTGCTTGTTGCCGTCCCTGGAACCTGGATGACATGCGGCAATCCTGCCGCATGCCCTTCAGGCCGTTCGCTGCGCGCATGTTCGCTTCGGCTTCCTGCCTTCGCAGTCCGGCGCTCCCTGCCGGGATGACGATTCGCCCGACCGGTCGCACTACGCGCTCTCGAGCCGCATCGTCACTTCAACTCGACGAAATAATACGTCGCGCCAGTCTTCTCGATCACAGGCTTGACTCGCTCGGAGTCGGCCGGCGAACCGATGAACAGGATGAACACGCCCTTGAACGAACCGTCCTTCGCATCCTTGAACGCATCGACCGTCGTGTCGGCCGTGTAGGTCGAGTTCGGTCCGCCGAAAGCCATGAACGCGCCAGGCAACACACCACGCTGCACCGTGGTCTGGATGTTGTCGAGCCCGTTCTGACGATCGGTCTTGGCCGCATCGTCGTCGCCAGCCGGGATGTAGTAGACATACGGATGATTGGTCTTCACCGTTGCCGCGTTGTCGCGCAGGAACTTGGTGACCGTCGCCTTGAAGTACGGCGCCCACGCGGCCTTGTCGATCGTGTCCTTCGGCAGCACGAGCGCGGCGGCTTCCTTCGCCAGCGCCTGGGCCTTGGCGGCGGCCTCTGCGGCCTTGGCCTTTTCTTCCTCGCTCGGCCCGCAGGCGGCGAGCAACAGCGCGGCGACGAGCACGAGGATCATGCGGAATGTGTACGTTTTCATTTTGCCTCCCATTGCTGATTTCAAGAAACCTTCACGCTCCCCCAGCGCTTGCGCAGCGCCTGCTGCACGGCCGGGTGAACGAAACCCGATACGTCGCCTCCCAGGCGCGCGATTTCGCGCACCAGCGAGGACGAAATGAAACTGTACTGCTCCGCCGGCGTCAGGAACAAGGTTTCGGCACGCGGAATCAGGTGCCGGTTCATGCTCGCGAGCTGGAATTCGTACTCGAAATCCGACACCGCGCGCAGGCCGCGCAGGATCACGCCGGCACCAGACTCCTCGACGAAATGCGCAAGCAGCGAGGAGAACCCACGCACCTCGACGTTGGCGATGTCCGCCAATGCCTCGCGCGCGAGCGCGATGCGCTCCTCGAGACTGAATCCCGGGCCCTTGTTCGGGCTTTCGGCGACCGCGACGATGATACGCTCGAACAACGGCGCCGCACGCATGGTCAGATCGACATGCCCATTGGTGATCGGATCGAACGTGCCCGGGTAGATCGCGATGCGTGCGCGTTCGGCGGGGATGGCGTTGTTCGACATGGAGATCGCGTCCGGATGTGCGGGTGCTTCACCCGGCCGCAAGCTTATCCGATCGGCGGTACAGCGCATAGCGCACCGCGCCCGCGCGGCCCTCGCGATGGGGCTGCCATGCCGGTGGCAGATGCAGCGCCTGTTCCAGCGGCGATTCGACGTAGACCAGCGCGGCGGCCGCGAGCCAGGCGTTCGCCTCGAGCAGCCGCGCCGACTCGTCCCACAGATCCAGCGCGAATGGCGGGTCGAGAAACACCAGATCGCTGCGCTGCGCGGGGGCCTCGCGCAGCACGGCCAACGCGTCGGCGCAACGAACGTGCCCGCTGCCCTGCTTCAGCCGCACGAGATTTTCGCGCAAGGCCTGCGCGAGCCGCGCGTCGCGTTCGATGAAGTCGACCCGCGCCGCGCCGCGCGACAGCGCCTCGATGCCGAGCGCGCCGGTGCCGGCGTAGAGATCCAAGCAGCGCGCGCCGGCGAGGGACGGCGCGAGCCAGTTGAACAACGTCTCGCGCACGCGATCGGGTGTCGGCCGCAGGCCCTCGAAATCGGCCACCGTCAGCTTCGATCCACGCAGGCTGCCGCCGACGACGCGCAGCTTGCCGGGTGCCGCAACCCCGCGGCGATTGCTTGAGATAGACCTCATCGGCCCAAAATCGGCGTCGGCGCGGGTGTTAGCATGGCGTCATTGTCTTTCAATTCGTGGCGAAGATGTTCAAGTTCTGGAAGAAAAAAACGGGTGAGGAAAGCCGGGACCCGGGGCTCGCGACCGGGAACCCGGAAAACCATGAAGAACATGCCGATGCATTCGCGCCTGAAGGAATTCCCGCATCGCACGACGCGCCTGCCACCGCGGCAGACATGCAACCCGAACCCGCAGCCGCCGCTGCGAGTCCCGACCGCCCTGACCCGAATCCCGCTGTTCCGACCAAGAGAAGCTGGCGCGAACGCCTCGCCGGCAGCATTTTCCATCGCAACATAGGCAGCCTGTTCGCGCGCAAACCCAGGCTCGACGAAGCCTTGCTCGACGAACTCGAAACCGCCCTGCTCGGCGCCGACGTCGGCGTGACCGCAACGACCACGCTCGTCGACGACCTGCGCAAACGCATGAACAAGCGCGAGTTCGCCGACGCCGATGCGCTGCTCGCTGCGCTGCGCGCCGACCTCGTCGCGCTGCTGCAGCCGGTCGCGCAACCGCTGCGCATCGATGCGGCGCAGAAGCCGTTCGTGATCCTCATGGTCGGTGTCAACGGCGTCGGCAAGACGACGACGATCGGCAAGCTCGCGCGTCGTTTCCAGACGCAGGGCCACGGCGTCGCGCTCGCCGCCGGCGACACGTTCCGCGCCGCTGCCGTCGAGCAATTGAAGACCTGGGGTGAGCGCAACGGCGTACCGGTCGTCGCGCAAGGCTCGGGCGCCGACTCGGCCAGCGTGATCTTCGACGCGCTGCAATCGGCTCGCTCCAAGCAGCTCGACGTTCTCATCGCCGACACCGCCGGACGCCTGCACACGCAGTCGGGTCTGATGGACGAGCTCGCCAAGATTCGCCGCGTGCTGGCCAAACTCGACGCCGAGGCGCCGCACGAGGTGCTGCTCGTGATCGACGGCACCACGGGCCAGAATGCGGTCAACCAGACACGCCAGTTCCGTGCCGCGATCGGTGTGACCGGCCTCGTCGTCACCAAACTCGACGGCAGCGCCAAGGGCGGCGTGGTGTTCGCGTTGGCCAGGGAATTCGGCCTGCCGATCCGCTACGTCGGCCTTGGCGAAACCGCCGACGACTTGCGCGAGTTCGAGCCTGCGGCGTTCGTCGACGCGCTGCTGCCAGAAAACATAGGGCTGAGTGCCGAGAGCTGAGGGCCGAAGGCAATGTCGATGCGCCGCCCGTTTGCACGCATATGAGCGACGATTTCGCCCTGCGCCTGCTGCGCTGGTTCGACGCGCACGGCCGCCACGACCTGCCCTGGCAGCACCCGCGCACGCCGTACCGCGTGTGGCTGTCGGAAGTGATGCTGCAACAGACGCAGGTCGCCACGGTCATTCCGTATTTTTTTCGCTTTGTGGAGAAGTTGCAAAGTATAAAAATGCTTTCCGCGGCGACGGAAGACGAGGTTTTCGCGCTGTGGTCGGGGCTCGGCTACTACAGCCGCGCGCGCAACCTGCATCGCGCGGCGCAAATCTGCGTCGAACGCCACGGCGGCGAGCTGCCGGACGCTTTCGACAGCCTGCTGGACTTGCCCGGCATCGGCCGCTCGACCGCCGGCGCGATCGCGGCGCAGGCTTTTGGCCAACGCCGCGCCATCCTCGACGCCAACGTCAAGCGCGTGCTCGCGCGCTTTCACGGCATCGCCGGCTGGCCGGGTGAAGCCGCGACGGAAAACCGCCTGTGGCAACTCGCGGATGCGCATACGCCGAGCGCGCGCGTCGCAGACTACACCCAGGCGATCATGGATCTCGGCGCGACCGTGTGCACGCGTACCAAGCCGGGCTGCGATGCCTGCCCGCTGCGCATCGATTGCGTCGCGCAGCACGACGGCCGCACCACCACCCTGCCCGTGCGCAAGCCGGCGAAGGCGCGGCCGACACGGCGCACGGTCATGCTCGTGCTGCGCGACGCATGCGGGCGCCTGCTGCTGGAACGGCGCGCACCGACCGGCGTCTGGGCCGGACTCTGGAGCCTGCCCGAATCCGCGGACGAAACTTCCGCACGCAACGAAATCGCGCGCACGCACGGCATCGATGCGAACGCGATCGTTTTTCACCCGCTGCCGCCGTTCGCTCATGGCTTCAGCCACTATCTGCTCGACGTCACCCCGCTTGCACTCGATATTCATCCGGCGCCGGCCATCGCCGACGACGTCGACCGCCGCTGGCTGCATCCGCTCGAAGCCGCATCGCTCGGCTTGCCCGCGCCGGTGCGCAGGCTGATCGAGTCCCTTTCCTGACACCCGACGAGAACCACCATGCCACGGACTGTTTTCTGCGCCAAACTGCAACGCGAAGCCGAAGGCCTCGCCTACGCGCCCTACCCCGGCGAACTCGGCAAGCGCATCTTCGGACACGTGTCGAAGGAAGCCTGGGCGCAATGGCTGGCGCACCAGACCATGCTGATCAACGAGAACCGACTTTCACCGCTGGACCCGAAGGCGCGCAAGTTTCTCGAAGACGAGATGAAGAAGTATTTCTTCGGCGAAGGCTCCGCCGCTCCGCTGGGTTACGTGCCGCCCGAAGACCGCGCCTGAACAAGACAATCGACGATTTTCTTCTTGACTCTCCCGCCGCAAGTCGCTGTAATACGCGCCCTTCCGCGGCCGCGCCCTCTGCGCCCCGCTTCGAAAGCCCATCGGCCGGGTAGCTCAGTTGGTAGAGCAGGGGATTGAAAATCCCCGTGTCGGCGGTTCGATTCCGTCCC
>NZ_DBNHDN010000021.1:0-57591 GCF_057139185.1 Rudaea sp. | reverse complement strand
GAGCCAGTTCTGCGAAGGCCCGGTCGAGGGCCGTAAGCAGCGCAGTACCTTTGGAGTTTTCGCGGATGTTGGTCGCCAGATCTTTGAAACCACGAAGCTCGTCGATCTCTGAGGAAAGCGCATCTCGCTCCTCCTGAGACAAGGAAGTGGGCCTTTCGGAACTGTTGTGTGCTTCCTCATCGCCACCTTCATCGGCCAGTTCGTCGAGCGCCTCGTAATCTTCGTCAAGCTCCTCGGTGAGGTCGACAACTGGCGCCTGGTCCAGTACGCCTTGCAAGCGATTGCTCATCGTTGCCAGTGCCCCTGCGATGGCATGGCTGCTGGATGCCAACAACTTCCACAGAACCAGTGAAATCAGCTGGCGCTGACTTTGGGGCAAGGCTTGGAGATTGGGTCTGCGCAGATACTCGGCAACGAGCTCCCTCAGCGCCTGTTCTTCGACCGACGGGGTGAACTCCTGCACGATGGCCCTGCGCGCGGTGTACGAGACGTAGGCCTGCACTTGCCTGCGCAGGGTGCGTTTGCAGATGGAGGACAAACGTCCGCGCAGGTCACTAAATCCCTGATCCCTGCTGGTTCCGGTGAACTGGGTGCGAAAGCTATCCAGATCGCCAAAGACACGGTCATCAATGATGCTGACGAGACCGTATAGCTCCAGCAGCGAGTTCTGCAGCGGCGTCGCGGTCAGCAAAACCTTCGAATGGACGTGGTCGAACGCATCCTTCAAGGTTGCGGCGATGACGTTGCCTTTCTTGTAGACGTTGCGCAGACGGTGAGCTTCATCGAGCACCACCAGGTCCCACGCGATTTCCTTGACGTCCCTAGCCTTGGATTTTGCGAACTGGTAGGAGCAGATCACCGGACCGGAAGCCGTCTGGAAGGGGTTCCGGCCCTCTTGTTTGCGGATGGCGTTGTAGCTCTTGGCCTCCAGAATCAGGCCCTGCAAGCCGAACTTGTCTTGCAGTTCCTGATGCCATTGCTTGCGCAGGTTGGCGGGTACCACAATGAGGATCCGCCGCCGCCGTTCCGCCCAGCGCTGTGAGATGACCAGGCCTGCCTCGATGGTCTTGCCCAAGCCGACCTCGTCCGCAAGGATCACTCCCCGTGACAGGGGATTGCGACAGGCGAACAGCGCGGCATCCACTTGATGGGGGTTGAGATCGACTTGCGAGTCCACCAGCGTGGATGCCAGCGATTCGACCGTGTCGCCTGCGGCTTTCCGGGTCAATAACCAAGCGACGTACTGGCTTTGATAAGGAGTCAGCAGGGTCTGGGGCATGGGTAGGCGATGCGGGCGCTATGGTTAAGATTCGTGAACGGTGATTCTAGGGCCAAGCCGGGATTTTCCCCATTCCAGTGCGGGCCACGGTATCTAGAGGCTGTCACAGCGCTTGCGACTCAAGTACTTGGCTGTGGAACATGGATGTGTTCCACGCCATGTCAGGATGGCGGGGTTTGAGCCGCCAACTTTGATCCGAAGAATTTCATGCGAAACAGGCCCAGTGCTCAAGGTGAGCACAGACCTGGAGCATGACGATGTCCGATTTGAATCAGAAACGACGCGAGTTCAATGCCCTCGAGCAGAGCGTCCCGATGCGCTCCGTGGATTCGGTCCTGCTGGCTTGGGAGGTAGTGGACTGCTACCAGCAGCGGCGCGCCTTGGAAGAAGCGATCCGCGAGGGCTTGGCCTATGGGAAGGGCGACTGGCAAGCGGCCGCACGGTTGGCGGCGCCTATTCTGGCGGAGATCCAGCAAAAGGTTCTTCGTTACCGGGCATCCATCGTGCAGTTGATGCGTGGGTGCAACCTGATGCCGACCATGGATCTCGACGAAGCCGTTGAGCGTGCACGGACGCGACCGCCCGGAGATCGCCTCGTCTGCCATGTCGGTATGTACAAGGCCTACACCACCATGACCGCCTTGATTCGGATGCAGATGGCGAGTGCATCGGATCCTGGTGCGCGGTTGCAAGGGATCTCGACGTCGTTCCGTCAGCATGCCTTGATGTTGTACGAAGCGCAAAAGCAGGACTGGGACGCGACGGTGGCCGATCATCGTGCCAGCGGACGCTTGCTTGAGGGGCTCTATCCGCTCCCGAATCCGTTCGGCATCGTGCCTGGGATGCCGTGCTGGCAGCTTTTGCCGATGGCGGGATCTCCCAGGACCCATTGATCGCGAAGGAGCCATGCCAATGAGTTCGAAACGCATCCGCATTCCGGCGCTTCGCCAATTGATCGGCGGTGCCAGTTCCGTCGACTTCCGGTGCCTGACCTCACCGATGTCGACGCGCAGGTTGTCGCCAGAGGATTTTGGCGCCAGCAGAGTCGATCACCGCCCGGATCTGGTGCCCATCGTGTCGCAATCGGTGATGTGCCTGAATCCGCGCATGACGCGGTGCAAGGTACTCAGCGGCAGGGTTCGCAAGAAATAGCGATTCCTGCCGATGGCACGCTATTGGCACATCTGCCAAAGATCTGGATCGTCCCAGATGATCTGCTCCTTGAATCCAGCCGGCGAGACTGGTGAGGGTTGTCCATCGCTCGAAAACGACGCGCGCACGATCCGGATCTGAATCTTGTTGTTGTCAGGGCTCTTCGCCTCAGTGAATCCTTCAAATAGCACGCCGCGCTGCAGCTTGCAGATCCCTGCGCCGATCTGGGTTTTCAGTGGTCGTGTGCGCTCTGCTTCGGATTGACGCCGTGCTTCCTCCTGCGAGCGGGCGATGCTGGCGGCTCGTAGGCCCGCCCGGATACGGTCCTCGTATTGCTGACTGGTCAGCACGCTGATGAGGACATCGCCGGACGTCGATGCAGGGTCAAGGTCGCAGCCTGATGTCCATTCATTGTCATGCCAGGCGCCCCAACTGCCATCAAGCAATTGGTACTGCTTGTCGTACATCAGAATTTCTCGGCTAAGGAGGACGCCGCGCTCCGGGTCGATACCGATGTAGAGCGCATGGTTTCTGGTGCCGGAGGCAGTGTTGCTGTAGGGGGCCAGATTTGGCTTTCTTTCCGCGACGGGCAGTAAGAAATAGGCCTTGCCCGTGGACTTGTTCAGGATTTTGTAGAAAGCGGCGTGTGTGCCTTCCGCAATGCGGAGGGTGGCCGGGCGCAGCTTTTCCTGCTCGGTGGCCAGAAATCCCGTGGCCGGCAGGCAACGCAGGGTGACCTCGCGGGCGATCGAGAAATAGGCAGGATCGGTGGCCGGATCGACATCCCTGCGCACCATCTCCTTGAACAGAGATTTCGATTGCCGCTTGTCGTAAGGGCCGTCGATCTTGTAGCCAATGGTCTGCGCCGCTGTCGTCGTCACGGTGACTGCCGACAACGCGACCAGCAACGTCATTGAAGTCAGCCTGATATCCATTCAAGTGCACCTTCGGTTCAACCAAACCTGAGGGTCCGCCCGGCAAGCGTCGGCAGGGCGGTCTATAGTCGGGAAAATAGGATATTGGAAAACAGGATATAACGATATGCCCACCCGCGGGCGAACGCGACATCCATGGCCTATTCCGGGTCCAGCGCCAGACGCGCGCAAGGCGAGGTTGCGAACTGCTGGCAGCCGGACCCTCGGCCTACTGGTCAATTCCAGATACGTGCAGCACCAATCGGGCTAGGATCGCCCGGTGCGTGGCCGCCTGTCCCGTCGCCTCATAGGTTTCCAGCAGCCGTTCAAGAAATTGCTGACCACGAAGTTCGGGTGACAAAGGCAGGGCCTCCAGCTCACTCCAGACACGGCCTGCCACTTTCAAATCGGCACCACTTGTTCGCCAGCCATTGGCCAGGGCCCAGGCCATTGCATCCGCAATGGCACGGACACCGTCGTTGCCGTCACTGTCTTCGAGGTCAGCCATGAGGTCACTCCAATCAGGCCACGGAGCGTGGCTTGACCTAGAAACCATCGAACGACCTTGTGCAAAGTCGGTGCGGGTTTTCCACCATCACTGAAGCGGTTTCCTTCCAAAGGCAGCGAGGCACCTCACGACTTCAGTGCCTATGCGATTAGATGGTGATGCGCCTGTACTAACGAGCGCAGACAGGGGCGCACATGTCATGGCTGTCCGGTATGGACAAGCAATTTTCCGGATAATTCCGCTGTTTTCCGGATTCAACCCGTTTTTACATGCTGAATCCGGATTTTGCGGCTGCGCTCTTGTGCAATCGTTTCTTCCAGGTGGGCGGAAAGCGACACGCCCGTCAACCACATGGAGGATAGGATGATGGAAAACAGTCTGGTCTCAATCACGGGTTCTGGCGATCGATTGATGGTTGCAAGTCCCTACAACGCATCCTTTGTCCGGCGCGCACGCACGTTGGGAGGAAAATTCGTTGATCGCGTCTGGACGTTCGATGCGCGCGACGAGGCGCGTGTTCGCGCACTCTGCCACGAGGTTTATGGCACAGATGGGGTTGAGAGCGATCTTTGCACGGTGCGCGTGATGTTTGAGTGCGGCCTTGCGAGGCTTTGCGCGCCGATTGCCATCGGCGGGCGGACGGTCGCACGCGCAACCGGGCGTGATTCTGGCGCCACCCTTGGCGACGACGTGGTGGTGCTGGAAGGCGGCTTCACCTCCGGCGGTTCGTACAAGAACTGGAAGACCCTGGTATTGGATGGAACCAGCGTGCTGATCCGCAACTTTCCGCGCCAGGTCGCCCTGAAAAAGATCGCCGCTGGCGAAACCGGGATCTCAATCGAGGACGAAGGCGCGATGGTTGATCGTGAAGCGCTAACCGCCGAGAAGATCCGGTTGGACGCGCGCATCGCGGAGATTGATCGCTTGCTGCAGGCCGGATGCGTGTGACCGCGGTGGGCATCTTCGCCGCACCTGCCCGTTGGACCTCTCAATGGTCAAGGCATACCGGTGTTTTCGGGATTCAAGCCGTTTTTTATGTGTGAATCAGCACCCGAATCACAGCCAAAGCCGGTAGCGTGGCACGTCGTGCCACGCGGGGAATACTCCGATGAATGACAAAAACAAGGCCGCGCTGGAACGCCTGCTTGATGTTGCCTGGCGCGACACCGGGCAAAGCCGTCGTGTCGCCGATTTCTTGCTCTCCTGGTGGAATGCGGAGACCTGCGGCAAGTTTGATCCTACAGACATGTGGGGTCTGGATACGGAGATCCGTGTGGATGTGCTGACGATCCTCATCTTCATCGCGAGTCACCAGCGATACCCGGACAGCCTGGGTTATGGGCCGCAGTTCGAGCGATTGGTGGCGGAGTGGCGACCTCACCTGGTGGCGAGCCCAGCGCAATAGCACGTCCGGTTTGGACGGGCGGCAGGTGTGTACCTGACACCGATTCTCGCCGAACGGGGGTCATGTCCAGTTTGGACGGGCGCTTCCGCCATATGGCGGGCACACCTTATATAACAGTTATAAAAGCGACGACTGGATTCCGTCTGCCTGGTGGTCCTGGACGATGCGCTTCAGGTGGGTCTTGAAGTCGTGTCCGTACGGCGACCACGCGGTGGAACGGAAACGTCGATAGAGCCCGTTTTCGTACGGAAGGGTATTGCCGTACTGGTCGACCCATTGGCCATCTGGTCGCACGGTATCGGCGAGCTCCACTTCCATGACCTGGGGACCGTCCGCATTCGGCTCATAGCGCAGAACATCCTGGGCCTTCAGCAAGAGCGTGTTGCCTTTCTGGGTTCTCACCTGTTTTTCGCGCCAACGATTGGCGGTCACCTGCACAATCTCCGCGTCGGTCATGGTGGCCAGAAATGCCGGGTTGGCGATATGGATCCAGTGGCGGTTGTCAGGTCGGTGCAAGACCGCCTCGGTGAAGGCCGCTTCGTCTTGCAGCACGTCGTCCGAGAGATCCGACAGGTCAATTTCGATCATGGATAGATTCTTGGCGATAACCTTCTCGCGCTTCTCCCAGTCCACGGCATGTGACACCTTGATCTCGACGTACAGTGCTGGCAACACCGCGCCAGCGACCAGGGAGGTGACGCGGACATCGGGGCGCACCTGGCCTTCGCGCACGAAGACTTCTGCTTGGCTGCCCGGGGCGAGCGCCGCCTGCGCGGCCTCAAACCGGAGGTCATCTGCTGACCAGCGGGGTAGCAGCAAGGAGGTCGCCCGCGTCACCAGTTCCTTGGCCATGAGGTGCAGGCCACTTTCGCGCCCGCCGCAGCTCGACGTCAGCGAGGCGTGTCGGAAGTGGTAGATCCGCTTGCGCGTCGGCGACGGCTTGTTCCGGGCGATCAACGGCTTTGCACATGTGGGATCCGGGCAGATGCAGCCGCAGGCGATCCCGGTCGGTACATCGGTGACGTAGTGCAAGCGGCCTTCCTTGAGGCCGAACGGAACTTTGCCGCGGGAGCTACCAATCATCATGCTCAAGATCCTAAGGCCCGTTGTCTCACCTGGTGAGACAACGGCTGTTTGTTGTCGCAGCTCCTGCGAAACGACGCATCCATAGTAGGCCGACGGCGAGGAGGGTGCATGGAGACCAAGTTAATCGACCTGACCATGACGCAGCTCGCGCGCCTGTGTCTGCTCGTGAAAGGTGCGCGTGCGGTCGAGTTGAATGACCGGCACCACCGCTGGGGCCTTCTGATCGAAGGTCGCGGCTTTCGGCGATTGCTGCAGGACGAGCTTCTGGTTGGACCGGGGCTGATTCGCATGAAAGGCTGGAATACGCCGCGGCCGAAAAGTTTCGGTTCCAAGGCCATCGCTGAAAACTACATGCGATATGTCGGGTTGCCACCTATTGTGGGGACAAATAGCTAGATACAAGTGGCGAGGCTAGCTGGAGTATCTTTGGCAGACACTGGGGATGTGTGCCGAGTGCCTGCCAGGATCGCCGGGGCCGAAAGTGCTTGGGCGGGTTCTTGGTTGAATAAGCCAGGAAGGGGAGCAATGCCCACCAAGCCGAAAGAAGACCGATATGAACTTGATCCGCAAGATGGGTTGCCCAGGGAAATCGTTGGTTCCTGGGTAATTGAGAAACATCAGAGATTGCGTCATTACATTGACATCAGCCGTGCTGCGCGTAGGAAATTCAACGGCGATTCGACGTTCATTGATCTGTACTGCGGAACCGGGCGTGCCCGGATTAAGCAGACGCAGAATATCGTGGACGGCAGCGCCTTGATTGCGGGCCTGGAAGCCGGAAAGCGAGATCCATTCGGGAAGATGTACATCGCTGATCTGGACGCAACTAACATCAATGCCTGCGTCACCCGTATGGAAAGGGCAGGATTGACCAATGTGGAGGCATTGGTCGGGCCGGCTGATGAAACTGTGCAAACCATTGCGTCCAAGTTGAGTCCGAATGGCCTGCACCTGGCTTTCTTGGATCCGTATAACTTGATGACGCTGCCATTCAGTGTGATTCAGGCCTTGGCTAAATTCCCTCGCATGGATCTACTCATTCACTTCAGCATGATGGATTTGCAGCGGAATGTTGGGCAATTGATGAGATCGGAACGGCTGAATGAATTCGCCCCTGGTTGGAAAGACAGCATCGATCCGAACGTACGGGGCGACATCAAAGTGCAGTTGGTATTCCAGTACTGGTGCGAGTTGATCAAGGGGCTGGGCTACAAGGATCCGACTTATCAGGCGGAACTGGTCAAAGGAGATCGGAATCAACCTCTTTACCGGTTGGTTCTGGCTTCTAAGGCTGATTTGGGCAAGGAGTTCTGGGCTGAGATCAGCAATATCAGTCCGCAAGGGCGCTTAATGCTCTAGCGCCCCGCTCGACCGTTGGCCAGCTTGCTTGCTGATTGCAACAGACTGATAAGCATATCGGCCTGCTCCTTGCTTCCATCCCAGCATTGATCCAACACCTTGTATAGGCGCAGCCGGGTCGTGTTTTTTTGAGTGCTGGCAGCTTCCATGTAGGGGTCAATGCCCGCCAACTCGCAGAGACGCGCGACTGCGCCTTCCACCTTGGTAAATTTTCCCGCCAGGATTTTGCTGACCTGGCCTTGGGTCACACCACAGATCTCGGCTAGATCCTCGTGCTTTTGGTGGCCTCTCCACTTGTCCAATAGCCCACCAATCCGGCATGCGGACTCGGCCGAGATCTTTGTAGGGGGAGGAGTTTTTTGCATGCGCATATCTGCATATCATTATGCGCATAAATAGTCTACCCTTTGACGACCGGGATAGACTCTGTAGGGGAGACTGGCCATGACCACGACATCGCGTATCGAGTGGACTGAGCAGACGTGGAACCCCATCGTGGGATGCACGAAAATTTCCGCTGGCTGCAAGCATTGCTACGCCGAACTCATGGCGAAGCGATTGCAGGCCATGGGGACGCCTGGCTATGAGAATGGATTTGCGCTACGTCTGATCCCGGAGCGGCTCCAGGATCCAGTTAAGCGCAAGAAGCCGACCATCTATTTCGTGAATTCGATGTCGGACCTTTTTCACGAGAAGGTGCCCTCGGAGTACATCGACCGGGTCATAGAGGTCATCGCCAACACGCCGCAGCACAGCTATCAGATCTTGACTAAACGGGCGGCCCGTATGGCGCAGTATTTCAAGAAGCGGGCTGTACCCGACAACGTCTGGTTGGGCGTGTCTGTGGAAAATCGCAGACACGGTGTTCCCAGGATTGACTACCTGCGTGGCGTCAAGGCGAAGATTCGATTCCTGTCAGTGGAGCCGCTATTGGAGGATGTTGGCGAGATTGACCTGCACGACATCCATTGGGTGATCGTCGGTGGTGAATCTGGCCCAAAGGCGCGCCCGATGAAGCCGGAATGGGCGGACTCGGTGCGCGTCCAGTGTGAGGAGCAGGAGGTTGCCTTCTTCTTCAAGCAATGGGGCGGTTGGGGTGCCGATGGAAAGAGGCGTGCAAAAGCCAAGAACGGACGCATACTCAACGGACGCACTTGGGATGAGATGCCAGCTCAAGCAGCCCTGATGATGTAAATACAGATGCCGCGCTCCCACTATGAGGGCTGGTCCGAAGGTAAGCCGGCAATAATCAAGCAGCACAGCATCGCAAAGCACGAAGTGCTGCGGGCTTATCTCGTCGCGTACATGGATACGCTTGTTCGCCCTGGCCAAGATGCTGTCAATCTGACGCTGGTCGACGGCTTTGCCGGAGGCGGGCTATACAAGCACGAGGACACTCAAAAGCTTGTCCTCGGATCCCCCTTCGTATTTCTGGATGCGGTCCGAGAGTCGCAAGCAAGGCTATCTATTGGTCGTAAGAAGGAGTTGGCATGGAATATCGGATTCTTCTTTGTCGAGAAGAATCTCGCTGCTCTTCAATTCCTTAGGGGTGCATTGTCTGACAATGGATATGGGAACCGTCTGGGAAAGGACATCCATCTGCTTCCTGGCACTTTCGACAATCATGCCGAGGCACTGATAGGAGAGGTAAAGAAGCGGACGCCCAGGAATGGGCGCTCGATCTTTCTGTTGGATCAATATGGATACAAGGATGTGCCGGCACCGTTGGTGCGCAGGATTCTGACGGAGCTGCCTAGAGCCGAAATTATTCTGACATTCGCGGTGGATTCGTTCATCAACTTTGCAGGCGACAACGGAACATCTACAAAAATCCTGTGCGGACTGGGCATACCTGATCCATTGCAGGGAAGAACCTTTGATGAAATCAAACGCAATGAAAAAGACTTCCGCCTTTTCATCCAAAGCCAACTCTATAAGAGTTTGGTGGATGGGTGCGGTGCAAAGTACTACACGGTCTTCTTCATTCGTACCGATGGGCACGGCGACTACTGGTTGGTTCATCTGTCGCAGCATCCGCGAGCCAGAGACGTTATGACCCGAGTGCATTGGGAGAAGAACAACAATTTCATTCACTACGGCGGTGCTGGTATCCAGATGTTCCGTGCACTTGGCTACAGTGCAAAAAATGACCTGAGCTATACAAGGCAAGATCCACTTGGATTCTGTTTTGATGAGTCTGCAGCCGATGCAAGTCGAAGAATGCTGATGGACCAATTAGCTCCTATTCTCCGCGAACGGGCAGATGGAATTACTTATGGATCGTTGTTCAGCTCCACCTGCAACGATTCGCCGGCAGATGGTGGAATCTATAAACGCGCATTAGCAGATCTGGTTTCCCACAAGGAAATCGAAATCGTTTCGCTTGATGGCGCGAAGCGCCTCAAGGCGTCGACGATCCGAGATGATGATGTCCTCAGGCCGGCCATGCAGAGAACCATTTTCCTACCCTAGCGAAAGCTTGATGTCTGCGCCGCAAAAGCTTTCTTGCGAAGAGAAATAGTGCTCGCGGTCCTCGCGAGAAACGATGCAGGGCTCCTAATTCCGGATTCAACGCATTTTTACCGCGTAATTCCGACTATTCCGAGCGCGATGCAGGGTTAGTCTTGGCACATGGAGGGCGCCATGACTGCAGCTGATATCGTAACAATTTCACCGATGGTTCTGTTGACCAAAAGACAAGTCTGCGCACGCACAGGTCTGTCGAAGTCGACCCTTTATCGACACGTCAAGCAGGGGTATCTGCCTGCACCGATTCAGATCGGCCCCAGATCTCCAAGGTGGGTGGAAGATGAGTTGATCGCGGCTCTACGGAGACAGGTCACGGCTAGGGATGCAACAAAAACCTAGTCAAGCTGCTTGCTTAAGCGGTTCCGTCTTTGAGCCTTTCAGCTTATCCAGATAGTCGGCCCATTCTTGCAGAATCGTCTTGCGTTCTTTCATGTACACATAACGGTTATATGCGGCGCGAGTCATGCCCATTGGCATGTGCGACAGACAGTACTCAACGGCCTCTTTGCCGGCCTTGGCTTGAGCATCACCACCCGCGTACTCTTCATTGAAGCGAGTGCTAAAAGAAGCGCGCAAGCCGTGAGGCGTGCCAATGCCACTAAAACCAAGGCGCTCCATCAAGGCGTTGAGCGTTCGGTTGGCCATCGGTCGCTTAGGATCTCGTCGGTTCGGGAACAGATATTCCTGATCGTTGGGCGTCATGGCACGCAATTTCTTCAACAAGGCCAGCGCCTGCTTCGACAAAGGAATGCAGTGAGGGCGACGCGGCTTCATGCGTTCAGCCGGAATCTCCCATATGCCTTTGACGAGATCGATTTCAGTCCAGGGCGCTTCGATGACTTCGGCTTTTCGTGCCGTGTTCAATGCCACTAGCTTGGCTGCGATTCGGGTCAGTTCATTGACGTGTGCAGCAGCATCTAGCTCTCGTAGAAAATTACCTAGCTCTTCCGGAGAAAGGGCTGGGTGATTCTTCTGCTTGCGCTTTTTGAGCACTTGGAGCGGCGGAACCGGATTGCTGGTTACTAAGCCAGTATTGATGGCGTACTCGAACGTTGACCATAGGTAGTTGCGCAGGTTTCGCGCTACTTCAGGCGTGCGCTCCTCGTTGGACTTGAGCAATTTGGTCAACTCCACGCGAGTGATGCTGTTGATTTGGCGGCTCCCGAACGTGGGGAGCAAATGCTTCTTGAACTCACGTCTGCGCTGATTGACGGTGTTGGCGGAAAGGTTGATTTCTTCAGTGGCCGACCATTCGGCGAGGACGGTCGAGAAGGCTCCCTTGTCACGGGACAGTTGAGCTTGAGCGAGCGCCAGCTTCTTTTCCTTGCGCGCATGGACAGGATTGATGCCTTGGGCAACGAGTTTCCTGGCATGGGTGTGGGCTTCGCGCGCCTCAGCCAGCCCGATTTCCGGGAAGGCGCCCAAGGCGTGTATACCCTCGACGCCACCGATTCGGAATTTGTACCGCCAGAGCTTGGATCCGCCGGGCTGGACGAGCAGAAACAACCCGCCGCTATCGGAGAGCTTGTAGGCCCGGGTGCTGGGTTTGGCTGACTTGATCTGGACGGCAGTAAGCATGCGAAAGAGCCCTTGTTCGATACCCCCAGCGATACCCCCAAAAGTCGGGGATTGCATGGGATGGCTTGGAACTACTCGGTTCTCTGGCAGCTTATAAGGTATTGATTAAATTGCAATTAATTAGCGATTTTGGAACGTCCTGAAACCGTCTGGGACATCAATGAACATTCCAGCTGGCGATCTTCATCGCAGCGGTTCCGCAGGATGGGGCGCTGATTATGCCTCACCCGCAGCGACCGCCTTCTGCCACAGCGCAAGTCCATGCTCGGCCGAGATGCGCGCGGCGGCGAGCGCTTCGTTCGGCAGCGTGCCGAAGTAGAACGGGCGGCGCGGCACGCGGGCAAAGGGATTGCCGCGGATGCGCACGTACTCGTCGTGGAATTCCTGCCACGGGTGCGCGGCCTTGGTCGCGTTGCTGGCGACGCCGCCGTGGAACTGGTGGAAGCTCGCTTCGCCGAGCAGCATCACGTAGTCGCCGCGTTCGCGCGCGATGGCACGCTGGAAGAAATCCAGCGCGACGAGGCCGCCGCCGCGTGCAACGAACCGCTCGTCGAAACCGCCGAGTTCGAGAAAATCGTCCTTGCCGATGCCGAAGCAGCTGCTCTCGAATGCGCAGCCGAACCAGGCCATGCCCGGATCGGCGAAGGCCCCGGCGATGGTGTACAGGCGATAGCCATTCCGTTTCCAGCCGCTGCGCGCGAGCAGGCCGTCCTCGACGTGCTGGTTGTAGCCCTCGACCACCGATTCGTTCTGTTGCTTGGGGCCGAGATGGAACGGCGCGGTGGCGAGCAAGGGCGCGTCGAACTGCGCGAACGCGCGGTTCGCGAGCGCATAGATGCCTGGCGAGAGGATATGTGCGCCATCGATGATCACGAGCAGACGCTCGCCGCGCGCATCGCGGCAGGCTGCGTTGATCGCCGCCGCGGGCGACACCGATTTGGTCTCGACGCCACGGTAGTGAAATTCCGGGCCGAACGCACGCACGTCCGCCTCGTCCAACGGCAGCGTCGAGCCGTGGTCGAGCGCGATCACCTCGAACTCGATCGCGCCTGCGTCGTGCTGGTACGCACGCGTCAGCGAATGCAGCGTGTTCGTCGCCTCGCGGCGATTGTTGTGGAAGTTGACGACGACCGAAAGCATCGATGGGTCGCTACGCGGCGAGGCCGTAGCTGCGCAGCAACGCCTCGGGCTCAGGCTCGCGGCCGCGGAATTCGACGAAGCTCTCCAGCGCCGGTCGCGAGCCGCCGACCGCGAGCACGCTGCGGCGGAAGGCATCGCCTGCGGCACGGTCGAACACGCCGGCTTCCTCGAAACGCGAGAACGCGTCGGCGGAAAGCAGCTCGGCCCACAGATAGCTGTAGTAGCCGGCCGCGTAGCCGCCGGCGAAGATGTGGCCGAACGCGTGCGGCATGCGTTGCCAAGGTGGCGGCATCACCACGGCGACCTCGTCGCGCACTTCGCGCAGGATTTCCATCGCGCGCGCGCCGCGCGCGGGGTCGAATTCGAGATGCAGGCGGAAATCGAACAAACCGAACTCGAGCTGGCGCACGAGGAACAGGCCGGCGTGATAGTGGCGCGCGGCGAGCATGCGCTGGAACAGTTCCTCGGGCAGCGTCTCGCCGGTCTTCCAGTGCTTCGCGAACAGTGCCAGCCCCTCGCGCTGCCAGGCGAAGTTCTCCATGAACTGGCTCGGCAGCTCGACCGCGTCCCACTCGACGCCGTCGATGCCGGCGACGCTGGGCAGGTCGATCTCGGTCAGCATGTGATGCAGGCCGTGGCCGGTTTCATGGAACAGCGTGGTCACGTCGTCGTGGGTCAGCAGCGAGGGCATGTCCTTGGTCGGCGGGGCGAAGTTGCAGGTCAGATAGGCGATCGGCAGGTGCATTTCGCCACCGTTCGCATAGCGCGAGCGGCAGGTGTCCATCCATGCGCCGCCGCGCTTGCCCGAGCGTGCGTAGAGATCGAAGTAGGCGCCGGCAATGGTCTTGCCCTGCGCATCGACGACGTCGTAGAAACGCACGTCGGGATGCCAGACCTCGACGCCGTCGCGCGCGACGAAGCGCACGCCGAACACGCGCTCGACGATCGCGAACAGCCCGGTGATCGCCGCCTCGGCCGGGAAATACGGCTTGAGTTCTTCTTCGCTGAGCGCGTACTTCTTCACGCGCAGTTTTTCCGCGGCGTAGGCCACGTCCCAGGGTTGCAGATCGGCGATGTCCAATTCGACGCGGGCGAATTCGCGCAGCTCTTCCAGCTCGCGTTGTGCGACCGGCCTGGCGCGCGCGTTGAGGTCGCGCAGGAACGCGAGCACGCGCGCGGGCGTGCCGGCCATCTTGGTCGCGAGCGAATCCTCGGCGGCATTGTCGAACCCGATCAATCGCGCGCCTTCGTGGCGCAACGCCATGATCTGCTCGATGCGCTGGGAGTTGTCGAACTGGCCTGCGTTCGGACCCTGGTCCGACGCGCGTGTTTGGTATGCGGCGTAGACGCGCTCGCGCAGGCCGCGATCGTCCGCATAGGTCAACACCGCGGTAACGCTGGGCTGCTTGAGCGTGACCCGCCAGCCGTCATGTCCGGCCTCCTCGGCGTATTGCTTCAGCAGCGCGCGTTCGGCTTCGGGCAGTCCGGCAAGCTGCGTTTCGCCGACCTGTTCCGACCACGCCTCGGTCGCGTCGAGCACGGCGTTCTCGAACTCGTTCGACAGCTTGGACAATTGATTGGCAATCTCCTTGAAGCGCGAGCGCTGCGGTTCCTCGAGCGCCACGCCCGACATGCGGAAATCACGCAAGGCATGTTCGACCAGGGTACGCGCGGGACGCGGCAGGTTGGCGAAGTCGGCGCGATCGGCCACGGCTTTCACCGCGGAGTAGCGCGCGCGGTTCTGGCCGAGCTCGGTCGAAAATTCGGTGATCTTCTCCAGCGCGGCCGAATACGCTTCGCGCAGCGCCGGCGAATCGGCTACGGCATGCAGGTGCGAGACCGGCGACCAGGCGCGCTCCAGGCGCATCTCCAGCGCCTCCTGCGGCAGCATCGTGTTGGCGAAATCGCGCGGCGCCGGAGCCGAATTCAACGCGTCGATTTCGCGCTGGTACGCGCTGAGCACCGCCTCGATCGCGGCGCCGACGTGCTCGGGCTGGATGGTGGCAAATGCGGGCAGGGCAGTATCGGCGAGCAGGGGATTGGTTGGGTTCATGGACGGAAATGGCTGATTCTCATAAAGAAACACGACGAGGAGTGGCCGCGGCTTGCGCGTTACGACCGGCGATGATCGCAGAAATGAACGCGGCAACGGGAAAATCAAGTCGTCGCGGCGCTAGCATGAACGAATGAGCCATTCCGACTTTGCAACTCCAGGCGGCGATTTGCAGACGTTCCTGCGCGGCATCGATCTGTTCACCCCGCTCGATGGCGGCGGTATCGCCGAGCTTGCGGGTGAGCTGCAAGCGCGCATGCTGCTCGGCGGCGCGGTGCTGTTCGACGAAGGCGAAGTCGCCGATGCGCTCTACATCGTGCGCAACGGGGGTCTTGCCGCCTACCGGCGCGAGGCGGATGGCGTGCTCACCCTGCTCGGCCTGCTTGGCGCTGGCGAAGTGGCCGGCGAGATCAGCCTTATCGCGCGAACCCCGCGTGCTTCACTCGTGCGCGCACTGCGCGACAGCGTCGTGTTGCGCCTGTCGGCCGATTCCTTCCATCGCCTCGTCGCGAAATATCCGCAGGCGATGCTGCATTCGGTTGGCGTCACCGCGCGGCATTTGCTCGAGCGCCCGGGCGAGGTGCGCTATTCGGCGCCGCGCACGTTCGCGATCCTGGCGCACGATGCCGGTGTCGATGCCCGGGGCTTCGCGCACACCCTGGCAACGGTGTTGTCGCGTTATGGCTCGTGCGTCCTGATCGATGCCGCCGTCGCGCACGGGCACGACGCGGCCTGGCTGCACGAGGTCGAGGCTACGCATCGCTACGTGTTGTTGCTCGGCGATGCCGGCGAGACCGCCTGGCGCGCGCACTGTGCGCGCCAGGCCGATGCGTTCCTGCTGCCGGCCAATGCCGCGGATGTGGCGAGCGCCTGGCCTGAGGTCGCCTACATCAACGCCGAGCACATGCCGTTGCGCGCGCGCCATCTGGTTCTGCTGCACGCGGGCGATATCGGGCCGGGCCGGGCGCCGCAGTGGTTGGCCCAGGTGCGTGGTGCGCGCCACCATCATGTGCGCGGCGGCAGCGCCGGCGCGGATATCGAACGCATCGCGCGCTTGCTGATCGGGCGCAGCATGGGCCTGGTGTTGTCCGGCGGTGGTGCGCGTGGGTTCGCCCAGATTGGCATCGTCCGTGCGTTGCGCGAAAACGGCCAGCAGATCGATTGCGTCGGCGGCACCTCGATCGGCGCGATCATCGGCGCCGGTGTGGCCCTGGACTGGTCGGTCGAGGAGATGTTCTACAACTATCGCCGCGCCTTCGTCGACGGCCGGCCGCTGCGCGACTACACGTTTCCATTCATCTCGCTGACCCGCGGACGCCGCGTCGCGCATCTGCTGCGCGAAGCGTTCGGCGATCGCGACATCAGCGATCTGCCGCTGCCGTTCTACGCGGTCACCGCGAACCTGACCGCAGGCACCGCGCAGGTGCACCGCAGTGGTCCGCTCTGGCTCTGGTTGCGTGCGGCGAGCGCGATCCCGGGCGTGTTGCCGCCGGTGTTCCACCATGGCGAGGTCTATGTCGACGGCGCCGTGATGAACAACCTGCCGGTCGATCCGATGCGCGAAGCCCGGGTCGGCGACATCATCGGCATCGACATCGGCGCCGACGACGTGGTGCGCGCGCAGGTCGAGGAGTTCGCCCTGCCGTCGGCGTTGCGGCTCGCCTGGCAGCGCCTGTGCCGGCGCCCGTTACGGCCGGGTATTCTCAACATCCTGTTGCGTGCGGGCATGGTCAACGCAGAAACCGCGAGCGCCGCGCGCCGGGCGCAGACGAGCCTGTTGCTTGCGCCGCCGATGGGTGACATCGGCCTGCTCGACTGGCACGAATACGAGCGCGCGATCGCCACGGGCTACCGCTTCGCGCGCGAGGTGCTCGGGCGCGGCGCCAAGTCGCGCGGCGTTCCTTGAGGATACGCATGGCCGCTTCTCGTCACGGCCCTCTGAAAGCTCAGTCGTGCCGGTGTCCCGGTCGGTATTCGACCAGCAGGCTTTCGACCTGCGGCGTGATTTCCTCGACCGCCTCCTCGCCTTGCTGCTTGGCCGACAGGCCCGTGTAGATCACGTTCTGGGTCCAGCCGGCGCCGAGCTTGCGCCGACCGGATACGGCATACGTCATGACGTTGAGTTGGGCCGTGGTCGCATCGACGTTCATGCCATACGCCGGCAGGTTCTGCTGCCCGGTCGGACGCGCATGCACGATGACGACGGCGTCGACGCGGCCGCCTTTGGCCAGCATGTCGAGCAGGGCCGGGACGTTCACGCGCTGGCCGGAGAGATAGCGTCCCGCACCCGGCATCATGTCGGAATCGGCGAGGCGATAGCCGCGGCGCGCGAGCGCCTGCTCGATCACGCGCCCGGCCGGTTCCGATACCGTGATGTCGCCGCCCGAGAGTACGGCGACGGTGGGCACATGCGGGCGCGGCGGCACGGCCGGTGGCGGTGGCATGGCCTTGGCGATCTGCGTGGCCGTGGGCGCGGCCAGCGGTTTCGGCGGTTCGATGGGGCTGCTCGCGCCGCTGTCGACCGGTGCGGGTGTACTCGACGGTGCGCTTGCGTTGGCTGTGGATGCGCTCGCTGATGCGGCATTGCCGCCAGCGGTCAGCTCGGTCAGGGAAGCGCCGCCAACCGCCCCTGCGGTGGTGGAATTTGTCGCACTTGCATCTTTTGCGGCATTTTCCCCGTTGGTCGCTGTCGCCGATGCAACCACGGCCGCCGCCGGCTCGGCGACCGTGGTTGCGACCGGCGCTGGGGGCGGGACGGCGGGCGCGGACGACGGTGCCACCGTCGCGCTGGCAGGCGCGATGGAGCCGCTGGCCGTCTTCGTTGCCGCACTCGCGGACATCGTTGTCGCCTCGGTCGTGGTCGCCGGCGCGGAACCGAACAGGCTTGCCGGCAGAAATTGCCTCATGAAGCCGAGCTGGTCGCGATAGGCGAATGCACCGCCGGCCAGGCCGAGCAGCAACAGCGCGGCGATCGCGAGCGGCAGAGCGGCCGAGCCGGACTTCTTCTGCGCCGCGGCCGCCTGGCGTTCGAGCAGGGACTGATGCGCCCCGTTCGGCGTCGCGACCGCGGGCAGCGTGGTCTGCGCGCGCGGCGGAGTGATCACGGCCGTGGGTGCGGACGTCGCATTCGGCAATGGACGTGGCGTCGGCGTCGTGTTCGGCTGCGCGCTTTGCCCCGGCGCCGGCGTCTTCATGCCGATCAAGGTTGCCGCGGCAGGCGAGGGTTGCGTGCGCAGCTGCAGCGTCGCGCCGTTGGCGAGCAACGGGTGGCGGGCGAGGTCGGCGGCGAGGTCCTGGCAGCTCTGGTAGCGGTCGGCCGGTTCCTTGGCGATCATGCGCGAAAGGATGCGCGAGAGTTCCGGATCGACGTCGGCATTGAGCGCGCGCACGTCCGGAATCTCCGCCTTGACCACTTCGAGCATGAGGCCGAGCGGCGACTCGTCGGTGAACGGCATGCGCCCGGCGAGCATCTCGAACAGCACGATGCCCAGGGAGAAAATATCCGAGCGCTGGTCGACCAGCTTGCCGAGGCAGACTTCGGGCGAGAGGTAGCCCGGCGTGCCGACGAATTCGCCGGTCGAGGTCAGCTTCTTCGAAATGTCCGCACTCGACAGCGCGATGCCGAAGTCGGCGATCTTCACGTTGCCGCGGCTGTCGATCATGATGTTGCCGGGCTTGATGTCGCGGTGGATCACGCCGCGGTCGTGCGCGGTGGCAAGGCCGAGCGCGGTCTGGTAGATGACCTTCGCCGCCTGCTCGGGCTTGAGTTGGTGCTCGCGCTTGAGCACCGAGCTCAGCGATTCGCCATCGACGAATTCCATGACGAAGAAGGTCTGGCCTTCGTCGTCGCCGATGAAGTAGATCTGGATGATGTGCGGATCGTTGAGTGCCGCCATGCTGCGCGCCTCGCGCAGGAAGCGCTCCTTGATCGCCGGGTCGTGCGCGAGCGAATCAGCCAGCACCTTGATCGCGACATAGCGGTGCAGCGAGGCTTCGTAGCCCTTGTAAACCACGCCCATGCCACCGCGGCCCAGTTCGGCGACCAGATCGTAGTGCCCCAGTTGCTGCTTCATGACCCCTCCAAGGCGCAGGCGCCTGATTCAAGTACGAAACGTTCCAGTGCGAAAAAGTCTAGCACCGCACATTCCACGCGTCCGCGTTGCGATTGGCGGGAGCGACCGTGCAGAATCGACGCAGCATTTGTGTATTGGATCACATTTCCACCCAGCGCCCGGAACGATTGTCCCGGTCACGAAGCACCCCTAGACTTCCGGCCCTTATGCCCGCGTCCGACCCAGCCGACTCCCGCCCCGCGCCGCCGCCTACTCCGCGCTGGCTGTGGTGGGCGCTCGCGGCGTGTCTGCTCGCCGGCCTGTGGCGCTTCGGTGCACTGGTCCTGCACGAACCGCTGATCGCGTTGGCCAACAGCTATGACGAGGTGCGCTACAGCGCCTGTTTCGACCTCTATCCGGACCGCCCCGAATCGGTACCGCCCGACCGCAACAGTCCCGCCGCGCCGTATTCGCGCTACAGGTTCGTCGCCGCAAAGGATCCGATCTGCTACTGGTCGACGGAGCTGCTGTTCCAGGGGGCGGCCGCTGCCGTGTTCCATGCCGAGGAAGCCGCAACCGGCGCGAAGGCGCATTCGGTGCGCTGGATCGGTGCGTTCAAGCTCGCGGCGATGCTCGCGCTGTGGGCTGCCTTCACCATCGCCTGGTTGCGCCGACGTGAGCCGTGGTCGGCGCTGGCCAACGGCTTGCTGCTGCCGCTGCTGTTCGCCGACCCGGCCAACACGATCTACTTGAACACGTTCTATGCCGAGTGGACCGCGCTGCTTGCACTCTACGCCGTTGCCGGCTTGATCCTGATCCACGAAGGCAAGCCCGCGCGCGGCCATGCGTTCGGCCTGCTCGCGCTCGCCGCCGCGGCGCTTGCGCTGAGCAAGATCCAGCACATCGTGCTGCCGTTCGGCATCGCCGTGGCGATGCTCGCGCTCGGCCGCTGGCGCGACCGCGTCTGGCTGTGGAAAGGCAAGGCGCTGCTGATCGGCGCGCTCGCCGGCATCATCGTCCAGGTCGTACAGCTGCAGCGCGACAGCGAGGAGATCCGTGCGATCAACGTGTTCAACCAAGCCGATGTCGTGTTTACCGCACTGCTGCCGAATTCGCGCGACCCGGCCGCGACCGCACAATCGCTTGGCCTGTCGCCGCAGTGCCTGCAATACTCGGGCAAACGCGCCTGGCAGATGCCCGGCTTTCCGGCCGACCTGTGTCCAGAGTTGACGAGGGTGTCACGATCGCGCGAACTGCTTGCGTTGCTGCGCGAGCCCGACATGGCCCTGCGCATCGGCTGGGCCGGCCTTGCGAACCTGCATCCGTGGGTGGCGCCGGGGCTGGGTCTGGTCGAAGGCGGTGATTTCGCCCCGCTGCCGGCGCAGTTCTTCTCGTGGAGCGATCTGTTCGCCCGGCACCCGTTGCTGCGCACCCTGCTGTTCGGCACGCCGTTCGCCGCGTTCATCGCCCTGCTCTGGCGTCAGCGCTGGCGTGCCTGGCCGCGCCTGCTCACCGTCACCGTGCTGACCCTCGTCGTCACCCTCGGCACGCTCGCCGTCACCGTGCTCGGCGACGGTCTTGCCGACGTGCCCAAGCAGGGCCACCTCGTCTACAACGCCGCGCTGGCGTGGTGGATCGGCGCGCTCGTCGTCGGCGGGCGTTCGCTGTGTCCGGTTGCGCGGCGGCGTAAAGCGCTCTGAATCCGGTGGGCGGCGCGGTTCGATATCCGCTACCGCAAGGTGGATGGATCCGATGGCCGCGGGAGAAACCGTTGATGCCTGGCGGGGTCATGCGTTGACCGCGCTGTCTTGCGTCCCGGCCAGCGTCGCTCAGCTGCTCTGCACACCGTCGATCTCGATCAGCAGCTCGCTGCGGCAGATGTCGCCCCGCAGCAGCAGCGGTTGCGCTGAAGCGGGCAGCTTTTCGCGCAACAGTTTGCGCGCGGGCTCGAGGTCTTCGGCACGACGCACGTAGACCTTGAGCACGGCGCCACCATCGAGGCGGCCGGCCGGCGCGATCTGCGCGGCGGCGAGCACGCTGTCGATATTGGCCAGTGTTTCGTCGATCTGCGCTTCGAGATCGTCGTGATGATGCGAGGCGTGGCCGACGATGGCTGCGGTTCCGGAAATGTATACTTGTGCACTTTGCGTTGGTGCGCGCATCGCGCGGGCGAAAGTTGGCGCCTTGATTCCGTACTGGCGCGGGTAGCGCCAGGCACTGACCTGACGCGGATTCTCCAGCGCGGTGCCAGCGGTGCGCGCGGCCAACCAGTAGATCTGCAACACACGGTGGCCGTCGCGCACACCGATGCCGGTCGCGGCCGGATAGGCGTCGACGAAGCCATGCGCGGCCAATCCTGCGGCGCGGCCGACGCAGAAGCGGCGATAGCGTTCCGCATCGCCTTCGCCGGCGTTGATCGCGTCGAGATAGTTCCAGATGCGCAGCACGTGCGGCGTGTCGCTCGCGCCGAGCGCATCGACCAGACGTCGGTAGGCGAACTCGGCTGCGCCTTCGATGTCGCCGTGCACGGCCTCGTCGACCTCGATCGCGCCGAACGCGTAGTCGCCGTCGAGGGCCCAGGCGATGTCGCCGTCGCGCTGCGTGCGTACGTGTCCACGCACGCGCCAGACCTCGAACGGCGCGGCATCGCCGCTCGGTTCAAGATTGACGCGCAGGTAGCGCGGATCGGCATGCGCCGCCGGTGCGCGCGCGCCGAAGCCGAACACGGCGAGCACATCGCTGTCGCCGAGGATCGCGGCGAGTGCGGCGGATTCGTAGGCGACGCGCAGCGGCGCCAGATCGGCGCTCGCGGCGGAATGCAGTGATTCGGCGATATCGGGTTGTGCGGTAGACAAAGGCAGTCGGCGCCGGCGGCGCGGGATAAGGTTTTGGATCGCGCAATGATACACTGTGCGGCCGTCGCCGCAGCGAAGCGGCAAGACCGCAACCCGAGAAGGACCATGTCGGACCAGCAGACGCCCGCCGAACACGAACTCGCCAGTCTGATCGTTTCCAGCCTCAACCTCGAACACATCAGCGCGGAACAGTTCGCTCCCGAGCAACCGTTGTTCGGCGCCGAGACCGGCCTGGATTCGATCGACGCGCTCGAGCTTGCCTTGGCTGTGTCCAAGCGCTATGGCTTCCAGTTGCGTTCGGACAACGCCGACAACAAGCGCATCTTCTCGAGCCTGCGTGCGCTGGCGGAGCATATCCAGACGCATCGCGCGAATTGAGGACAGGTTCTGACGATGCGCGTTGCGGTCTGGCTCGCCATCCTCGCGCTGGCGCTGTTCGGCCGTTGGCGGCACGACGATGCGATCGGCGCGGCGATCGTGCCGCTGGCGCTGGGATTCTTCTTCGTCGTCACCCCGCGCGCGCTGCGTGGCGCGATCGCGGCGATGGCCTTCGTCGAAGCCGCGGCGTGGTGGTTTGGAGGCGCGGGCCTGATGATCGACCTGCTGCCGGCGCTGATCGCTGCCTTCGTCGGCTGGCTGTTCGCGCGCAGCCTCGTGCGCCCGCGCACGCCGCTGATCGCGCGCGCGATCAGCGCGATGGAAGGCGAGGCGCGCCTGCGCGAGCCGGCGATCGCGCGCTATGCGCGGCGGCTCACCGGGCTGTGGGCCGTCTTCCAGGTGACGCTGACGCTGTTGTGCCTGCTCTGCGTGCTGCACGAGCGCGGCCTGCTTGCCGCGGCCGTGCTGCCGCCGTCGCGCTTGTTCGGCACGACGATCCTGCCGCTCGCGGTCGCGGTCCTGTTCTTCGGCGAATTCCTGTTGCGCCCGCTGCTGCTGCCCCAAGCGCCGCGGCATACGTTGGCCGGATTCCTCGCGCAGCTCGGTCGCGTCTGGCCCAGCCTGATCGAACCGTGAGAACCTGCCGCCAAAGCTGCTGCACTCGACAACTTGCTCGCCGGCGGCGCCGTCAACGCCACTTAGCCCATAGGTTGGGGTGAGCAACGCGAACCCCAACCTGCAGGCTGTGCGCAGGTTCACGTATCGAAACGAAACAGAGCGGTCCGGGGTTGCGGGTTATCATCTGCGCATGAGCACGTCGCGTTTCTTCATCGCCACCGATCACCCCGCACTGCCCGGCCATTTTCCGGGGCGGCCGGTCGTACCCGGCGTGGTCCTGCTCGATCGCGTCGCCGCGGCGGTCGAGCGCGAAACCGGCATGCGTGTCGCTGCGCTGGCGCAGGTGAAATTCAGCGCGCCGCTGCTGCCCGGCATCGAAGCCGAACTGCGTATCGAGGAAAAGAGCAAAAAACTACATTTTCGCATTCTCCACAAAGCGGCAACGCTCGCGAGCGGCATCGTCGAGACCGCGGCGAAGGCGGAGGCATGAGCGCGCACTGGCACCAGCGCCGCGAAGCGGGAGGCCGCTTCGCCATCTGGCTGATCCGTGCCGCCGGCTTGCACGCCGGGCGCGCGTTCGCCCGCGCCTGGCTCTACCCGATCACGTTGTACTTCTTTTTCCGCCGCACGCGCGAGCGCCGCGATTCACGCGAATTCCTCGACACGGCACTCGGCCGTCCGGCGCATGCCTGGGACATTCTCAGGCATATCCACAGCTATGCGGCGACGATTCTTGACCGCATCTATCTGCTGCACGACACCACCCTCGATCGTTTCGACGTGCGCGTGCACGGCCTCGAGCAGATCGAGAACGAAATCGCGCATGGCCGTGGCGTACTCCTGCTGGGCGCGCACTTCGGCAGCTTCGAGGCGCTGCGTGCGCTGAGCCTGCGCCGGCCCGAAGTAAAACTGCGCGTGGTGATGGACCTGAAGCAGACGCGCGCGCTCAACGAACTGCTGCACGCGCTCAATCCCGAGGTCGCGAACAACGTGATTGACGCCGGCGTCGATCCGGGCGCGCTCGCCCTGTCGCTGCACGAGGCCGCGCAGCAGGGTGCGCTGATCGGCCTGCTTGCCGATCGCGCGCGCGCGGGCGAGGCGACCGCCACGGTCGACTTCTTCGGCCGTGCGGCGCAATTTCCGGTAGCGGCCTATCAGATCGCCTCGATGCTCGACCTGCCCATCGTGCTCGGGTTCGGCATCTATCAAGGCGGCAACCGCTACGATCTGCACTTCGAAACGCTGGCGGCCAGCGTGAAGATCGCGCGCAGCGAGCGCAGCGGCGAGCTGCAGGAGTGGGCGCAGCGCTTCGCCGCGCGCCTGGAGCACTACACCCGGCAATCGCCGTACAACTGGTTCAATTTCTATGATTTCTGGCATCGCCCTGCTCAGCGCGCTCAACCTCGCAGCGAACCCGTCGCCGCCGCTGCCGACTGAACTCGTGCCTGCGACGGCGACGCTGATCGCCTCGTTGCGTCGCGCGCCACCAGCCGACACGGTCTATGCCGAGGTGCGCTTCCTGCACATGCTGAGAAGGCCGATGCTGTTGCGCGGCCAGTTGCACTACGGCGGCGCGGGCCAGCTCGGCAAGCGCGTCGAAGTGCCGTATCGCGAGACGACGACGATCAGCGGCAGCGAGGTCAGCGTGCAGCGCGAAGGCAAGGTCGAGCGCAAGTTCTCGCTCGAACGCGCACCAGAACTCGGCGCGCTGCTCGGCGGATTCTCCGCGCTGCTCGGCGGCGACGCCGCGGCGTTGAACCGCGACTTCGTCGTCGTGGCGATGCAACACAACGCGGACTGGCGCCTGACCCTCACTCCGCGCTCGCCGGTGCTTGCCAAACAGCTCAAGTCGATGACCGTCGACGGCCGCGCGAACGAGCCGCGCTGCTTCACCCTCGACGAAACCGACGGCGATGCAAGCACGATGTTGCTCGGTGAGCTGGCGCAAAGCGCGCTCGGCGAACCGCCGACACGTGCGGCCGTCACCAAGTTGTGCAGTGGCGACACACGTTGAGCCGGCGTCTGCTCCTGCTCGGTCTGTGGCTGCTCGTGCTGGCCGTGCTCGCTCTCGCCGTGCAGCGCAGCCTCGTTGTCACCAGCGACCTGCGCGCGTTCATGCCGCCACCGCGCAATGCGGATCAAAAACTGCTGCTCGACCAGATCGGCGAAGGGCCGGCGTCGCGCCTGCTGCTGCTCGAAATTTCGGTGAAACAGGATTCCTTCGAGGGCGTCGCCGAACTGAGCCGCGGTCTGACGCAAGCGCTGCATGACGATCCGCGCTTCACGCGCGCACTCGACGGCGAAACCGACTTGTCTGCGCTCGATCCGGCGCTGCTGCCCTATCGCTATCTGCTGTCGTCGACGCTCGACACGCAGAATCTTGATGCCGGTTTCCTGCGCGACGAATTGCAGCAGCGCATCGAAGATCTCGCCTCGCCGGCGGCGGGCCTGCTCAAGCCCTGGCTCGCGCGCGACCCGACGCTGGAGATGCTCAAACTCGCCCAGCGCTGGACGCCGACCAAGGCGCCGCAGATGCGCGACGGCGTCTGGGCTGCGCCCGACGGCGGCGCATTGCTGCTCGTCGAAACAGCGGCGCCGGCATTCGATCCGGCCGCGCAAGGCGCAGCCATTGATGCGCTGCGCGCGAAGTTCGGAGCGTTGCCCGGCAGCAAAGGTGCCGTTCTGGAAATCAGTGGTCCCGGTTATTTCAGCGTGCTTGTCAACGCCAACACGCGCGCCGAAGCCGAATGGCTCAGCGGCATCGGCACGGCCGCGTTCGCCCTGCTGCTGCTGCTCGCCTACCGCCACCCCGGCGTGCTGCTCAGTGCCGCGCTGCCGATCGCCAGCGGCGCGCTTGCCGGCATCGCCGCAACGGCGCTCGCGTTCGGGCCGATCCACGGCATCACCTTCGCCTTCGGCTTCACCCTGCTCGGCGTCGCCCAGGAATACCCGCTGCGCCTGCTCAGCCACCGTCGCGCGGGCGCAAGCGCGCAGCAAAGCCTGCTCGACGTCTGGCCGCTGCTGCGCCTGGCGATCGCCTCGGCCTGCATCGCCTATCTCGCCTTCTTCGCCTCGGGCGTAGCCGGGCTGCAGCAACTCGCCGTGTTCACGATCGTCGGGCTGATCGTTGCCGGTTTCGTCACGCGCTACCTGTTGCCCGCTGTGCTGCCCGCGCGCTTGCACGATGTCGCCGAACTGGCGTGGCTGGAAACACTGCGCCAAGCGTTGGACGCGGCGCCGCGCCTGCGCGCGCTGCCGTGGCTGCTGCTCGTGCTCGCCTGTGCCGCGATCGCCTTCGCGCCGACACCGCTGTGGCAGAACGATCTCGCCGCGCTGACGCCGGTGCCGGCAAAGCTGTTGCGGCGCGACGGCGAACTGCGCGCCGCGCTCGGCGCGCCCGACGTGCGTTATCTGCTCGTGCTCGATGCAGCGGACGCCGATGGCGTGCTCGCCTTGTCGGAGAAAATTTCTCCACAAGTGGAAAAATGGATTTCCGACAAGCTCGTCGACGATGTCGAACTGCCGAGCCGCTACCTGCCGAGCATCGCCACGCAAAAGGCGCGGCAGGCGAAACTGCCCGATCGCGCGACGCTGCAAACCGCGCTCGACCGCGCTACCGAAGACGGCGAATTCCAACCCGGCCTGTTCGCGCCGTTCGTCGACGACGTCGAAGCCGCGCGCCAATTGCCGCCGCTGACGCCGAAAACATTCGGCGCGTCACTGCTCGGCGCGCGGCTCAACGCGATGCTGAGCGAACGCGACGGCCATGCGCTCGGTCTCGCTACGCTCAGCGGTGTACATGATGCGGACGCGCTGGCCGGGGCGGTCGCGCAACTCGGCGGCAAGGTCAGGCTGCTCGACTTGAAAGACGCCTCCGAATCGCTCGTCGCCGACTACCGCGCGCGCATCGGCATCGCTCTGCTCGCCGCACTCGTCCTGCTTGCTGCCGTCGTTGCTGTCGCCTTCCGCGACCTGCGTCGCACCTGGCACGTGATCGCGCCGATGTCGCTCGCCACCCTGCTCGTGCTCGCCGTTTTACGCGCAGGCGGCGTCTCGCTGTCGTTGTTCCATCTCGTCGCGCTGACCCTCGCCGCGGGTCTCGGTCTGCACTATGCGCTGTTCTTCGAGCGCCGGGTGGACGACGCGGCAGAGGCGCGGCGTACCTTGCATGCGACCCTGGTCTGCGTCGTCTCGGCGGTGTTCGTGTTCGGCCTGCTCGCAACCTCGAGCGTGCCGGTGCTGCGCGCGATCGGGCTGACCGTCGCGCTCGGCGTCGCTTTCCATTTCTGTCTGTCGACGATCATGGCGCGGAATTCGCAACATGATCGCTAAGCCGCAATGGCAACATCTGATCCCGCACCGCGGCGCGATGAGCCTGCTCGACAGCGTGCTCGCCTGGGACGGTGCCAGCATCCACATGAGCGCGGTCTCGCACACGCACGGCGACAATCCGTTGCGCAGCGACGGCATGCTGCGCGCGCTGCATCTGTGCGAATACGGCGCGCAGGCGATGGCCGTGCACGGCGGTCTGCTCGCGCAGCGCGAAGGCACAGTCGCGGCGCCGGGCTTCCTCGTCGCGCTGCGCGATGTGCGCCTGCACCTGGCGCGTATCGATGACCTGCCCGGCCCGCTGGCCGTGCACGCGCTCAAGCTGCTCGACGGCGGCACGAGCTGGCAGTACGCATTCCGTGTCGAACACGCCGGGCGCACCCTTGCCGAAGGCCGCGCGGCGGTGATTCACGCCTCGCCTTGACGCGATCAGGCGTTGGCCGTATGCACGGCGACGAACCGTGCAAGATAGTGCCAAGCCAGAATCCCCGCACCGATGCAGAATGGAATCAGCGCGAACTGCCTGCCGCTGATGCCGTGCCACAGCGCGACCTCGTCAAACTCGAAGAACTCGGCGGTCATCCACCACGCGTTCGCCGTGATCCAGAACACCACGGCGAGGTTGTGTGCGAGGTCCTCGCGCAGGTGCCGCGCACGCCAGGTGATGAAGATCGCCGCACCGAGCGTCGGCACGATCATGATCATGCCGAGCGTGCGCCACATCAGGCACCAGCTGATGTCCTTTATCAGCCAGAACACGATATGCAGGTTCTCCGTGCGCCGGTGGCTGAGTGGAATGGTGTACATCGGGGCTGACATGGCGGTTCCTGTAGTGAGAGGTTGTGGTTGAATCGGTGTTCGCGGCCAATCCGATTGGCTGGCGTCGTGCTGTGCAAGAATGTCTGAATGATAGTGAAGACTACGGATGCAAAGTCACGCCGCGCCCTCGTCACCGGAGCCAGCGGCGACATCGGCGTGGCGATCTGCGCGGCGCTCGCGGCGGCGGGATGCTACGTCTACGCGCAGGCACGCGCGAATCCGGCGCGCGCGCAGGCCGCGATGGACGAAATCCGCGCGCGCGGCGGCTCGGGCGAAGTGGTGACGTTCGATATCGCCGATGCGGCGACCACGCGCGCGGCAATCGAGACGATGCTTGCATCCGGGCCGATCGACATCCTCGTGCACAATGCGGGCATCCACGATGACGCGCCGCTCGCGGGCATGGGTGAGGCGCAATGGCACCGCGTGATCGACGTGTCGCTGCATGGGTTCTTCCACGCGACCCAGCCGCTGCTGCTGCCGATGGCGCGATCGAGGTTCGGGCGCATCGTTGTGCTGTCGTCGGTCGCGGCCCAGCTCGGCAACCGTGGCCAGGTCAACTATGCGGCCGCGAAGTCGGCGCTGCACGGCGCGGCAAAGTCGCTGGCGCGCGAGATGGCCTCGCGCGGAGTGACTGTCAACGTGGTTGCCCCCGGGGTGATCGCCGGACGCCTCGCCGAGGCGGCGTTCGACGAGGCGCAGATCCGCCAGCTCGTGCCGGCCGGGCGCGCGGGACGGCCCGAGGAGGTCGCCGCAGTGATCGCGTTCCTGTGCTCGGAGGTGGCCGCCTACGTCAACGGGCAAGTGATCGGGGTCAACGGCGGCATGGCCTGAGCATCGGTCCCCAGAGCTGCGATACTCGAGAATTTGCGCGGCGACGGTGCCCGGAATCCCCGGTTGCGACCGGGAAATTCCGGTTCCTGCGCTCCGGCGACGCGCAAATTCCCTGCGCTCGCCACGTTTCGAGGACAGACTCTGAAATCGGGTTCGCAGGCGGCCCGCCTTCCGCGCGCACGGACTCGCCGCTATACTTTGTGGCCTTGCGCATGGTCCTTCGCCGTGCGGATCGTTTTCCTCGGCCGGACAAGGCCGGCTTCTACAGGTGCTGACCCGTGACCAATCCCGTAACCGACGCCGACCGGACCTTCCTCAAGCACTTCTCGCAGCTGATCAGCTTTCTCGTGCTGGTCATGTTCGCGCTGATCGGCGTGGCGCTGTACCTGTATTCGAAGAACCCGCCGCCGATCAATCCCTCGCACGTCGACGAAGTGGAGCAGCGCATCGCGCCGGTCGGCGGTGTCTATGCCGGCGACACCGGCAAGGCCGCGCTGGCGGACGCGCAGGCGGCAGCAGCCAAGGCCGCGGCGGCGCAGGTCGCCTACGGCGGCACCACCGATGGCAAGACGATCTTCGGCAACCTCTGCCAAACCTGCCATGAAAACGCCGCAACCGGCGCGCCGGTGCTCAGCGACAAGGCTGCCTGGGCGCCGCGCGTGGCCGAGGGCCTCGACACGCTGGTCAAGCACGCGACCGAGGGTTTCACCGGCAAGAAGGGCGTGATGCCCGCGCGCGGCGGCAACCCGTCGCTGACCGACGCCCAGGTCAAGGCCACGGTCGAGTGGATGGTGAGCCAGGTCAAATAGGGTTATTGCCGACGGGCTGCGCCAGCAGCAATAACTCTCGCCGTTCGAGCGGGTGGCGGAGCCGCCGCTCAATGCCGAGGGATGGAGCGGCCCTGGATTCCGTTGCGGTCGTTGTGAAACGACGTGGCGAATGCGATCAGGTCGGGAAAGAACGCCTCGAATCCCGCATCGAGTAACTGTGCGTTTTTCCACAGCGTCGGACCCGCTTCGGCCAGTGGATTCGCATGCCGCAAACGGCTGCCGACACCAGCGAGTACCTGCTCGATCATCTCCCGTCGCGCGTAGGCGCCGAACAGCCCGTTTGTGCGCATGTACGCCGCGAAGCGCAGCAGTTCGGGCGACAGCCAGCCGCGATTGGCCTCTACAAGATGCAAAGCGTGTGCGGACAAGGCATCGACCGTCTCGCCGCGTGCGTAGTCGCTCCAGCGCTGCGCGAGCGCATGATCGAAGTAGATGTCGATGAGGATGCCGGCGAAGCGGCGAAATGGCGGTTCGAACAGGTAGCGCAGGCCCGCGACTATCGCATGGCCATCGGTGTAGCCGTCGATCTTCCGGTGCAGCGCGACGCCGTCGCGCACGCCGTCACGCCAGGCCGGATCGGGCGCGCCGCGGTGAAAATCCGCGAGCAGGCCGCCGAGCTGCAGGTCGGGGTCGGGGCCGGCGAGGAGGACGTGGGCAAGATGGTTCATGCGGAGACGATGCGGGCATCGGCTATCATTCGCAACCCCATGAACACACCCCCTGCCCCCGAGCATTTTCCCGAGACCGCGGGGACCTTCCTCATTCCCGGTCCCGTGGGCGCGCTCGAGGTTGCGACGGATTTGCCTGCGACCGAAGGCGCGCGCAATGGTGTCGCGGTGATCTGTCACCCGAATCCGGTGCAGGGCGGCACGATGACGAACAAGGTCGTGACCACGCTGGAACGCGCGCTGCGCGAACTCGGCCTCGCCACGGCGCGCTTCAACTTTCGCGGCGTTGGCAAGTCGGGCGGTGAATACGACCACGCGCGCGGCGAAGTCGACGACGCGCTCGCGATCGTCGACTGGCTGCGACGCGTACGTCCGCAGGCCGCGTTGTGGATGGCCGGATTCTCGTTCGGCGGCTACGTCGCGATGCGCGCGGCGGCGCTGTGCGAGACGGCGCAGCTGATCACGGTCGCGCCCGCGGTCAAACGCTTCCACACCGGCGCGCTGGCGCCGCCGGCCTGCCCGTGGTTGATCGTGCAGGGCGAGGCCGACGATGTCGTGCCGCCGCGGGAGGTGTACGCGTTCGCCGCGCGGATCGTGCCGCCGCCCGACCTGGTCAAGGTCGCGGATACCGGGCATTTCTTCCACGGCAAACTGATCGAGCTGCGCAGCATCGTGCACGAGCGCGTGCGCGAGAACTTGCCACCGGCGGCCGCATGAACAAACCGGCAGGGACGCAGCCTGGTACACCGGGCGCGCTCTACGCGCAAGGCGTGGCCGACCAGCGTTGGGAGGACGATCCCGCACAGCGCGCCGTGCTCGCGTACCTCGATCGCATCCAGGCCGAGCTGCTTGCCGCGGAAAAAACCAGGTGGTGGCAGCGTCTGCGTGCGACACCGCCGGTAAAGGGTTTGTACCTGCACGGCTCGGTCGGGCGCGGCAAGACGTTTCTGGTCGATTTGTTCTACGAATCGCTGCCGCTCGAAGCCAAGTTGCGCCGCCATTTCCACCGCTTCATGCAGGAAGTGCACGTCGAACTGAACCGGCTCAAGGGCCACGAGGACCCACTCGTCGCGGTCGCCGCGCATTTTGCCGCCGAGGCGCGCGTGTTCTGTCTCGACGAGTTCTTCGTCAGCGACATCGGCGACGCAATGATCCTCGGCAATTTGTTGAAACATTTGTTCGCACGCGGCGTCACCTTGGTGACGACCTCGAACATCGTGCCCAAGCTCCTGTACAAGGACGGCCTGCAGCGCGAGCGCTTCCTGCCCGCGATCGATCTACTCGAAAAGAACTGCGAAATCGTCGGCCTCGATGCGCAGCAGGATTACCGCCTGCGTGCGCTGACCCATGCCGGCGTCTATTTTTCCCCGCTCGGTGACAACGCGGAAGAACGGCTTGCCGCAGTATTCGCCGAGGTTTCCCGAACCCCGGGCTCCGAGTCCCGAACCCCGCAATCCATCGACATCAACGATCGCGACATTCCGCTCAAGCACGTCAACGACGGCGCGATCTGGTTCGAATTCACCGCGCTGTGCGAGGGCCCGCGCGCGGTCGCCGATTACATCGAGATCGGCAAGAGCTTCCACACCGTGCTCGTCTCGAACGTGCCGCAGTTCGTCGATTTTTCCGCCAGCGAGGATGCGGCGCGGCGCTTCGTCAATCTCGTCGACGAGTTCTACGACCGTGGCGTCAACCTCGTGCTCTCGGCCGCGGCGCCGATTTCCGAGCTGTACCGCGGCAGGCGTCTGAAATTCGAGTTCGCGCGCACCGAAAGCCGGTTGATCGAGATGCAGAGCCGCGAATATCTCGCCATCGGCCACCGGCACTGAACGGTCTCGTCGCTGCGCCTGGCCGGTTCCGGCCGTGACTTCCGGCAGGGGCGCAAGCCGTTGCTTTTAATGTACTTTTCAGTCCAATAATACCGGCTGCATGCTTGCCATCGCGCCGATATTGCGCGAACTTTGCTCCGCCCCCGTTTTGTCTCTGTTTCGAGGCTTCCATGCCCCAGATTTCTGCGCGCATCCTGTTCCTCTCCGCCGCCGTCCTCGCAACCGGCTGCGGCAAGCCCCAGCAGCAGCAGAAGCCGCCACCGCCCGAAGTCGGCGTGGTCGCGGCGCACGCGCAAGCCGTGCCGCTGACCCAGGAATTGACTGGCCGCCTCGCCGCCGTGCGCAGCGCCGATGTGCGCGCGCGCGTTGCCGGCGTGCTGCGAAAACGCGCCTACGTCGAAGGCAGCGACGTCAAGCAAGGCCAGCTCCTGTTCGAGATCGACCCGGCGCCGATGCGTGCAGCCTACAACGCGCAGCTCGCCAATCTGGCTGCGGCGCAGGCGACCTATACCAATGCGCACGTCGCCGCCGAGCGCGCGCGCAGTATCGGCGCCAAGGGCCTGCTGTCGAAGAGCGACGTCGACAACGCCAATGCCGCCGAACGCACCGCCGCGGCCGCGGTCAAGCAGGCGCAGGCCAACGCCGAGTCGGCCAGAATCAACCTCGACTACACCAATGTGACCGCGCCGATCGCCGGTCGCGCCGGCCAGCAGCAGGTCACCGAAGGCGCCCTGGTTGGCCAGGGCGAGGCGACCTTGCTCGCACGCATCGACCAGGTCGACCCGCTTTACGTCAATTTCACCCTGGCGGTTGGCGAACTCGACAGGCTGCGCGCGTCCGCGGCGTCCGGCAGCGTCGACCTTGCCGAGCCGGACAAGGCCAAGCTCGAGTTGCTGCTGCCCGGCGGGGCGGTGTACAGCGAACCGGGTGTGCTCGATTTCTCCGACCAGGCAGTCGACGCGGCGACCGGTGCGGTGTCGTTGCGCGGCACGGTGCCCAATCCGCAGCATCGCCTGCTGCCCGGGCAGTTCGTCAACGTGCGCCTGACTCTCGGCGATCTCAAGCACGCCTGGCTGGTCTCGCAGCGCGCAGTGCAGCGCGACGCGAACGGGCCGTACGTGCTTGTCGTCGGTGCCGACGGCAACGTCGCGCAAAAGCAGATCAAGGCCGAGCGTCTGCGCGGCGACAGCTGGATTGTCACCGACGGCCTCGTCGACGGCGATCAGGTCATCGTCAGCGGCCTGCAGAAGGTCAAGCCCGGCGAGCCGGCCAAGGCGGCGCCATGGCAGCCAACGCCGACGGCAGCGAAGTAGGAGCAAAGATCCGCGACGAAGCCACGAAGAAAGCCATACCAGATTCGTTCGGCCCTTGTTCGCGGTTTGGCGGCAATTCTTTTTGATTTGCGCATAGCGCTTTCCGAGCAACCAGACCCATGCCCAATTTCTTCATCGACCGTCCGATCTTCGCCTGGGTCGTCGCCATCCTGATCACGCTCGGCGGCGTGATCTCGATCACCCAGCTCGGTATCGAATCCTATCCGTCGATCGCACCGCCGCAGGTCGTCGTCGCGGCGAACTATCAGGGCGCCGACGCGAGCACGGTAGAGAAAACCGTGACCCAGGTGATCGAGCAACAGTTGACCGGCATCGACAACCTCGCCTACTTCAGCTCGAGCTCGGGTTCGGATGGTTCGGCGACGATCACGCTGACCTTCGAACCTGGCACCAACGCCGACATCGCCCAGGTGCAGACGCAAAACAAGGTTTCCCTGGCGACGCCGCGCCTTCCCAGCGAAGTGACCCAGCAGGGCATTGTCGTCGCCAAGCAGAACCCGGACTTCCTCATGGTCGCCATGTTGAAATCCGACGACGGCTCGCTCGATTCCTACGCGCTCAACAACATGCTCGCGGCGAGCGTTATCCCGCAGATCCAGCGCCTGCCCGGCGTCGGCAACGTGCGCCAGTTCGGTTCCGAGTACGCGATGCGCATCTGGCTCGACGCGGACAAGCTCAAGGGCTACAACATGGCCGCGGCGCAGGCGCTCGCCGCGGTGCGCGCGCAGAACGTCCAGGTTGCCGCGGGCTCGCTCGGTGCGGAGCCGGCGGTGCCGGGCAACGGCTTTTCGGCGACGGTGACCGCCGAGAGCCGCTTCACCACCCCTGCACAGTTCGAGGACATCATCCTGCGCGCGAACAAAGACGGCACCACGGTGCGCCTGAAGGACGTCGCGCGCGTCGAGCTCGGGCCGTTCGTCTATGGCACCAGCGTGACCTACAACGGTCAGGCCGTCGCCGGCTTCGCCGTGCAATTGCAGACCGGCGCCAATGCGCTCGGCGTCGGCAAGGCGGTCAAGACCAGGCTTGCCGAATTGCAGCAGAGCTTTCCGCATGGCGTGTCCTGGTTCGTGCCCTACGACACCACGCCGTTCATCACGATCTCGATCGAGGAGGTCGTGCAGACGCTGGTCGAGGCGATCATCCTCGTCTTCCTCGTCATGCTCGTGTTCCTGCAGAACCTGCGCATGACGATCATCGCCCTGCTCGTGATCCCGGTCGCGCTGATGGGCGGCTTCCTCGGCATGTGGATGGTCGGCTTCACGATCAATCAGCTCTCGCTGTTCGGCATGGTGCTCGTGATCGGCATCGTCGTCGACGATGCAATCGTGGTGATCGAGAACGTCGAGCGCATCATGGCCGAGGAAGGTGCCTCGCCCAGGGACGCCACGCGCAAGGCAATGGGGCAGATTTCAGGCGCGGTCGTCGCCATCGCCGTGGTGCTCATGGCTGTGTTCATCCCGAGCGCGCTGCAGTCCGGCTCGGCCGGCGCGATCTTCCGCCAGTTCTGCCTGACGATCGCGCTGTCGACCGCGTTCTCCGCATTCCTCGCGCTGATGTTCACGCCGGCGCTGTGCGCGACGATCCTCGAACCGCTTCACGCGACCCGGAAGAATGCCTTCTTCCGTCTGTTCAACCGCGTCTTCGACCGCGTGCAGACGACCTACACCGGGCATATTTTTGCCGCGATCAGGCACATGCCGCGCTGGATGGCGCTGTTCGCGGTCGTCGCCGTGCTCTGCGGCTTCGCCTTCGCCAAGCTGCCGTCGAGTTTCGTGCCCGAGGAAGACCAGGGCTTCGCCTTCGCCGTCGTGCTGCTGCCGTCGGGTTCGAGTCTCGAGCGCACAAAGACGGTGATGGGCGGGATCGGTGAACTGATCCGCAAGAACGAGGCGGTCGAGGGCGTGATCGCGGTGTCCGGCTTCAGCTTCGTCGGCAACGGTGAGAACACCGGCATGGCATTCATCCGCCTCAAACCCTGGAGTGAGCGCAAGAACACGGCCGCGGAAACAATCAGGCAGCTCAACGGCGCGCTGTCCACGGGCTTCCGCGACGCCCAGGCGTTCGTGGTCAACTTGCCGACGATCCGCGGCCTCGGCCAGTTCGGTGGTTTCGACATGTACCTGCAGGACCGCGCCGGCGCCGGCTACGCCGCGCTGCTCGAGGCACAGAACACCCTGCTCGGCAAGGCCGGTGAAAGAAAGGATCTGCTCACCGGCGTGCGCCCGAACGGCCTGCCGCCCACCACGCAACTGGCGATGAAGGTCGACCGCGTCCAGGCGCAGGCGATGGGTCTGTCGCTCACGGACGTCTATACGGCCATCCAGTTGATGCTCGCGCCGGTCTACGCCAACGATTTCTTCTATCAGGGCCGGGTGCAGCGTGTGAACATGCAGGCCGACGCACCGTTCCGCATGAACCCCGATGCGCTCAACCGTTTCTTCGTGCCGAGTTCGACACAGAGCGAAACCGTGGCGACGAGCACCGGCACGGCCACACTGCCGGCGATGATCCCGCTGTCGAACGTGGTCTCGACCGAATGGAAGCAGGGCCCGCCGACGCTGACCCGCTACAACGGCTATTCGGCGATCGAAATTGTCGGTGCGCAGGCACCCGGGCGCAGCTCGGGCGAGGCGATGGCGGCGATGCAGAACATCATCAGGAATGATCTGCCGAACGGCTTCGGCTTCGACTGGACCGGCCAGTCGCTGCAGGAAATCATCTCGGGCAATCAGGCGCCGATGCTCTATGCGCTGTCGATCCTCATCGTCTTCCTCTGTCTCGCCGCCTTGTACGAGAGCTGGTCGGTTCCCATTTCGGTGTTGCTGGTGGTTCCGCTCGGCGTGCTCGGCGCGGTGTCGTTCACCTGGGCGCGCGGCCTCTCCAACGACGTCTACTTCAAGATCGGCATCATCACGATCATCGGCCTCGCCGCGAAAAACGCGATCCTGATCGTCGAGTTCGCGGTCGCCGAGCAGCGCGCCGGGCGCCATCTCGGCGCGGCCGTGGTCGATGCGGCACGGCTGCGCCTGCGGCCGATCCTGATGACCTCGTTCGCCTTCATCCTCGGCGTGTTTCCGCTCGCGGTATCGACCGGCGCCGGCGCCAATTCGCGCCATGCGATCGGCACCGGCGTGATCGGCGGCATGCTGTTCGCGACCTTCTTCGGCCTGTTGTTCATCCCGATCTTCTATGTCGCGATGCGTCGCCTGCTCGGCGACGAGATCGAGCCGCGCGAGGAACCCCGGACCCAGCTCGACCCAAGCGCGCACGGTGGCCGCGGCTGAGTCCGCGCAGCAGTGACGCGGACAAAACGGCCCGGCTCTCCGGGCCGTTTGCATTTGGGGATATCCAAGCCGGTCGGCGCGCGCGAGAATGGCGGTCGATCCCGAGCGAGGGCGCCATGCATCTGTTTCCGTTGTTCGCCGACCTGTCCGGTCGCCGCGTACTGATCGTCGGCGGCGGTGCGGTCGCCGAGCGCAAGGCTGCGCTGCTGATCGGCGCCGGGGCGCAAGTCGAGATCGTCGCCTCGCAGGTGACGAAGCTTTTCGACCAATGGATCGTCGTTGGCAAGGTGCGGCGCGGTGCCGCGGCTTTCGACGACGGGTTGCTCGACGGTTGCTGGCTGGCCATCGCCGCGACCGACGATCGCGAATTGAATGCGCGCGTCGCCGCGGCTGCCGGTACGCGCCGCGTCTTGGTCAATGTCGTCGACGAACCCTCGCTGTGCACGTTCCAGGTGCCGTCGATCGTCGACCGTTCGCCGTTGATGATCGCCGTTTCCACCGGCGGCGCCGCGCCGATGCTCGCGCGGCTCGCGCGCGAGCGCATCGAGACCCTGTTCGACCACAGCTGGGGTGTGCTTGCTGCGCTGCTCGAGCGCGCGCGGGCGCGCATCCGCGCGCGCTACGCCAACCTTCCCGCGCGGCGGCGCTTCTACGAAACGCTGCTGCGCGGTCCGGTGATGCGCCTCGCCGCGGCGCAGCGGGTTGACGACGCCGGTGCCGCGCTCGATGCGGAACTGGCCGGATCGGCTGCGCCGGGCGCCGATGCGCGGGTCTCCAGCTCGCATCCGCACCCGCTGCCGGAGCAAGGTTCCGTCACCTTGGTCGGCGCCGGGCCGGGCGATCCGGGTTTGATCACGCTCAATGCACTGCGGGCACTCAACGAAGCCGACGTGATCCTGCACGACCGCCTGGTCAGCCCCGAAGTACTCGACCTCGCGCGGCGCGACGCCGAACGCATCGATGTCGGCAAGATCGTCGGCAAGCACCACACGCCGCAGGCGCAGATCAACGAACTGATGCTCGACGAGGCGCGCCGTGGCAAGCGCGTGGTGCGCGTCAAGGGTGGCGACGCCTTCATCTTCGGCCGTGGCGGCGAGGAAATCGAATATCTGCGCGAACACGGGATCCGCTATTCGATCGTGCCCGGCATCACCGCGGCGATCGCCTGCGCGGCCTACGCCGGCATACCGCTGACCCATCGCGACCACGCGCAGAGCGTGCGCTTCGCCACCGCGCATCGGCGCCGCAGCGAAACCGAAGACGGCGTGCTGACCGCAGCCGGCGAAACGCTGGCGATCTACATGGGCGTGGCCGAGGCGCCGCCGCTGCGCGACCGTCTGCTCGCCGACGGCTGGCCTGCGGACACGCCGTTCGCGATCGTCGAAAACGGCACGCGGCCCGAGCAGCGCATCGTGCTCGGCACCCTCGCCGACCTGGTCGAACGCGTGCGGACGCACGACGTGCACGCACCGGCGTTGCTGATCGTCGGCGCGGTCGCCGCGTTGGCGGCGCAGAACCATTGGTTCGCGGCGCCGCCCGTCGACCGATAGTCGGGTGGCCTAGCGCGCTGCCGCGTGCTTGTCGTCCTTCGGCCAGAAGTCGCGTTCGATGATCGTGTAGAGCGCGGTGGTGTAGTGCCCGGAGTCGGCCAGCGACAGGTGCGACCATTCCGGCAGGTCCCAGTTCCGATGGAGTTCGGGGTAGTCCTGGAAGTGGATGCCCGGCGCGCCGGTCTTCGCGAGCAGCACGTCCCAGGTTTTCTCGCGCGGGAACACCTTGTTGTCGAACTCGAGGTAGCGACCGCCGGTCGGCGGGCGCACGAACAGCACCTTGACGCCGCGCGCGCGCAACTTCGTCACCGCGGCGACCGCGCGCTCGATCTGCGTGTCGATGACTTTCTGCAGCTTCTCCGGCGTATCCATGTTGGGTGGTGGCGGTGCGTCGAAGCGCTGCGCCCAGATCGCGCGCGCAAGTTCGCGGTATTGCGGGTCGGTTTCGACCTTGCTCCACATGTGCGTATCGCGGTCGGGACCCTGCTCGAGCAGCTTGCGTACGTCGTGGATGACCGGCATGCGCGCGCGCGCGGGCCAGCCCTGCCGCTTGAGCACTGCGGCAAGCGCGAAGTCGAAGTCGAAGAAGGCGAAATACGGCTCGATCAGCCAGCGCGACAACCGGTTGCCGACGCGCTGCGATGGCGACTGCTTGTGGTAGTACGGCACCACGTCGCCGCGATAGGCGAAGCCGGCGAAGAGGACATCCGAGGCAACGCCGACCAGCAGGTGCCCGGTGAAATTCGGATCGGCAGCGAGATCCTCAAGCACGGGCAGGGCCGAGGTACCCTCGATCGCCAGCTGGATCGGGCGCTCGCCGGCCGCCTTCTGCCATACATCGAGCCGCAGATCGAACAACATGCGCGATGCACCGATCAGCACGGTTTTGTTGCCTTCCCCCGCATCGATGCGGCGCCGTTGCTGCGCCCATTCGCCGTCGCTGTTGTAGTAGCCCGGCGTCGCGCCGAACGCGCGCCAGTACGCCTCCCACGCGCCGAGCAAGACCAGGAACAGCAGCAGGCTGACGAGAAAAATCGGCCGCCACGCCAGCGCCGGCACTTCGCGCACCGGTACCGGCTGTGCGATCCCGGGGCGCTCTGCCGCGGTCTCGCGCGCGTAGTCGCCGCGCATGCGGCGCGCCGGGGCGGAACCAGCCGATTCAGAACTGGAAGTAGATGAAGGCACTGCCTTCCCCCTGTGCGATGACGATCGCGAATGCCATCAGCGCCCAAACGGCGCACAGCGCCGCCGCCGGCGTGCGCGCGACGACCGATTCGAGGGTGCGCGCACGCATGAACCAGTGGGTCAGCACGATCGCACCGACCACGACGCTGACCGAAACGAGGTAGTACGTCGCGAGGATCGGCCGCGCGCCGCCGTTCAGTCCGAACATGCCGCAAAGCACCGTCCACGCCTTGGCAAAGGTTTTCGCGCGGAAGAACACCCAGGTCAGGTTGACGAGCATCCAGGTCAGCAGACCGAGCGCGACGAACATGGCCGGCCCAGGCCGGTAGTTCGCGAAACGCGCGCGCAGTGCGCGCTCGACCGAGAGATAGAGTCCGTGCAGGCCGCCCCAGGCGACGAACGTCCAGTTCGCTCCGTGCCACAGACCGCCGAGCAGCATCGTCAGCATCAGCGCGACATATGTACGCGCGGCGCCACGGCGGTTGCCACCGAGCGGAATGTAGAGGTAGTCGCGCAACCACGACGACAGCGTGATGTGCCAGCGTCGCCAGAAATCCGAGAAGCCGACCGCCGCATACGGGAAGCGGAAGTTGTCGGGCATCGCGAAGCCGAGGCACAACGCCGCGCCGATCGCGGTCGTCGAGTAGCCGGCGAAGTCGCAGAAAATCTGGCCGCTGAACGCCAGCGTGCCGATCCACGCGTCGAGCATGCCAGGCAGCCTGCTTGAGTCGTAGACGCGCTCGGCCGCCGACGCCAGCAGGCTGTCGGCAAGCACGATCTTGTTGAACAGGCCGAGCGTCATCAACGCAAGGCCGAAGCGCAATTGCTCGCCGCTCGCCTTGCGTGGTTGCTCGAACTGCGGCACGAGTTCGGTCGGGCGCATGATCGGTCCGGCGACGAGGTGCGGAAAGAACGTCACGAACAGCGCGTAGTCGAGCAGGTTGCGTGCGGGCTCGGCCCGGCGCAAATAGACATCGAGCGTGTACGCCATCGTTGCAAACGTGTAGAAAGAGATGCCGACCGGAAGCACGATGTCGTACTTCGCCGGCTGCCAGGCGACGCCGAGCGACGCCATCAGCGCGCCGAAGTTGTCGAGCAAAAACTGGCCGTACTTGAAATAACCGAGCATGCCGAGGTTGGCGACGACCGAGAGCAGCATCCACGCATGCCGCGCCGATTCGCGTTTGGCTTTGACGAGGCCTTGCGCCGCGTACCAGTCGACGATGGTCGACACCCACAGCAGGACCACGAACGGCGGGTTCCACGCCGAGTAGAACAGATAGCTTGCCATGAGCAGATTGATCTTCTTCGCGGTCCAGGACAGCGGCAGGTTGTGCAGCACCAGCACGCAGGCGAAGAAAACGACGAACGTGAGCGAATTGAAGACCATGGCCCCTCCCGACCGACGATCCGGATCGCTATTGCGCGGCGGATCATGCGCCTGTCGCGGCCGCGCCGCAATCACTCCGTCTGCGACGTGCCTTTGCCTCGATGCCCAGTCCCGCGGCTGTCGCTTCCGCTGCGAGCGGAGTAAGGGGCAGGGGGGGGCTACTTCAGCAGCACGATGGCTTCGCCCAGCCGCATTCTTCGTCCGCCTGCGGTTGCACCCAGACCAGCCACCGGCCGTGCCGCAGCAACAGGGTGAGGCACGCACGATTCTGGTGCAAAACGGCGTAGTCTGGCCCTGACATCGTGCGCCTGCCGGGTGGATGGCCATCCAGAAAGTCGCATCGTTTCTTGCGCTCGCAGTCAAGGATCACGGAGGCCATGACAGCCGGTTGCGACCCATGACGCTACGCGGCGCATGCGTGTTTTTGCTACGCTTACGCGCTTTTTCTTCCATTCTTCGATTTCGACCGTCGAGGCCTGTCGAGACCAGCTCGTCTCGATCAAGGGACCGCTGGGCAAGCAGCGGCGGCGGCCGAAATAGCCCGTACAGAGAACTGCAATGACTGCCGCAAACCCCAAGATCATCTACACACTCACCGATGAAGCGCCGCGTCTGGCCACGGCCTCGCTGTTGCCGATCATCCAGGCCTTCGCGAAACCGGCGGGCATCGAAGTGGCGACCAGCGACATTTCGGTGGCCAGCCGCATCCTCGGCCAGTTCCCCGAGGCGCTGAGCGAGGCGCAACGCGTACCCGACAACCTGGCCGAACTGGGCAAGCTCACGCTCAAGCCCGAGGCCAACATCATCAAGCTGCCCAACATCAGCGCTTCGGTGGCGCAGCTCAAGGCGGCGATCAAGGAGCTGCAGGACAAGGGCTACAAGCTTCCCGACTTCCCCGAGAACCCCAAGAACGAGGTGGAGAAAGAGGTCCGCGCGCGCTACAACCGCTGCATCGGCAGCGCGGTGAACCCGGTGCTGCGCGAGGGCAACTCCGACCGCCGCGCGCCCAAGGCGGTCAAGGAATACGCGCGCAAGAACCCGCACCGCATGGACGAGTGGAGCCAGGCCTCGCGCTCGCACGTGTCGCACATGCACGGCGGCGACTTCTATCATGGCGAGAAGTCGATGACGCTGGATCGCGCGCGCGACGTGAAGATGGAGTTGATCACCCGGAGCGGCAAGACCATCGTGCTCAAGCCCAAGGTCTCGCTGCAGGACCGCGAGGTGATCGACTCCATGTTCATGAGCAAGAAGGCGCTGCTGGCCTTCTACGAAAAGGAGATCGAGGACGCGCGCAAGACCGGCGTGATGTTCTCGCTGCACGTCAAGGCGACGATGATGAAGGTGTCCCATCCGATCGTGTTCGGCCACTGCGTGCGCATCTTCTACCGCGAGGCCTTCGACAAGCACGGCAAGCTGTTCGACGAGCTGGGCATCAACGTCAACAACGGCATGATCGACCTGTATACCAAGATCGCCGCTCTGCCGCAGAGCACGCAGGACGAGATCAAGCGCGACCTGCACGCCTGCCACGAGCACCGTCCTGAACTTGCGATGGTGGACTCGGCCAAGGGCATCACCAATTTCCATTCGCCCAACGACGTCATCGTCGACGCCTCGATGCCCGCGGCGATCCGCAGCGGCGGCAAGATGTATGGCGCCGATGGCCGCCTCAAGGACGTCAAGGCGGTGATGCCCGAATCGACCTTCGCCCGCATCTACCAGGAGATGATCAACTTCTGCAAATGGCACGGCGCCTTCGACCCGCGCACGATGGGCACGGTGCCCAACGTCGGCCTGATGGCGCAGCAGGCCGAGGAATACGGCTCGCACGACAAGACCTTCGAGATTCCCGAAGATGGCATTGCCAACATCACCGACCTGGCCACCGGCGAGGTACTGATGAGCCAGAACGTCGAGCAGGGCGACATCTGGCGCATGTGCCAGGTCAAGGACGCGGCCATCCGCGACTGGGTCAAGCTCGCGGTCACGCGCGCGCGCAACTCGGGCATGCCTGTGGTGTTCTGGCTGGACGCCTACCGTCCGCACGAGGCCCAGCTGATCACCAAGGTCAAGATGTACCTGCACGAGCACAACACCGTCGGGCTCGACATCCAGATCATGAGCCAGGTGCGCGCGATGCGCTACACGCTTGAGCGCGTGATCCGCGGGCTGGACACGATCAGCGCCACAGGCAATATCCTGCGCGACTACCTGACCGACCTGTTCCCGATCATGGAACTGGGCACCTCGGCCAAGATGCTCTCGATCGTGCCGCTGATGGCCGGCGGCGGCATGTACGAAACCGGTGCCGGCGGCTCGGCGCCCAAGCACGTGCAGCAGCTGGTCGAGGAAAACCACCTGCGCTGGGACTCCCTGGGCGAATTCCTCGCCCTGGCCGTGAGCCTCGAAGAACTGGGCATCAAGAACAACAACGCCAAGGCCAAGCTGCTGGCCCGCGCGCTCGACGCCGCCACCGGCAAGCTGCTCGACAACAACAAAGGCCCCAGCCCCAAGGCCGGACAACTCGACAACCGCGGCAGCCATTTCTACCTGGCGCTGTACTGGGCCCAGGCGCTGGCCGCACAGACCGAGGACAGCGAGCTCGCCGACTGTTTCAAGCCGCTGGCCGACGCCCTGGCCGCCGGCGAAGCGACGATCATAGACGAACTCGCGGCTGTGCAAGGCAAGCCGGCTGACATCGGCGGCTACTATCTGCCCGACGCGGACAAGACCAACGCGGTCATGCGGCCGAGTACGACTTTCAACGCGGCACTGGCGGCGTTCGCCGGCTGAGGGCGGGCGGCGCTGTGGGGGTCGGCAAGCGCCGGGCGTGAAGCACGGCGCTTCGATCGTGCGCTTCCAGCTTTGGCGGCGTACTTGGTTGATTGGCGTGATTGGGCAAACAAATGAGAACGTTCTTGGTTGGGAGTCCGTGAGCGATTCTCGAATACCGGGCAAGCTCACACGACCCGAGATCAGATTGCGCGACGCAATCGAATGGGTCGCACGACCTCAACGTGCGCTCCCAACCCCCTAAGCCACCACTCCAACTGCTGTGTTTCCATGACCGTTGCCGTGACGCGTGAGCGTCCTTCCTTGTCGTTGAGTGGCACGATCTTCTGTTCAGTGGACAGCAGCGATTCGGAGAGATGGCGTGCCAGCCATTCACTGACGATGAGCTGCAGCCGGATCTTCTTCCCGGTCGGAAACTCGAATGCCTTTTCCGTTTCGACATAGCGCTGGAAATCGAATCCCTTCGGGATGGACGCAGTCGCATCAAGCATTTTCGCCGCCTTCATGCGATGCAGCGCCCATTGACGCGGGTCGGTGTAGTTCTCCGCCGTGGCGACGAGGTAGATCGCGCCGGCGCGATGGGCGAGACCGAGTGGATGCAAGTGGTACGATTTCGGTTGCTCTCTATCGACTGAGAGATAGTCGACCTTGATCTGGCGGTCACGCAGCAATGCCTCGTACACGGCATCGCGAACGCCGTCTTTGAGCTTTGGAGGAATCAGCGGCTGTCCGGATGGAATGTTCGCGATGCGCTTCGACCAGCGAGCAACGGGATCGGCACCCAGCAAGACCAGCGATTGACGCGCCTGGGCAAACTGCGGCTCCATGTCCTCGAGCATGGCGGGCGGGAACAGCGGCTTGAGGTACTTTTCGAGCAATTGGTACGTCAGGGCCGCGCTGAGTGACATGCCTCCAAAGTTGTGGTGCAAGCCGGCTTCCTTCCAGGACCAGCCTGCTGGATGCGCCTCGTCACACATCAGCGGAAACTGCGTGGACAGTTTGTGCAGGTCGCGTTCAACACTGCGCACATTCACCTCGTAACCTTGGGTGCTCAAGTTGGCGTGAAGCTGCCGCGCCGTTACCTTTCCCGGCTTGCCGGGTATGGCCATGAGCATCGCCAATTGCCGCAGAATGGTATCGGACATCGAACCGGTGCCGTAGGAGCTTGGCGGCAGTGTAACGGGTTCGGGCGCGGTCGGCGGTGGCGCTGGAAGCAGACGATCTGCATCCTGATTGCACGACGAGACCTTCATGCGCACACGGTGTCGCAGGTGCGCCAGATGCCCTTGGCAGGCATGACAGGCCAGGCAGTCATGGCACAGCCTCGGGACGGAGGAAGCGCAGGTTCGCTTCGAACAGGCAACCATGCTCCCGATTCGGTAACCGGCCAAATCGCACAGGATCGAAGGTAATGCCGTGGGCGCGCGAATCCAGCCCGCACCGTGCCGAAGCAAGGTGAAACAGCAAGCAGTGCCCGGGTCGCGCGGTGATGAGAGCAAGAATTTTCGGTATCGCCAGCAACCGCGTCACAATCGCCTCGATTTGCCGGTCCGCCTTGGCGGGCATGGCGCTCATATCCAGCGCAAGCGCGCCGCCACAGGTGAACCCGTCGTCCGGCACGTCCCGCAATATGCTCGCCGCGCCGTTTGCGACGCGCGCCGGATTGCCATCGGCCATCGACACCCACATGCCTTCCGGAACGAGCGTACCTTCAGCCCGTTGCGCCTTGGAATCATCGCGGCGCAATTTCAACGGCCATATCACCGTCCACACGGGCCCGAGGTTGTTCGCCAACTTGTCGGCATAGCGAAAGCTGCGAGTGGTGCGCCCAAACCCCACCTGCAAGATGAGTTCGGCCGACTTGCGGCAATGCCACACATGCCAGTGGCTGGAGTGGTCCCGCCATTCGCCGTGGTGGTGCAGCATGGTATGCAATAGCCCGGCATCGCGGCTGATGAAGATCGGTAATCCCATCACGACACGCGGTGCGGGATTGAGCAGCAGGAGTTCGATTCGAACCGGCATGGTGCAATAAGTAGTGGCAGATGGGGACAGCGTGCCCGACCTGTGCGACGGGAAGTGTCGCAAAGCTGAGTGGAAGCCGTGGCACAGCGGTTTACAGGCGAACAGCACCGGCAGCAGCAGTGACCGTATGAGCGAACCAAGGGGCATCGCCTTTTAGTTGTGGCTCGGATTCCAGCAGACTCATTTCAATGGTTTTGCACCAGCATCCCGGGATGAGCAAAGAATTGCATGCAGGCCTTCAGCATTAAGGGTGACGCCGCATATCGTCTGCGAATACGACACCTCATGTCGCAGCCAATTCGTTTACGACACAGTTTGTCGCCAACATGGCGCATGCTCCTCGACGACAACGAGGAACCTCCATGATCAATATCGAAGACGACGAAGAAGGCGAAACCGGCTCGTCCGCGAGCCACTTTGTGCGAATCCCATTGCGGGGCGCGCATGCGCAGGAAAGCGCCATCCTGGCCTTGCGCATCATCGCCGCCCTGGATTTGTACGGAAGGTTGCTCGACAGCGACGGCGATATTGAGGACTGCGACGTACTCTCGCTCGTTGGACTAGATGAGCGCAAGGGGCGCAAGAGACCGCTATCCACGCAGGTCGTCAAAACCGCTTTCAAGCACCAGCTTGAGCATCTGGAGCAACGGTTCCAGCGCAAGGACGATGCGCTGGCCGGCAACATCGAAAAGCTGTGCAATATCATGCGACTGAGTCAGCGCGAGCGCTTTGCCTTGCGCCTTTGTGTCATTGCCACGCTGAAGCCGCGCTTCAGAGACCTGTTCAATCGCTGCCACATTTGCAAGGCGGCACTCGATGTGGCGCTGAACCGAATTGCCGGACGGCGCATGTCTGGCCCCACGCGCGTCTTTGGGCAAAGGTCGCGCTTGAGGCGTGCTGGCTTGCTGGTGACCGGGGATGACGACTTTGACAGCTGTCCGTTGAAAATGGATTTTGGGCTCGCAGAGCGCATGACCTCGAACAAATTCGACATCGACAGTCTGGTTCGAAACCTGGTCCGCCCTGCCGCCGTATCGAAGCTGTCGATGGCAGACTTTTCCCACGTCGCGGATATCGGGCTGCTCACGCGCTATGCGCACGACGCAAGCAAACACCGGCGCCGCGGTGCAAACGTGCTCATCTACGGAACGCCCGGCACGGGCAAATCCGAATTCGTGCGCGCTTTTGCCCAGGCATCGCGCTGCCGATTGTTCGAAGTTCCGAACGAGGATTCGGAAGGAGATCCCATCAGTGGCCCGGCGCGCTTTCGTGCCTACGCGCTATGCCAGCAGCTGATGGTGGACGGATCCGGACAGATGTTGCTCTTCGATGAAGTCGAGGATGTCTTCGGCAGCAATGACGACGGGTTTTTCGCATCGTTCTTTGGCCGCCATCGTAATGCGGATTCCTTGCGCAAGAGTTGGGTCAACGAAACCCTCGAGTCCAATCCCGTACCCACCTTCTGGGTCTGCAATTCCATCCGCGCCATGGATCCGGCGTACCTTCGGCGCTTCGACATCATCATGGAATTCCGGACACCCGGGCGTTCGGTTCGCCGACGCCTGGTGGATCGCTACTTTCGGGAAGGGGAAATCTCCCCGACATTCGCCGAGCGACTGGCCAGCGACGGACGCATCGCGCCAGCACATCTTGAGCGGGTTTCGCGCGTAATGCGCACCCTGCATGCGCGCACCTCACGCCAGCGCGAGGCCGAAGTGGAGCGCTTGCTGACGAGTTCACTGCGCGCCGCTGGCGTTGGCAAGGCACTTGCGCTGCCGGAAATCCCAGCGCATTACGATCTGGAGTTTCTCAACGCCAGTGCGGATCTTTCCGCCTTGGCGGCAAGCCTGGGCAGCGGGTCCAACGCCCGCATCTGCCTTTACGGTCCTCCCGGTACTGGCAAGACCGCGTTTGCGCACTACCTGGGCCGCCACCTTGATCGGCCCGTACTGGTGCGGCGCGCATCGGACCTGCTCAGCATGTGGGTCGGCAGGACTGAACAGCTCATCGCCGAGGCCTTCGCGCGTGCGAAAGACGAAAACGCGATCCTCGTCATCGACGAGGCCGACAGTTTCCTTCGTGACCGGACGGGCGCGCAGCAGGGATGGGAAGTGACGCAGGTGAACGAACTGCTCACGCAAATGGAGGCCTTCGACGGAATCTTTGTGGCATCGACCAACCTCGTCGATACCCTCGATGCCGCTTCGCTGCGCCGCTTCGACTTCAAGTTGAAATTCGACTATTTGACCCGCGAGCAACGGCGGCGATTTCTCGTACGCGTGGCGGGAAACGCGGATCTTGACCTCGACGGTCTCGGACGGCGACTGGATCGCCTGGAAACACTGACGCCCGGAGATTTTGCGAACGTGCTGCGCCAGTTCGCGGTGCGCGGAACGCAAATCACTGCTCGGGAATCCATCGAACTGCTGGAACGTGAAACGGCAATCAAGCCGGAAGGACGCAAACGCACGATCGGGTTTGTGTGAGCACGGAACCGGTTACGCCGTCGCCACAACCGGATACTGGATCGTTCCGAAATCAACCTCGGGGTGATCGAGCATCAGTCCGATCACCACCGGAATGATTGCGATGAGGATATTCGCGCCATCCTTCACCTGTGCGCGGTTGGTGCCACTGTTCCAGGTCGCTCCGCCATGGATGAGCTGGTTGCGCAGCACGTAGAGCCGATCAAAAACGATCGACAATACGGTTGCCGTCTCGCTGCCGACAATGGATTGCAAGGCGATCTTCTTGCTTTGCTCGAACTTGATCTCCCAGCGATCACTCGAGTCGTGCTCACGCAGGGCCCGCCAGAACGGCTCGAACACGAAGCGATTTTCGACCAGCGTGCGAATGGGTCCGGAAAATTGCTGGAACAAGACAGCCGCGAGACGCTTGTGGGCATCCGAAGCCAGTGCCTTTTCAAAGAAGGCGTGCAACTGCGCGCGTGCGTTCACGTCTTCGCCAAACTCGTGGGCATAGGCCGCGTTGAACGCGATCCAAAGAAACACGAAACGTGCATCGGGATCGGCCGTTTCCGCCTCGGCGCGGCCAAGCCAGCTGATTGCGCGATGGATGCGGATGCGGCTCGATTCGGCATGGCGATCGGCCAATTCATGCAGCCTCGCCTTCAACGTGTCTGCGATACGTTCCTTCGCGCGCATGGGCAGCCTCGGGGTTCAACCGGATTCGCCGATGATAGAAGTCCGTGAAGGGGATGGCCACTCTTCCACGCAGAGCCCGCGCTGCCATTCGCCACGCCAAGGATGTCAGCTGGCCGGCTGAGGATCGGGCATCGGTCGCAGTTTCCACGTTTGCGCATGCCCACCATTCCATCGCGGTGTAGACCGATGCTGACATCCGGCCCCTGCGCAAGTTAGCCGGGCGTAGTGGCCGGGAAGATCGTAGCCAAATAATCCGCAACGCCCTGGCGCATCTGTTCGGTGACGAATAACGGCTACGTTCCGGCCCCTTGTCCCCACGAAATTCATCGACGTTGCCGATCCGCGTCTGGCATACCGATATCCGCCGCAAGTCGGTAGGTGCTGGCCACCCGATCTCACTCCCGCACCGGCACGCCCAAACCCTCTCGGAGATCGCTGCGCGGCTGGAATCCGGCGAATCCTACCAACTCGAACAAGAGCGTCTTTGCGACAGTGGGTGTCGGGAGCGGGCACGACAATACCCTCACATCCAAAGGCGTCCAGAGACAACCCATGCCCATGCTCGTGCGCACACTGGAGCAGATTCTCCGTGCCGAAAGGAGAGTCTTCCGCAGTCTGGAGAAGCAGAAACTCGACGCGCCGGACTTCAAGCCGAAGGAAATCCGCGACTGGTTCGGCCTGCCATCCAGCGTCCCCGTGCGCGAAGAAGAACTCTGACCGACTTGGGATTCCGGCCATGCGCAACGAAACACTCGACAGGGATGCAAGCCTGCCGACCGACGAACAGGTCTACGCTGAAATTCAGCGCGCGCCGGTCTTTCTCACCGAAGGCGACGAGCACATCTCGCGATTCGGCGGCAATCTCGAACTGCGCGTCTCGCATCGCAGGCGGATGTTCACGATCGAGGATGGCGGCTGGCTGGCCACCGCAGTCGGGCGCGTATGTGCATGCGCTGACGACTACCTGTTGTTCCCGTTCTGGATCGGCCTGCATCACTGGAACTACCTGCCCTTCGATTGTCCACGTCAACAGGATCTGTTCGATCGTCCGCCGCTACCGCCGCAGTTCGACTACGGATTCTGGTTGAAGCGGCTGTCCGAATTCCTCGAAATACGGCGACGGCAATTCCGAACCATCCGGAACGAACTGCTGGCCGAACTTCCCGACGAAATCGGCAAATGGATCGTCGCAATGCGCTTCCCGTGGCTGACGTTCGCCGACATTGCCTTGATGTGGCGGCGCATGGACGAAGCCAGGTGCGTCGCTCGCGACAATATCAACCTGTTGCCGATCTGGTGCCTCTGGCAGGGCAGCGAGATCGCGGCTGAATGGGGCCGCGAAGCGGCGGACGAAGCAGCGGCGCTTGACTCGGTCAGATCGATGCGGGCGCAATTGCGCCAGTCTGGCGTACCGCAGCGCATGTGGCGCTTGCTGTGCAGGCATGGCGCACGATTGTTCGAGCAGGAGCAGTGGTGTTTCGAGCCATGGGAACGGTGGAACGGGTCAGCATTGCCGTACTTGCGCCTGCTTGCCGTCGACGATTCGCCGAGGCTGCCATCGCACGAGGAAAAATCCGTGCTGTTGACGCTTGCCGTCTGCCGAGGCGAACCGTTGCTGGAATATCCCAACTTGGCGCGTGCCGTGCTCGATCAGATTCGCGCGTGCGGTGGCGAGGAATACTGCATGGAACAGACCTTCGGCGGGGAACTCATCATCGTGCTCGATTGGCTTCTGGAAATGGCGGCTCGCAACCCCGATGCGAACTTTTGGGGTACCGGATGGAAGCAGTGGTCGAGGTCGAAGCAGCGGGTGCAAATCGAGTGGCAATGCGCCATCGAAACCTTCGAGTCCGGGCCTTACGCAGTCGTCCCGCTGTGCAGTAACCGCGACTTGGCCGAGGAAGGCGAGCGGATGGAAAACTGCCTTTCCCATTCCTGGAAATATGCGAATCAATGCTACATCGGAAATCTGCGCATCTTCTCGATCAGAAGGGCGAGCAATGGAGAATCGGTGGCGACGGTCTCCCTGGAATTACGGGATGCTGCCAAGCCTGAGGTGGGTGAAGCGGAAGGCTTCAGGCATGCAAGCGTGCCGATAGAGGTCCTGCCGGTAATCGACGAATTGCGGCGGCGATATCAGGCGACGTTCGAAATGAGGCAATCTGATTAGCGCATCAAGGGGCCAACGTCAGAACACCGGGGCGGTCTGAATGAAGGCGCGGCATTTTTCAGATTTTGCCTTCGGTCATTTGGGACACGATCCCACACGTCGGCTGGGAGAAGAGAACCGAATAGACTGGCTTCGAAAACGTGCTGTCGGCTCATGACCCGGTCCCACTGATACGCGTCGTATGTCCCCTCAAATACAAGCTGTCGAACCTCGATGAATGGGGCCTCTCCCTGGGCGCCTTGATCCAACCACTCTTTTGCGAGCTTCTCCCACCAGCTGCCCTTCCGATCGACTCGCCCGATCTGCTGCTCGAGGACGGCAGGGTTCCATTCGGCGTGGAATTGCACGACGACGCGGCAGGACTCGTGGAGGTTCAGCCCTTCCCGTCCGACCTGGCTCTGCGCGATGAGGACCCACGGCGACGCGCCGGGCCGGTTGAACGCGGCTTGGAGGTACCGTCGAGTCTCCCACCGCGTCGCGCCCTGAAGCAGTCGCGCGTGGAAGCTCTGGCGACCGTCGTCATCCTCGAGGAGCGCGTGGAGCGCCTGCTGGCGAAGCACCGCCTGCTCCTCATCGACGTCCTCGTCCCCCAGTTCGCCGAGCAGCGGGCGCAGACGCTCCTCTACGAACTCCCTGGTCAGGGAGGCGAAGCGCTCGTCGGTCACCTCGTCAGACTCCGAGGTCGTCGCGAGGAGGTCGTCGAGGACGAACGACACGAGGTGGTCCTCGAGCGCGCCCTCCAGCTCGCGGTCGGCGGGCGCGCCGCCAAGCAGCGTCGGGTCTGAGCGCCAAGCGTCGACCGGCTTCTTCGCCCGTCGCCGCACCTTGTCCCGCAGTCGCTCGTAGGCCTTATGGCTGTCGGCGAGCGCGCGGCGCATCTCGGCGCCGTTTCCGCTCGCGAGCCTTCCCTTGAGAACAGGCTCCCCGTTGTCATCACGCTCGGCCCGCATTCGATCGAGCTGCTGGGCGGCGATGCCGAGGAGGACCTTGGAACGGCGGCTCCGCTCAGCGTCCGTCGAACCTCGACGCTCCGGGAAGAAGTTGAGCGCTGATGGACGCTCCTGGTCTGCGTCTCGAAGCGCACGCCGAACGTTGAGAACATCCGTGAGCATGTGAAGTGGCCGGAGGAAGACCCCGAAGACCAGCACCTTCTCGCGCCTCAACGTCCAGCCTTCGATCTCCTTCACAGCGGCGAGGATGCGCGGGTGCTCGGCGTCAGGATCGAGCTCGGCGTCGTTCATGGGTGGGAGTGCTTCGAGCACGCGCCTGCGCCCGTCTCGGAGCCACCGATACCAGTAGGCGGCGCGCCTGATCTTGCCTCGAGTGTGATCGTCAACGACGCCAGCCTCGGGGACCCGAAGCGGCTCGCTGGTCTCGGAGAGGTCGATGCTGACGTGCCCCGCGGACAGCTTGGTGTAGGCGTCGCGTACCGCCCGTGGCCACTCTGCGGTGTCCCTCAGCGTAAGTCCCCGAGCGCTTTGGCTCATGCACTCGGCTGCGAAGAGGACGTCGAGCCAGGGCGAGTTCTGTCCAACCGTCTCGGTCCACCCGATCTGCACGCGCCGAAGTCGTCGGTGGGGATGCGGCAGCCCCTCGGGCAGCGCGGCGCCGTCGCGGAACCTCGCGACGAGCGGGTCCTCGTCGCGTCGACGTCTCGTCACGTGCGGAGCCAGCGTGTTGGTGAAGTCAGTCGCGGCGGCACACAGCTCGTCCAGGCGACTCCCTTCATCGGGAGCCACGGCGGCGCGCGATGCCGCGTCGTGCAGGCGCTTCACCACCTGCCGTCCGCGCTCCTGGTCGATCCCGCTGCGCGCGCGGCCGAGGAGATTCAGCCATTGCGAGAGCTCCAACTCCATCGGCGTCGCCGTAAGGCAGAGCCGCCGCCCGCCTTCGGGCTGCTTTAGCAGCGCGTCGACCAGGCGCGCCAACACCGGGCCCGAAGCTGCGCCCAGCGCCGTGTCATCGACGTCCACCTCGCCTCGGCTCTTGTGCGCTTCGTCGATAACGAGCAGGTCGAACTCGCCCAGCCAGAGCCCCAGCAGCTCCTCGGTCAGCGCGCGCCCGTCGCCGCCATTGCCGAACCGCGCGAGGAGCGCGTCGTTGTTCCAGCTCGATACGTTGAGCGGCGGTAGCGCTTCCATTCGCTTACGCAGGTCTCGCCGTCCACGAACGCGCGGGGCGACCTCGCTCGCGATCCGAGCCATCCCGTTCCAGCCCCACCACGAGGCCCGCGCGTTCTCGATCTCGCGTTGCAGCTTGCCGATCCGTGTGCGTCCGTCTTGGCGATCGGCACGCGACGCAAGATGAAGCTCGACGAACGCGGGCAGCGCTGCGCGCCAGACGTAAGAATTGCTGCGGACCAAAGGCGCGCGGAACCCGTGAGAGATGAGCCACCACTCGGACTCGTCGGGACGCGGGCTGAAGTCCTTCCACGACGCCTCGTTCGGTGAGACCTCGCGCAGGAACTCCGTGAACGTCGTCAGCTCCTTCGGTGCAGTGCTGTTCGCGCGGAGCTTGCGAGACTCCGCGGCCCACTGGTGCATGAGGCCATGCGGGACGGCGACGGCCGCGCGACCGCCCGCCTCCAGCACCGAGTGAACCACGGCGCACGCGATGCGGGTCTTGCCGGTTCCGACCTCATCGGCGAGCACGACACCGCTCTGCGGCAGGCGCTCGGCCATCCACGTGAGCGAGGCTCGCTGCCCCTCGTCGAGATGTTGTTCCTCACGAGGCTTGGCCGCGTCCTCCCCGACGAGCTTTCGAAGCGCGGTTGCCGCGCGCGCCCACGAGAAGCTCACCGCAGCCCCCATGCGCGGGCGGCGCCGTCGAGTACCTCGAAATACCGGGCTCGCTGCTTGTCGGTAAGGTGTGGCGAGCGGAGCTCTGGCTCCCGAAGGTGCGCGAAGACGTCGAGGCGATGCGCACGCCAGGTCGCGATGAGCGTCTCCGGGAACGAGGCGCGGAACATCCGGTCGAGGTGGTCGATCCAGTCGTCGATCATCGACTCGGGCAGCGCCGCCTGTAGCGCGGCTACCTTCTCGACAAGCTCGGCCGCTGCGTGGAGGCCGTAGCTCTTCTCCTGCGTGATCGCCTCGCCAACGCCAGGCCCCTTGGATCTGCCGTCGTCACCCTCATCGCGATCGTCGTCGTCGGTGGCTTCTGCCGGGCGGATCGGGAAGTCGAGGAGCGCGGCGAGCGCGTCCGCGTAGGTGTCGAAGCGCGGCGGCTGCCATCCGACTCGACCGGCCGCGTCGACGACAGGAACGACCCGCTTGTGGTCGCTCTCGTCACGCACGTGGAGCGCAGTCGGGTTCTCGTCGTCCTCAAGCGGGATCTCTTCGACTCGCTGCACCTCGAACCAGTCGCGCCCGATCCACGAGATACTTGCACGCGCTGTCGCAGCGTCTTCGCGCCAGAGCAGACGGAGACGGCGGTTCGGCGTCGTCTCAATGGTCGCGGAGAGGATCGGCGGCGCCAGCAAGATGGGCTGCGCGTCCGGCGCGTCGCCGACCTGACCAACGGCCCACTCGTCTTCACCGACAACTTCGGCGTGTTCCTGCGTCCAGAACAGCCAGCGCTCGAGGTCTTCTGGGGCGAAACGCTCGGCAACCTCGAAGACGACGCCGGTCTCCACGTTCCCCTCGCGCATGCCGCCGTGGGAGAGGATGCCTCTGCGCGAGAGGTTGCCGGATCCGAGGTAGAGCCAGCCGTTGCTCGCGTAGCCGTCGCGAAGGTAGCCCGCGTACACGAACTTCGCGTGGAGCCGCCGTGCGTGGTCAAGGGAGTCATAGGGCCGAACGATCTCCCAGCCGTCCGTGTCTCCTTCCCGCGCCCAGTCGGCGACCGCGCCTGCCTCACCGGGCTCCACGAGCGCCACCCGGTACGGCTTCGGCGTGAACACCCCGAGGTCTTCGAGCTTGCCGAAGACGGCAGGCTTGCGCGCCTTGCCCGATGGCTCTTCGTAGAAGCCGGAGCCGCAGAGAAGAAGGTTCCTCGGCCTGTCGATGGCGCTGCGGAAGCGCTCTCGAATCTGGTCGTAGAGCGGCCGGTCCAGCGAGTGGATGAAGCGGGGCTTGCGGTTCGTCGCGAGAGACGAAGCCGCCGTGAGGAGGACATCGAGGCGCGCAGTGAGCTTGCGCTCCTTCGGCGCAAGGCTCTGCTCGTCACGATGGAAGCGTCTGGCGAGTAGAGCCTCTGCAAACGCACCAGCGGCGACGATGTCGGCCCGATCCTCGGGGGGCGCCTTGCCGTCGAGCGGCACATCGACGACCCAGACCAACTCGAGCTGTTGCCGAGCGGATGTATACGTGAAGTTGGCCGTGATCACCGCGAGGCGAAGATGGCTTGGGGTCCCGGTCCGGGTTGGGGCGAAAGCGAGCAGCGCGACCTTTGCGTGCAGCAGGGAGCCAGGAGCGACCGCCCGTGGCTGGAGCTCGTGGAGACCAGGGATGCGGCCGGGAGGAAACACCTCCTTCCGCGAGGACGACGCGTGCCCGTCGAGCATGAGGTACAAGAGCACGTGTCCCAGCTCGGCGCGCTGTCGCGGACGAAGCCCCGTGAACCGCTGTGCGGCGTCCTCGAGGAAATCCTCGGCGCCGGTCATCGCGACGAGAGCGGCGCTGTGTCCGACCATGCCCTCTGGCGGGACGAAGATGTCGAGCAGCGTCTCGGCGCTCATCGCGCACCTCGCTGATCGACATCACGCAGGAGCGCGTGCAGATTGGCGATACGGAACGTTCGGCCCGTCCGATCGGGCTCGATTCTCGCCGCGCCGTCCTCGAGGTCGCGGGCCTCATCCGCGCCGCCGATGACGCGGAACAGCGCTCCTCGAACAACGGCCCCATCGGCGAGCCCGAGTACCTCGCCAGCACGACGAACCACGAGCCTGATCGCCTCGGCGTCATCGGCGACTGCCACGGCGCCGGTGAACGCGCGGCTCGTTGGCTCGTTCACGCCAGCCACGTTCGCTCTCTCCACATAGCTCTTCGTGGCCGAGCGCAGGTCCTTGAGCGCGCGCTTGATGCCCGAGTCCGCCACCAGGGTCGGAACTTTCACTCCTCCGCGCGCAGGCTCGACCGCACGGGTCAAGCGCGCCACCGCGTCGCGGGCACGGTCGAGCACAGCGCCGAACGCGCGCGCGGCGAGGATCTCGTTGGCCTGCTCTTGATGGTCACGTTTTTGCAGCCACGCGACCACGGTGCCTTCAATGTCCAGCATCGCGGCCGCGCTCCGCACTGCTTGCGCCAACCGTTGCCGCTTCTCGCTCGCCGGGGTCGACGTCCCTAGGAGCCGCGAGCGGACGAGTGCGCGCTCATCGTCGGTGGCGTGTTCGGGTGAGAGCGCCGAACGGAAGCTCGCACGCGACGAGGGCAGCTTCTTCTCGTCGCGAAGCCAGCCCACGATCCACTTCCGCAGCGTCGTGCCTCCTTGGCCGACGTTCTGGTTGAGGAATGCGTTCGCGAGGGCGCGCCCAACCGGCTCCAGCTCGAGGAGATCGAAGCGGGAGCCGCGTGCGAAGCCGAGCCCACCATCGACGCGAACCGCCCGAGTTGCGGCCTGACGATGGGTGTTCCGCACGTAGTACGACGCCTGGCGAAGCCTGTGGAACGACCACGCCTCGTGGCCGTCTTCACGACCAAACGCCCGGTTCCCGAGAATACGACGTGAACGGGTCTCGCGATCGGAGTTGGCTTCGTACTCCAGCTTGCACGCCAGCGCCTCGATGCCGTGGCAGATGGCGGTGGGCTTCGGCGCGTTCGAGCCGTGGCTCGCCAGCTCTTCGTGGAGCGCCAGCGCTGCCAGGGGCCATGAGAGCTGCCGCGCGAACCAGATGCGCCCCAACTCCGGCACCACGAGCTCGCGGAAGAACAGGTCCGCCGCGCGCAGGCCGAAGTCGAGCGAGAGCCTCGACGTCGTAACCTCGCTGGGCGCAGGAGAGAACCAACTTGAGCTCATGACATCGCTATTGTGTCACTGACCTGCCTGGTTTTTCCGGACCACGGATTAGTTGAGAGTGGCTCAACTCTTCCTCTTGACCATGATCGTCACGGTGGCCAGCAAGCCGGGCTGCACGTCGGAGACGTTGCGGCGCTGGGTACGGCAGGCGCAGGTCGATGAAGGCCAGCGCGCAGGGCTGAGCACGCCGGAGCGTGATCGGCTCAAGGCGCTGGAACGGGAGATTCGAGAACTGCACCAGGCGAACGAGATCTTGCGCAAGGCGTCGGCGTATTTTGCACAGGCGGAGCTCGACCGCCGGTTCAAGCCATGATCGCGTTCATCGACGATCACCGCGCCGTCCATGGAGTCGAGCCGATCTGCCGCGTCTTGCCGATTGCTCCATCGACATACCGCCGCCATGCACAGGAACGCCGCCATCCGGATCGCCGTTCGGCGCGGGCGCGCCGCGACGAGGACTTGTGCCAATCGATCCGTCGTGTCTTCGCCGAGAACATGGCGGTGTACGGCGCGCGCAAGG
>NZ_DBNHDN010000020.1:0-3384 GCF_057139185.1 Rudaea sp. | reverse complement strand
CGCGCAGCCCGAAGACCTACAAAAGCGCGTCCCCGGCACTGGAAAACTGCCCGCAGCGTCGCGGCGTTTGCACGCGCGTCTATACCACGACGCCGAAGAAGCCGAACTCGGCCCTGCGCAAGGTCGCCAAGGTGCGCCTGACCAATGGTTTCGAGGTGATCAGCTACATCGGCGGCGAAGGCCACAACCTGCAGGAGCACTCGGTCGTGCTGATCCGCGGCGGTCGCGTGAAGGACCTGCCGGGCGTGCGCTACCACACGGTGCGCGGCTCGCTCGATGCGGCTGGCGTGACCAAGCGTCGCCAGAGTCGTTCGAAGTACGGCGCCAAGAAACCGAAGGCCAGCTGATTTTCCGGGCTTCCATGCCCGGGCATGAGCGGTCAGGCTGGCCGTTCTGCCGAGCAGCGTTTTCCCCACAGGCACCCCGTGCTTGAGTATCAAGCGGCCGGCGCGGTCGCATCATTGAGAAGAGACTATGTCACGCAAAGGCAACACCCCCACCCGCGAACTCCTGCCCGATCCCAAGCACGGCAGTCAGCTGATCTCGCGCTTCATCAACATGGTGATGCAGAGCGGCAAGAAGTCGATCGCCGAAGGCATCGTCTACGGTGCGATCGCGCACATCGGTGAAAAGAACGCGCAGCCGCTCGAGCTGGTCGAGAAGGCGCTCGGCAATGTCGCTCCGGCGGTCGAAGTGAAGTCGCGTCGCGTCGGTGGCGCCACCTACCAGGTGCCGGTCGAAGTGCGCGCCTCGCGCCGCGTCGCCCTGGCGATGCGCTGGGTCATCGAAGCCGCGCGCAAGCGCAGCGAGAACTCGATGCCGCGCAAGCTGGCGGCCGAGTTGCTCGAAGCCTCGGAAAACCGCGGCGGCGCCGTGAAGAAGCGCGAAGAGACGCATCGCATGGCGGACGCGAACAAGGCCTTCTCGCACTATCGCTGGTAATACCACGAACTCGGTAATCGCCTCATCGACGGAGGGTTTTTATTGAGAAGTGCGGGCAGGATGCCCGCTTCGTGATCTTCGCGTTCATGGACGAGCGCAAAGGTAAACCATCATGGCACGCAACACGCCAATCGAACGCTACCGGAATTTCGGCATCATGGCCCACATCGATGCCGGAAAAACCACGACCACGGAGCGCATCCTTTTCTACACCGGCGTCAATCACAAGATTGGCGAGGTGCACGAGGGTGCGGCGACGATGGACTGGATGGAGCAGGAGCAGGAGCGCGGCATCACCATCACGTCGGCCGCGACGACCTGCTTCTGGACCGGCATGGACCGCTCCTTTCCGCAGCATCGCTTCAACATCATCGATACGCCAGGGCACGTCGACTTCACGATCGAAGTGGAGCGTTCGCTGCGCGTGCTCGACGGTGCGGTGTTCGTACTCTGCGCGGTCGGCGGCGTGCAGCCGCAGTCCGAAACGGTGTGGCGCCAGGCGAACAAGTACGGCGTGCCGCGCGTTGCCTTCGTCAACAAGATGGATAGGCAGGGCGCCGATTTCGACAAGGTCGTCGGCCAGTTGAAGGCGCGCCTCGGCGCGAATCCGGTGCCGATGCAGCTTCCGATCGGCGCGGAAGACGGCTTCGAGGGCGTCGTCGATCTGCTCAAGATGAAGGCCATCCACTGGGACATGGAATCCCAGGGCATGGAGTTCGAGTTCGGCGACATCCCTTCGAGTCTGGTCGACAAGGCCAAGGCCGCGCGCGAACACATGATCGAGTCGGCGGCGGAAACCTCCGAAGACTTGATGAACAAGTATCTGGAAGGCGGCGAACTCAACGAAGACGAGATCATCGCCGGCATTCGCGCGGGTACGCTCGTGAACAGCATGATCCCGGTGTTCTGCGGCTCGGCGTTCAAGAACAAGGGCGTGCAGGCGATGCTTGATGGCGTGATCCGCTATCTGCCCGCGCCGTCGGACCGTCCGCCCGTGACCGGCCACGACGAGGACGACAAAGTCGAGGAGCGGCATGCCGGCGACGGCGAGCCGTTCGCGGCGCTCGCGTTCAAGATCGCGACCGACCCGTACGTCGGTGCGCTGACTTTCTTCCGCGTCTACTCGGGCGTGCTGAATTCGGGCGACACCGTGTTCAATCCGATCAAGGGCAGGAAGGAGCGCATCGGCCGTCTGCTGCAGATGCATGCGAACAACCGCGACGAAATCAAGGAAGTGCGCGCGGGCGATATCGCCGCCGCGGTCGGCCTGAAGGACGTGACCACCGGCGAAACACTGTGCGCGACCGATCACGTGATCACGCTCGAGAAGATGAGCTTCCCCGAGCCGGTGATCGCGATGGCGATCGAGCCGAAGACCAAGGCCGATCAGGAAAAGATGGGTCTCGCCCTGTCGCGTCTCGCTCAGGAGGATCCTTCGTTCCGCGTGCGCACCGACGAGGAATCGGGCCAGACCATCATCGCCGGCATGGGCGAGCTGCATCTGGACATCATCGTCGATCGCATGAAGCGCGAGTTCAGCGTGGAAGCGAACGTCGGCAAGCCGCAGGTCGCGTACCGCGAAACGATACGCAAGGCAGTCAAGCAGGAAGGCAAGTTCGTGCGCCAGTCGGGCGGTCGCGGCCAGTACGGCCACGTCGTCATCGAGATGGAACCGCTGGCGCGCGGCACGGGTTTCGAATTCGAAAACGGCATCGTCGGAGGCGTCATTCCGAAGGAATACATCCCGGCGGTCGAGAAGGGCATCCGCGAACAACTCGGCAACGGCGTGCTCGCCGGCTTCCCGGTGGTCGACGTGAAGGTGCGCCTGATCGACGGCTCGTACCACGAGGTCGATTCAAATGAAATGGCGTTCAAGATCGCGGGCTCGATGGCGTTCAAGGAAGGCTTCGCCAAGGCGAATCCGGTTCTGCTCGAGCCGATCATGAAGGTCGAGGTGGTCACGCCGGAAGACTACATGGGCGACGTGATGGGCGACCTGTCACGCCGGCGCGGCGTGCTTCAGGGTCAGGACGAGAGTCCCTCGGGCAAGATGATCGACGCACTGGTGCCGCTCGGCGAGATGTTCGGCTACGCGACGAGCCTGCGCTCGATGAGCCAGGGTCGCGCGACGTTCACGATGGAATTCGATCACTACGCCGAGGCGCCGACCAATATCGCCGACGCAGTGATCAAGCGGGGTTGAAGAGCTGGGGCTCGGGGCCCGGAAGAGCAGTGGCGTGGACGCTTATGCTTTTCCGAGTCCCTGGTTCCGAGCCCCGAACAAGAAAGAATCGGACATTCACTACAGGTAGACAGTCATGGCAAAAGGCAAATTCGAACGCACCAAGCCGCATGTGAACGTGGGCACGATCGGCCACGTGGATCACGGCAAGACGACGCTGACGGCGGCGCTGACGAAGGTCGGTGCGGAACGCTTCGGTG
>NZ_DBNHDN010000019.1:0-17479 GCF_057139185.1 Rudaea sp. | reverse complement strand
GCGACCTTGCGCAGGGCCGAGTTCGGCTTCTTCGGCGTCGTGGTATAGACGCGCGTGCAAACGCCGCGACGCTGCGGGCAGTTTTCCAGTGCCGGGGACGCGCTTTTGTAGGTCTTCGGGCTGCGCGACTTGCGCACCAGCTGATTCACGGTTGACATGCTGTTTTTCGATCCAGAAATGAGATTACTGCACTCGCCCCGCTCGCGAAGACTGACGATCACGAAACGGCCGTCCTTCCCAACGGAGTAGACGAAAACGCAGCCCGGACATGATCCGGGCTGCCAAGAATCGGGATTATAACTGGCGCTTGACAAACCCGTCAAGCAAAGGGCTTTCGGGCCTTGTCGACATCCCTATGACGATTCCAGGGAGCTTCCTGCCCCCCATGTCGTGTATGGCGCTGTGTCCAATTCCACTTGAGCCACACGAGCGCAATGAACGCAAGAGTGAAATCTCAAGGACGCCGATTTTAACCGGCCTTTACCGCCGCCGCAACAATCCCCTCGTCCCACCGCCACTCGGCACTGGAAGCGAATGTGCACCCGCGGCGGCGGGCGGGAAAGGCCCGGTATTCGTCAATTCCGGGCATTGACCTGGATGGCGATCGAGCCTCTGGGAATTTCCACCGAGGACGCTGGATCCTGATAGTTCGTATCAAAGCATACATAGCTCGACGCCGAGGTATCCGGTGCGTAGCCAGCCTTCGCCGCGGTGAACGTCACCGTTGCCGGCTGAAGCGCTGAAACCGCGCCGCTTCCACCGTTCGGGGTCAGTGTCAGCCAGCCCGGACTGGAACACGAAGCACGTGTCGTCACCGCCATCGCCAGGCCCGGGCCGTACCCGCTTGTTCCGCTGTTCGACCACGCTGCACCCGCGGCCGAACTGATGTACGCCCAGCTGTTGTCGTTGCCGTACCAGCTCGTGTCCCAGCTCCACCCTTCGGCGCAACCGGTACCGTCATTGTCGTTGCACGGCAGATCCGGATAAACCACCAGCCAATAACGACCCGCGGCAAGTCCCGTGCTCTGTCTTGCGGCAACGAGATCCAGGCTGATGACATCGTTCGCCACACTTACCCCCGGGCTGCTCGCGGTCGCATCGTAACTCCAGGCTGCCTGACTGCCGGGCAACCCGTTGTCGTCGGCATAGATTCGCCAATGCAAGGCCAGGCTGGCGCCGAACGTCGACAAGGGGTGAACCGCGTGTCCCGTCGCAACAATCGTGCCCAGATCGACTGCATTTCCCGAAACGGCGAAATCGTCCGCCAGAAATTGGTCGAGATCACCGCTGCCTGGCTTGACGAAATGCGTGCTCGTGAAGTTGTAGTAGCCGGAGTTGTCCTTCTGCGCGGCCCAAACCAGGGAGGCCGCTCCCTGTGATTTCTGCCGGAAGCTCATGCTGTCGCCACCGGTATCGGCGAACCCGAGCGTCGCGCTGCCTGTCGCCTTGCCGTTCAGATCGATATTCACCACATTGGATGACGTTCCGATCGATGCCGGCGGTACCGCCACCGCGATCGGCAAGTGCAGATCCGGCAACTTCTGGTATACGGGCGGCAATGCGATTGGCGAAATCAGGTAGATCGCACCGGTACTGTAGCCGCCGTCGGCCGGAAGCCCGCGCGCGTCCACGCTGATCGTCAACGTGACGGTCTTTCCGGCCTGCACCGTGAATGCCGAGGGCTGAATCGTGATCTGGTCGGCCAGATCGCCGCCCGCCGTCACTCTCCATTGCACGGCGCTGTTCTGGGTATTGCGGAAGGTCCGGGTGAAACTGCATGTTCCTGCACAATGGAAGTTCTGCAGGCTGGCAATGTTGAACGTGCTCGGATCGCCGCCCTGAGTCGGGTCCCCCGCATAGAAATTGTCACTGGTCTCGTCAAGCACGAGGCCCGCGGCGGCGGCCTTGTCGACTTGCACGCGGCCGGACCCGACGTCATAGACATCCGCCAGCGTCTTGCCGTCGGATTTGATCACAACGGCGGTGGCCGTCATCATCAGCGCAGACTTGATCTCGGCGGCGCTCCAATCCGGATGCGCCTGCACGAGCAGGGCCGCTGCGCCCGCGATGTGCGGAGAAGCCATCGAAGTGCCGCTTTCGAAAGCGACGGCGTCGGGGGCGCCGGCCGAAACGACCGATCCGTCCGTCGCGGCGAAGGCATTGTTGAACGCGGCCAGCGTTCCCACTCCGGGCGCCGCGATGTCCGGCTTGATCACGTCGAATGCAACCGGCGTCAACACCGGGCCGAGCAGGCTGAAGCCGGCGAGGACATCGCCTTGCGCCTCGGGTCGCGCGGCTGGAAAACCCATGGAGGCCGTACCTGTACCGCCGTTTGCTCCGAGGTAGGCCTGCAACGCCAGGCCGGCGGACTGGCCCGCCGAGAACACCGGCACACTGACCACCGGCGGACCGGCGGTCGGACTGAATGCGCCTTCGACGCGGTTGTCGGCAATGACCACGGCGATCGCGCCGGACGCGATCGCATTGGATACCTTGGTTGCAAAAGTGCAGGTACCGCGACTGATCAACGCGATCGAGTTGTTGAATATGTTCGCCGGATAGCCGTTGCACCCGTCTTTGCCGTGCGCCGGCGCCTTGGTGCTGCCGGGATCGCCGGCGTCGAACTGCGGGCTGATCACGATCGGCGTGCTCGCCGGCAATGCCGTCTCCAGCGGCGTGTCGTACGTGCCTTCGATCAGCGCGATGCCCCTCGTCGCCGCCGGCGGCGTGCCGGGACCGGTGAGGCTCAGCTGCATCGTCGCCTCGCCCGCGGGCGGCGTGGTCGCCGCGACCGTGGTCACCCAGGGCATCGCATTGCCCAGCGTACCGGGGGACTGCGAAGACTGGCGCGCACAGGTCGTCACCGGCCGCGTATTACCGGCCGACAATGCGGTGAAGATGTTCGCGTCCTGCGCGGCGAGGAACGCGAGCGAAACCGGATCACTCCAGTAACTCGGCTCGCTGCAGCCGCCGAACGACATGTTGAGCACGTCGACGACGCCATCCTTGATCGCATCCTCGATCGCGCTGAGCTCGGATGCGTCGCTGGCCGAGCCACTGCCCGGCGGGGTGATGCTGAAGATCGCGAGGTTCGCATGCGGCGCGATGCCGGAAAAGTTCGCGGCGAATCCGACGAGGCTTCCCGAGCGCGCGTTGCCGCCGGCCGTGCTCGCCGTATGGCTGCCGTGGCCGTTCGTATCTTCGACGTTGACGCCGGCCTGGTTTTGGCCGCGCCTGTATTCGTCATACACGCCGATGACCTTGTCGTTGCAACCGCCGAAGCTGATGCCGGCTACGTTGCAGTCGCCGAGGTAGTTGCCGCTGCCGAGCGGGTTGGTCACCGCATAGCCGCTGGCATCGATCGCCTGGAACGACGGACTCTGGCTGTTGTACCCGGTATCGATGACGCCGATCACCACACCGTCGCCCTTGTAGCCGCCGCTGCCGTCGAGGTCGCCGAACAGGCTGTCCAGGCTCGGATAGGTGAAGCTGTCATCGGGCGGGCGGCGGTTGTTGCCGCGCCAGAGCACGTCGGCACCGATAAAGCGCGAGCTGACGTCGTCGTCGGCGTAGATCGTCCGGCTGGGCACAACCGAAACCACGCCGGGCAGCGATCGAATGCGCGCAGCCTCCTTGTCGCTCAACAGCATCGTGCCGCCGTTGATCGCGTACTGGAACGTACGCGAGAACGCGACCGATCTGCCGATGTTCCTTTCTATTTCCAGTCGGTGCTGGGCTTGCGCGGAGATCAGGCTCGCACGATAGCTTCGAGCGATTTCGCTGCGCGCGTCGAGGTAGGCACGGCCATTCGAATCGCGTGCGAACGGAACGGCCGCAGTGGATCCGGAACTCCTGACCTTCCCCGAACGCAGGGCGCGATTGCGCAGCGCAACCGAAGGCTCGGAGAACATGACGATGTAGGTTTTCTTTTCCGCCGTCGCAACGCTTGCCGCGTCGGCGGCGCGCACCGAGCCCGTCGCCACGGGGCCCGCATGGGTCGCGGCGGTCGTCGCCAGGCAGGCGGCAATGCAAGCGACCAGGAAACGCGGACGAATCACACTCGAATTCATTTCGATGCTCTCCTCGATGCCAGATGGAAGAGACCCGAGCCGCGCTTGCGCGACCGGTTCCGTTGTCTGAGTGCCCCAGTGTCGACTCCGCGAGTGGTAGCGGGTCCGGATGGTCGGCATGATTCCCAGCCGCTAGACTTTACGCTTCATCGCATTCGCACATCAACCGGCGTGGACCACACCGATTCAACCTCAAGTGTCATCCTGTATTGCCGCGCCGGTTTCGAAGGCGAGTGCGCGCAGGAAATTGGCGCGCGCGCCGCCGGTCTCGGCGTTTACGGCCACGTGCGCGCCTTGCGCGACAGCGCATTCGTGGAATTCGTCGCCGCTGCCGGTTCGACCGCGGCCAAACTCTGCGCGCTTGCCGATGCGTCAGCCTTCATCTTCGCCCGCCAGGCGCTGCCCTGTTTCGCGCGCATGGACGAGTTGCCCGTGCGCGATCGCATCAGCCCCATCCTCGCCGCACTGCGCGAACGCAACCTGCGCTTCCGCGAGGTGCTCGTCGAGGCCCCGGACACGAACGATGGCAAGGCGCTGGCGCCGTTCTGCCGCAGCTTCGGCAGCGCGCTTGCCGGTGCAATGAAGAAGGCGCGCCTGATCGACCCTTCTGCCGGCCAACGCCTGCACGCGTTCTTCCCGCAAGGCGACAAGGTGTATTTGTGCGGCGGCGACCCGGCACGCAGCTCGCCATGGCCGCAGGGCATCCCGCGACTGAAGTTTCCGCGCGAGGCGCCGAGCCGCTCGACGCTGAAGCTCGACGAGGCGTTCCTCGTCCTGCTCGACGAGGGCGAACGCGAGCGCTGGCTAAAGCCCGGCATGAGTGCGGTCGATCTCGGCGCCGCGCCGGGCGGCTGGACCTGGCAACTCGTGCGGCGCTCGATCCGCGTCGCCGCGGTCGACAACGGGCCGATGGACGCGGCGCTGATGCAGTCCGGCCTGGTCACGCATGTGCGCGCCGACGGTTTCCGCTGGCGGCCGCAGAAACCGGTCGACTGGCTGGTCTGCGACATGGTCGAGCAGCCGCGGCGCGTAGCGACGCTGATTGCGCAATGGCTCCGCGAAGGGCTGTGCCGACACGCGATCTTCAACCTCAAACTGCCAATGAAGAAGCGCTACGACGAAACCCGCCTGTGCCTGGACCTGCTGCGCGACACGCTAGGCGCCAAGGCCGATATCCGCGCCAGGCAGCTCTATCACGATCGCGAGGAGATCACCGCATTCGCGCACGGTGCGTAGGTGATTTTCTCGTTACAAAAGATTACGCCGGCAACCGTTCTCCGCTATCCTTGCCGACCCTTTTTGCGCTGACCGGCATTCGCCTCATCGATGAAACAACTGCGTTCGTTCTGGCCCCTCATCGTGCTGATCGGCATCGGCGTGGCGCTGTTCTTCTCCGGCGTGCTCGACCGCTTCCGCCCGGACAACCTCGCCGCCGAGCAGGCCAACCTGCAGGCGTTCATCGGCGAATATCCAATCGTGTCCGCCCTCTGCCACATCGGCGCGGTGATGCTCGCGATCGCGACCGGCCTGCCCGGCATGGTCGTGCTGATCATGGCCGGCGGCATGCTGTTCGGGGTGATTCTCGGCGCGCTGCTCAACATCGTCGGCGTGACGCTCGGCGCGCTGATCCTGTTCCTGGCATCGCGCCGCGCGTTCGGCGACCACGGCCACGGCGAGCAGGCGCCCGGCCTCGTCTCGCGGCTGCGTGGCGGCTACCTCGCACAACCGATCAGCTACACGTTCTTCCTGCGCCTCGTACCGTTCTTTCCGTTCGGCGGCGTCACCATGGCGCTGGCCTGGCTGCGCTGCCCGCTGTGGCTGTTCGTCACCGCGACCGCGATCGGTGGACTTGCCATGACCGGCATCGAAACCTGGCTCGGCGCCTCGCTGGCGAAGAACATCGGCACGAACAAGGCGATCAGCACCGACCTGCTGCACGACCCACAGGTGCTGTGGCCGATGATCGGCCTGGTCCTGCTCGCGCTGGTGCCGATCGCGGTAAACAAGCTGCGTGCGCCGAAGGCACCCGCTCCGCCTCCGCAAACGCCGGTAAATTGAGGCGCGCTGGCGCTTCGGCTATCCTGCGACGCTCGGACGCGCCCCGCGGCGCGACAACGATCACCAAGGCCACGGCTTGAGTTCCGCAGCGAGACCTTCCTCCACGCTTTCCCTCTGGCGCGCCGCCACTCTCGCGATCATCCTCGCGTTGGCGAACATGGCGCTCTGGGCCGTGCTCAACCGACCATCGGTAGTGCCCGAGTTCAGCGGCAAGATCGGCGGCTTCGCCTATGTGCCCTATCAGCGTTTCCAGGATCCGCGTCGCAACATTTTTCCCGCCGCCGAGGAAGTCGACGCCGATTTGAAGCTGCTGGCGACGCGTACCGACAAGATCCGCACCTATTCTTCGATCGAAAACCCGGCGATCCCCTCGATCGCGAAAAAATACGGTCTCAAGGTGCTCGCCGGCACCTATCTCGATCGCCGCCTGCAGCGCAACGAGGACGAGATCGCCGCATTGATCGAATCGACGCGGCACAACGACAACATCGATCGCGTGCTGGTCGGCAACGAGACCCTGCTGCGCGGCGACATGGGCGTGGACGACCTCATCGCTTACCTCGACCGCGTGCGCGCGCAGGTCAAAGTGCCGGTATCGACGGCCGAACCGTATTGGGTCTGGCTCAAGTACCCGCAGCTTGCACAGCATGTGGATTTCATCACCATCCACCTGCTGCCGTACTGGGAAAAGATTCCGCGCAAGGACGCCGTCGGCATCGGCGTGCTCAGCAACTACGTGCAGTTGCAAAGCGCATTTCCGGGCAAGAAAATTTTGATCGGCGAGGTCGGCTGGCCCTCGGCCGGCGACCGCAACACAGTCGCGCAACCCTCGGTCGAGGACGAAGCCCAGTTCGTGCGCCAGTTCGTCAAGGAAGCCGCCTGGCGCAAGATCGACTACTTCATCATGGAAGCCTTCGACCAGCCCTGGAAGGAAGGCATCGAAGGCCGTGTCGGCGCGTACTGGGGCGTCTACGGCGCGGATCGCCAGCCGAAGTTCTCGTTCACCGGCCGCATCGTCGAGGACCCGTCCTGGCCGACCAAAGCGGCCATCGCCGCGCTACTCGCGCTGCTGCCGATGTTTTTCTTCGCGCGCCATTTCATGCGTTTCAAGTGGATGGGCGTGCTGTTCTTCTGCGCACTGATCCAGCTGTCGGCGTCGCTGCTGGTCTGGTCGGCAACCCTGCCGCTCGCGTTTTATCTCAGCCCATTCGACTGGACGATGCTGGTCGTGCTGTTCCCGGCGCAGTTGGCGATCATTCTGATTTTGCTGATCAACGGCTTCGAATTCACCGAAGTGCTGTGGCGCAAGTACTGGTTGCGTGGCTTCGGCCTGCTATCGCCCGGTCCCGGGGACAAGCAGCCGTTCGTATCGATTCATCTCGCGGCGTGCAACGAGCCGCCGGAAATGGTGATCCTGACGCTGGACTCGCTCGCCGCGCTCGACTACGAGAACTTCGAAGTGCTCGTGATCGACAACAACACCAAGCGCGACGAGGTGTGGAAGCCGGTCGAGGAGTACTGCGCCAGACTCGGGCCGAAGTTCCGTTTCTTCCATCTCAATCCGTGGCCGGGCTTCAAGGCCGGCGCGCTGAACTACGGTCTCGAAGTGACCGATCCGCGTGCCGAAGTCATCGCCGTGGTCGATGCCGACTACGCCGTGCGCGCCGACTGGCTCAAGGCGCTGACCGGCTACTTCAACGACCCGAAGGTCGCCGTCGTGCAGTGCCCGCAGGCGCACCGCGACTGGGAGCACAACGAATTCCGCCGCATGACCAACTGGGAATACGACGGCTTCTTCCGCATCGGCATGCACCATCGCAACGAGCGCAACGCGATCATCCAGCACGGCACGATGACGATGGTGCGCCGCGACCTGCTCGAATCGACCGGCAAGTGGTCGGAGTGGACGATCTGCGAGGATGCCGAACTCGGCCTGCGCCTGATGCACGCGGGCTACCAGCTGAACTACGTCGACGAGGTGATGGGCCGCGGCCTGACGCCCGCCGACTTCACCGCGTACAAGTCGCAGCGCTATCGCTGGGCGTTCGGCGCAATGCAGATTTTGAAAGGCCGCTGGGGCTGGATGACGCGCAAGGGTCCGCTGACCGCCGGCCAGCGTTTCCACTTCCTCACCGGCTGGTTCTCCTGGTTCGCCGACGCGTTGCACATGGTGTTCACCGGGCTCGCGCTATGGTGGACCGCCGGCATGCTCGCGCTGCCGCAGTACTTCGCCCTGCCGCTCGATCTCTTCATCTACCCGATCATCGGCTTCTTCGTGTTCAAAGCCGTCGTCGGCATCTGGCTGTACCGCGTGCGCGTGCCGTGCTCGTGGCGCGACACGATCATGGCTTCGATCGCGAGCATGGGCCTTTCGCACGCGATCGCACGAGGCATCTACCTCGGCCTGTGGAAGAAGAAAGGCGAATTCGTGCGCACCGCGAAGAGCCGGCGCCTGTCGAAGAAGCCCAACCCGTTCACCGCGGTGCGCGAGGAACTGCTGATGTTCGTCGCGATCGCGCTCGCGATCGCCGGCATGCTCGGCCTGCCCGGTCTGATCGATCACTGGATCAATGGCGCCGTCGAGCCACCCGGCACGCGCCACCTGACCGACTACGCCGAAGGCAAGCTGTGGATCTTCATTCTCGCCGCGCAGGCGATACCGTATCTGTCGGCGCTGATCGGCGCGCTCGTCGCCCAGCGCTCGGGGGAAAAGAGCGGTTGAACCGCGCCGGCGAATGAACAGCATGCCAAACAACGTTTCCCCGCTGCGCCTCAATCTCGGTTGCGGACGCAACGTCCTCGATGGCTGGGTCAACATCGACTGGATGCGGCTGCCCGGCATCGACGTCGTGGCCGACCTCGGCCAGTGCGCTACCACACCGCTTCCATTCGCCGACGATCAGGTCGACGAATTCCTGCTCTCCCATGTCATCGAGCACATCCCGCAGACCTTGCCGCTGATGCAGGAGCTGCACCGCGTCGCCAAACCCGGTGCGAAAGCCTGGGTGCGCGTGCCGCACGGCGGAAGCGACGACGCCTGGGAAGACCCTACCCACGTGCGCGGCTATTTCCCCGGCAGCTTCGGCTACTTTTCCCAGCCGTACTACTGGCGTGCCGACTACGGCTATCGCGGCGACTGGCAGCCGCTCAATGTCACCTTGTTCGTACCTGCCGCGCTGCAGGGGGCCGCAAATCCGGGGGCGCTGCACGAACGCATCCAGCGCGAGCGCAATCTCGTCGTCGAGATGGTTGCGGAGCTGGAAGCGGTCAAGCCGCTGCGCGAACCGAAGCGTGAACTGCAGGTCGCGCCGCGCATCCACATCGGCTACGCCTGAGCGCGAGCCGACGGACGGTCGTGGAATTCGCCGACCTGTAACTCAGCAAATGCGGAGCCCGTGTTATAAAACTCTCATGGATGCGAATCCCGGGAAGGCGTCACTCAGGAAGACTCGTGCGGGCCGTGCCGCTGCGCTGCTCACGCTTGCGTGCTGCGTGGGCGCCCAGGCCGGCACGATCACCACGCAGATCGACGGCATCGACGATCCGCTCAAGGCCGCCGTCGCCACCGCCGCCGAAATCACCCAGTACGAAAAGCAGGATGTCAGCGCTGCGCAGGCGCAGCGTCTGTACAGGAACGCAGGCGAGCAGATCGTCAAGGCGCTCGAAGCCTGGGGCTACTACAACGCGAAGACCGACGGAGAGCTGAAGGAAACCGCACAGGGCTGGACGGCGATCCTCCATGTACGCGCGGGCGAACGCCTGCTGGTTGGCGATTTTTCCGTCGAGGTGCCGAGCCCGGCGCGCGACGAGAAGGAAGTCGCCTCGGCACTGGCGAACTTCACGCCGAAGTCCGGCCAGCCGTTCGACAGCACCGCCTACGAAAAGAGCAAGGCCGCCGTGCAGTCCGCGCTGTTCGCGGTCGGCTACCTCGACGCGAAGCAGACCGTGCACAAGGTCGAGGTCTCGCGTGGCGCCAACCGCGCGGCGATTTCGCTCCAGTGGGACGTCGGCGGGCGCTACCGCTTCGGCGAGGTGGTTTTCAAGGGCAGCCAGCTCAACGACGGCGTGCTCGACCGTTACATTCCGTGGCGCAAAGGCGATTTCTACAGCCAGAGCCGGCTCCTGCGCCTGCAGCAGAAACTCGTCGACGCCGACTACTTCGCCATCGTCGACGTGCTGCCCGACAAGGAACACGCAGTCGGCGACGTGATCCCGATCGACGTCACCCTGGCGCCGGCGCCGCGCAACATCTACACCGCAGGGATCTTCGTCGATTCCGACATCGGCCCCGGCATCAAGGGCAGCATCACGCGGCGCTGGGTCAACATGCGCGGGCACAAGGCCAAGATCGAAGTCGAGATCGCGCAGCGCGAGAAAATGCTGGCCGGCACCTACACGATCCCGCTGCCGGGCGACGACAACCGCGCCTACAACTTCGGCGTCGCCTACCGCAACATCGACACCGAGACGGCGCAATCCGACACACTGCGGCTCACGGCAAACGAGACGCGCTACTGGCACGGCTGGAACCGCACGCTCGGCATCAATGCGCTGAGCGGCACCTACACGGTCGCCAACATCGACGGCACCTCGACCCTGGTCTATCCCGAAGTCTCGCTCGAGCGCAAGCGCGCCGACGACATGGGCTTCGTGCGCGACGGCTATTCGCTGAGCCTCGACGCGCGCGCCAGCCCCGGTCCGAGCACGCGCTTCGTGCAGGCACGCGCCGACGCGAAGTGGATCCGCGGCTTCGGCGACCGCCAGCGCCTCATCGTGCGCGGCTCGCTCGGCGCGACCGCGGTCGGCGATTTCGACAAGCTGCCGCCCGAACTGCGCTTCTTCGGCGGCGGCGACCGCTCGATCCGCGGCTACGCCTACCAGACCGTCGGCCCGCCGCTGCCGGCCGACCAGCTGCCGATCGCGATCGCCAAGTGCAACGCCGGCAAGTCGACGACCGACTGCGGCAATCTCATCATCGGCGGCAAGAACCTCGCCGTCGCCAGCGCCGAATACGAGTACTACTTCACCCCGAACTGGGGCATCGGCACCTTCGTCGACGCGGGCGACGCGTTCAGCGCGTTCGGCGACTTCAAGACCCACATCGGCACCGGCTTCGGCCTGCGCTGGCGCTCGCCGGTCGGCATGGTGCGTGCCGACCTCGGCTTCCCGGTCAACGATCCCGAAGGACGCCACGGCGTGCAGCTGCACCTCATCATCGGGCCCGACCTGTGAGCCCGCGCCTGAAAAAAACGCTGAAGTGGACCGCTATCGCGCTCGCCGCGATCCTCGTCCTTTTCATAGCACTCGGCTTCTGGCTGCTCGCGACCGAATCGGGCGCGCGCTTCGCGATTGAACGCGCGAAATCTTCGCTCGCCGGCAAACTGGCGCTCGCGCAGGCCAAGGGCACGCTTACCAGCCCGCTCGAACTGCACGATCTCGCCTACAAGGATCCGGCCTCGGGTCTGGATGTCAAAGTCAAAACACTGAAGCTCGACTACGAGTTCTGGGGTTTGCTGCGCAAGACCGTGCATGTGCGCAGCCTCGACATCGACGGAGTCGACGTCGCGCTGACTACGGTACCGCCGGCTCCGCAGCCGCCGCAGGCCGCCACGCCGTCGATGCAATCGCTGCTGACGCCGCCGCTCGACATCCTGCTCGATCGGCTGCACGTCGGCGCGACGAAGATCACGCAGAACGGCAAGCCCGTGTTCGCCAGCGACACACTCGACGCCGCCGCGACGTGGACAAACGCCGCGCTGACGCTCAAACAGCTCGCGTTGCGTGCACCCGATGGCAAGGTCGATCTTGCCGGCACGATCACGCAATACGAGGACGTCGCCGGCAAGGGCAAGCTCGATGTCGACTGGAAGATTCCGGGCGATGAAAAATCGGCGCCGATGCGCGCCGCCGCCCGCATCGATCTCGACAGCGACGGCAAGCAGGCGCATTTCACGCTCGCGGCAAGCCAGCCGCTGATCGCCAACGCCAAGGGCACGCTGGCGGCGAGCGACATGAGCCTGCCGTGGACCATCGACCTCGACGTACCGAGTTTCGATCCGAAAAAACTCACGCAGAGCGAGACGCTGAAGACGCTCGCGCTGAAACTCAGCGGCAGCGGCGACAGGAACACCGGCACGCTGAGCGGCAGCGTCGACATCAACAATCACCGCGTGCTGCTCGATCCGCTCAAGTTCGCCAGCGACGGCAAGACGCTCACGCTCGACCCGTTGCGCCTGCGCTCGCCCGACGCGCCGGGTACGCTGACCGCTCAAGCCAAGGTCCATCTCGATGCGAAACCGGTCGGCGGCGACGTCAAGCTCGACTGGGCCGACGTCGTGCTGCCGGCCGACCTCGCCGGCCAGGAAATCGCCACGCACGGCAGCATCACGGCCGGCGGCAACGCCGAGAAGTTCGACGCGCAGGGTGAACTATCGATCGGACCGCCCAAGCAGATCGCCGACCTCGCCTTCAAGCTCGGCGGCACGCCGGAGAAAATCTCGCTCGCCCAGCTCGAACTGAAACAACCCAGGGGCGGCCTCAACGCCACCGGCGACATCGTGCTCAAGCCCACGATCGGCTGGAACCTCGTCGCGAAGGCGAACAAGTTCGATCCGGGTGCGTTCACGAAAGACTGGCCCGGCGCGATCGACTTCCAATTATCCACAAGTGGAAATGTGGAAAAGGACGGCCCTGCCGGCAAGCTCACGCTCGACCACCTCGGCGGCACGCTGCGCCAGCGCCCGCTTTCCGGCAACGGCGACATCGCGTTCGCGCCGCCGCTCGCCATCGACGGCAAGCTCAACCTGTCCTCGGGGCAAAGCACGGTCGCGCTCGTCGGCAAGGGCGGTGCGGGCAAGGACGCTGCGACCGACCTGAAGATCGATCTCAACCTCGCCAGCCTCGGCGACTGGCTGCCCAAGGCCGGCGGCAGCGTGCGCGGCTCGATCGCGGTCAACGGCGCCTACCCGAAGCTCAACGCCAGCGGCAAGCTCGGCGGCAGCGCGATCGCCAGCGGCGACACGCACCTGCAAAGCTTCACCCTGGATTTCGATGCGAAGGACCTGTCGGCGCCGAGCGGCAAGCTCGCGCTCGATGCGAAGACGCTGTCCGCGGCCGGCTACACTTTCGACACGGTCAAGTTGGCGGCGAGCGGCAACCCGGGAGCGCATCAGCTGAATCTCGACGTCCACGGCAAGCCGCTGTCGCTTGCGCTCGCCCTTGACGGCGCGCTGACACAAACCAAGACATCGAGCGATTGGCGCGGCACGCTGAAAGAGCTGACGATCGACCAGAACGGCCTGCCCGAATGGAAACTCGCGCAACCGACTGCGTTGTCATATGTCGGCGGCGTATTCAACCTCGATCAGTCGTGCCTGCGTGCCGGCACGCCGGCCATCTGCGCGCAGGCGCGGCAGGACGCAAAAACCGGCACCAACGCGAAGTTTTCACTCGAACATCTGCCGCTCGCGATGCTGGCCAAGCTCGGCAGCCCCGACTCGACCGTCAAGCTCGACGGCGAACTCAACGGCAACGGCGCGATAGTCGCCACGCCGAACGGCGCGCTGACCGGCAGCGTCACGATCACCTCCGATCAGGGCACGATCATCTATCCCGACTCGGCCTCGAAAGCGTTGCTGAGCTACAAGGGTTTCCGCATCGACGCCGCGCTCGCGCCCGCGCAGAACACGGTCACGATCGCGGGCGACCTCAACGACGGCGGCCGCATCGACGGCCATATCGTCACCGGCGCGACCGACGCCTCCGGCGCGATGCCACTGTCCGGCAACCTTGCGCTCGACATCAACAATCTCTCGTTCGTCGATTTCCTGACCACACAAGTCTCGGGCACCAAGGGCAAGGTCGAGGCGAAGTTCGCACTGTCGGGTTCGACGAACAAGCCCGGCGTCGACGGCCAGCTCGCGCTCGTCGGCTTCGGCACCGAAGTGCCCGCGGCCGGACTCAAGCTGCACGACGGCAACATCGTGGTGAAATCGCGCGACGGCGAGAATTTCGACATCGACGGCTCCATCGCCTCCGACGAAGGCAAGCTCGCGCTCAAGGGCAATGCGGGCATCGCGCCCGATGCGCCGATCGCGATCACGATCCAGGGCGACCGCTTCCTCGCCGCGAATATCCCCGGCGCCAAGGTATACATTTCACCCGACCTCAAGATCGATCGCGATGCGAAACGCCTGCGCGTCGGCGGCACTTTGCAGATTCCGCAGATGCTGGTTGATGTATCCAAGCTGCCCGGCGGCGGCGCGGCGGTCGCACCCTCGCCCGACATCGTCGTCACCGACGACAAGGAGCCGCCGCCGAACGCGGTGGCGAATGCGCCGGTCGAGGTCGAAGTCACGGTCAAGCTCGGCGCCGGCGAGAAACTCGCGATGGACCTGCGCCAGGGCAGCGAGGTGCACCTGATCGGCTTCGGCCTCGACGCCAATCTCGGCGGCCAGCTCACGGTGGCGCAACAGCCCGGCAAGACGCCGGTCGGCCGCGGCCAGATCCAGGTCGACGGCACGTTCAAGGCCTACGGCCAGGACCTCAGGATCGAACAGGGCCGCCTGCTGTTCGCCGGCACGCCGGTGGAAAATCCCGGCCTGGACATCCGTGCCACGCGCGCGTTTCCCGACCAGAGCATCACGGTCGGCCTGCAAGTGCGCGGCACCGCCGTCGCGCCGCGCCTGACCGTGTTCTCAACGCCGGCGATGGAGCAATCCGACGCGCTGAGCTACCTGGTCACCGGCAAACCGCTGTCGGCGCTGAAAGGCGGCGAAGGCAACGCGGTCGGCAGCGCCGCCTCCGCACTCGGCACCGCCGGCGGCGACCTGCTCGCGAAAAGCGTCGGCGCGAAGATGGGCCTCGACGACGTCGGCGTCGCCGACAACTCTTCCGTCGGGGGTGCCGCGCTCACCGTCGGCAAATACCTCTCGCCGCGCCTGTACATGAGCTACGGCGTCGGCCTGTTCACCCCAGGCCAGGTCGTCACGCTGCGCTACAAGCTGACGCGTCTGTTCAATTTCGAGATGCAGAACGGGACGTTGTCGAGTCGGGCGGGGATCAACTACCGGATCGAGAAGTGAGTTTGCGCCTGTGGGCGAGACTACATCTTGACCATCGCACTTTGCGCAAACGGGATGCTTTGTTGCTTTGGCGCAGGCGGTTCATACTCGCCAATGGAAAGCGGCGTCCGCGCGAGCTGGGGCCGGCCGAGGTCGAAGCATTCCTGAGCGGTCTGGCGACCGAAGGCAACGTCGCTGCGGCGACGCAGAACCAGGCGCTTTCCGCATGGTTGTATCTGCATCGCGAGGTACTCGGGATCGAGCTGCCCTGGCTGGATCGGGTGGTGCGCCAACTCGGTGGATTGCAACGAACCCTGATCTTCACCTACGAAGCCGGACCGTGCGGCTATGCGATCTACCGCCATCTGCTCGCCCAGGGCCACGCCTGTCAGGTGGTGGCCTCGTCAACGCCGCCACCCTCGTTGCCGAGATCGGCGACATCGAACGCTTCGCTCACCTTCCGATGCCGCGCAGGTCATGACCTGAAACGCTCGATTCCCCGGCAGCGCGATGTGCCAAGCAACCGGTCAGACCGACCCGGCGACAACCTGGCTAACTAGGTGGTCGCCATCCGGATGTTCCGGTTGATCCCCGGGCATCGGCGACAGCGGTGATTGAACGAGACCGTCATAAAGATCAGTCGTAACGTGAAATTCTGCAAATTCCTGAGCATATCGAGCACGCAAAGCGTTTCACTCAATTGAGTGAAGCGACATCAACTCCCCGGTGGAAGCTGTGAGGCACCGCCCACTATCGGCTTGCCATCGCGCAGTTCGAAGCGGAATACATAATCCACACTGTAAGGTTTTGCTGCTACGTTGACGATCTGGGAGCCGATCGTATTACCCTGTTTGTCCTTGACATCTTCCCAACGTCCGTACGCCAGCGGGGTAAATCGCCACTGCGAAACCGTTTCGCGCACAGCCTCATCAAATTCTATGGGGTGAGTTGTCAAATCGTCCGCTTGCGCTATACGTATGTCGCTAACCTTCCCTTGCGCATCCACAGCTAGCTTGACCCTCACCGTGACGAGCGCCAGATGTCGCGGAATCATTGTCAAAGGATATCCTGGCATTGGCTGAGATGTAGCCTGGCCTCCTGAGAACTGCTCATCATCGGCGGCAACGTACGGCTTCGCAGCTTCATCTACGACGGCGTCAGCCACAACTTGCGTCTGTGGCGGCGGCGGCTGTTCTAAATGCGGCACCTCTCGCCTCACATGATTCGCGCATCCACCGCAAATCAATGCACCCACAAAAAGAAAAAAAATCGATACGAAAGCTGATAACTGCCGCATAAGAATTGAGCACATTAGAAAATACCCGAAGAATCTGAAATGCAACCGAAATCTACTGAAATGCTACGTAAACAAAACCTGGAGCAACCTTCCGTGAAGTACTTCCATCAGATGGGCTGCAATTTTTATCTTTTTGAACGCCGCCATCCAAACTTCGCGTCAACGCCAATAACTTCCGACCGTCATTGAAAAATGATATTATGTCCGGTTGACCGAGATGTTAGCCCATGCCCATGCGGGACTTGCAACCTACAATTAGTGCATATACGATAATTATGCATGAGCCACGACCCCGCCAAGCGCCGCAAGAACCTGCGCAAGCATGGCGTTGACCTGCCCGGCTGCATGGAAGCGTTTGATAGCCCGATGCTCACCCGCGAGGATGACCGCGAAGACTACGGCGAGCAACGGTTGGTGAGTCTGGGCGCATGGCCGTGTCGTTGTGCTTGTGTGGACCGACCGCGAGGACGGCCCAAGACTGATCTCGTGCCGCGAGGCAGAACCCTATGAACGTGAAGCGTACTACCAAGCGTACCCCCAAATCTGACGTGTCGTACGACCCCAAGAGCAAGGCGGCAACGTTGAAGTACTGGAAAAGCGCCACTGCGCACCGTGGTGTTGCCGAACTGCGCGCCAAGCGCGGACGGCCGGCCAAGCCGCCGGAAAAACGCAAGGAGCAAATTGCCTTGCGCGTGGATAAGGACGTTTTGGAGTGGTACCGCAACCAAGGCACTGGCTGGCAAACCCGCATGAACGCAGTATTGAAGGCGTTTCGTGACGCGACAGTTTGATTGCGGGGCCTAACACCCGAAATCAGCGGCGCGCGCAGCGCGTCCGCTGGATTGATCGAATGGACACTCCCGCCGCTGGAAAGGATCGCCGCCGCCGAAGGCGAGATGGCGCAGATCGAAGAGCGTCTACAGGCATTTGCCGCGAGCGATCTGCGCAGCCAGCGTTTGCAGCGTGCCGGCGGCATCGGCCTCATCACCGCC
>NZ_DBNHDN010000018.1:0-10335 GCF_057139185.1 Rudaea sp. | reverse complement strand
CCAGTCACAGGAACTTCATGATCCAACGCATTGATCCCGGCCCGCGCATGTCCGAGGCCAGCATCCACAATGGTGTCGTCTATCTGGCCGGGCAGGTGCCGGAGGACGCGAGTCTCGACATCGAAGGACAGACGCGCGAGGTGCTGGCCGCGATCGATGCCTTGCTCGCGCAGGCGGGCAGTGACAAGACGCGCATCCTGCGCGCGCAGATTTTTCTCGCCGACATCGCCGATTTCGCCGGCATGAACCGTGCTTGGGATGCGTGGGTCGTGCCCGACAACGCGCCCGCGCGCGCGACGGTCGAGGCGAAGCTCGCGAAGCCGCAATGGAAGGTCGAGATCGTTGTTACCGCAGCGGTGTGAGCATGTCGCCGGAAGCTGTCTTCCATCGCAAATAAAGACGTGGCTGTACGTGGCCGTCACTTGCCATGCCGTTTCGTCGTCGGGGCCGATCGGTTGGGCGAGGATTGAAACGTAGGCGCGGGGTGTCGCGTATTGGTATTGAAATGGGGTCGGGCGAGCGCTCGTTCGCAGGCCGTCATCGACGAGTTTTCCGGTTCGCGAATCTACGCCCAGAAATGCCGGTGAGCGCAGATAGCTGTTGACACGCAAGGAACAGGTTACGTCATTCGGTGTGAATTACTGACATGCAAGCCGCGACCCCGTCGCGATGGCGGTGGCTGCGAGGCAAGCAGTGACGCACCGATACCGGCGGGCACGGCGTCAATCCTCACGCAGTGCCGCATGGGATATTCTACGGCGTCGCGGCCAGCGGCAGGCTCAGTAGACTGGCGTGTGCGTGGTCGTGGAAGACCTCGATATGTGCGACGCGCGGATCGGCGAGGTTTTCGTAACCGATGCGACCGCCGGTGTTGTAGTTCTTCTGGTACTTCGGCGAATTGAGCGGTGCGATCGTCAGGCGCAGGCGCGCGCCGGCGGGGATGCGCCGCGCCATCCACCAGTAGTCGAACGGGATTTCGGCGACCTGATCGGGTTTCAGGAGTTCCTGCTTGAACGGACCATCGCGGAAGCGCGCGCGACGAATGTCTTCGCCGAGTCGGACAGCCGTACCATCCGGCAGGATCATCAGCACCTGCGCCCACAGGTCGAAGTCCGGCGCATCGGCTTGCACGACGAGTTTCAGCCGCATCTGCCCGGCGACGTCCACAGCGTGCTCGAATGGTTCGGAGTGGAACACGATCGCGCGCTTGCCGAAGTCGCGGAACTGGCTGGTCAAGCCCTCGTCGGCGAGGTACGGCGCGAAGGCGAGTTCGGGCAATTCGTGCGGATCGCTGGTGATCAGCGCGGGCGATTCGGAACCCCGCGGCTGCGCAACCAGCGCGCCGGAATGGAACACGCTCATGGGCGAGCCGTCGTGCGCGGAGAGGTAAAGGTCCAGCGACTTGCCGGACGATGCCGCTTCGAGCGACGGCGCGTAACGCCACTCGTCTGCGCCCGGCATGAAGTAGGCGACCCGGTCGCGCAGCAACGCCGGGCGGGGGCCGCGCCCGAGCACCCAGTCGTACCAATCCACGTGCAGCTTGTCCATGTCGAGCACGGCGGCGTCGGGGATCGTGAGCCCCATGATCGTCTTCTCCGGCCGTTGCGTGCCCGGGTGATCCCATGGGCCGATCACGAGGAAGCTTTGGCCGACCTCATCCGCGGGAGCGTGGGCGACATAGCCGCGGTAATAGCGCAGCGCGCCCGGCTGGTTGTCGTCGAAGAAGCCGGTCGCCGTCAGGATCGGAAAACGCATCGCCGCGTAGTCCTGCGCCGTGGGTTCGGCGGCGAGATTCCACGCCTTGTCGCCGACGTGATCCAGCCACGTCTTCATGAACGACTTTCTCCGGCCGTGGCCGTCGTCCATCCACCAGTCGTCCGGCGGAATGCCGATCGCATCATCGAGTTCGCCGAAGGGTCGATACGCGGCGTATTGTTCCAGCATCTTGCCCTGCCAGTACGCAGCGTTGGCGATGAAACCCGTGTTGAGCGTGCGCCCGGCCGTGTAGCCCATGATCACCGCTGACCACGCCTGCGGAATGCCGTTGGTGTTGGGCACGTCCCAGCCGGGATAGATCGGCACGTAGGGCGCGATGCCGGTCAGGTGCGGCGGGTGCTGGGCGGCGGTGCGCCACTGCGTCATGCCGACGAACGAGCCGCCGTACATGAAAACGTGGCCGTCGCTCCACGGTTGCTTAGCGATCCATTCGACGAGGTCATGGCCGTCGCGCCCGACCTGCAAGCCCAGGGTGTCGTTCTTCACTCCACCGGAACGCCCGCGTCCGCGCGTTTCCACCTGCACGTACACGAAGCCGTGCTGCGCGAAATAGACCGGGTCCGGATGCGAGCCGCCATCGATGTCGTACTGCGTGAGCTCCAGTACCGCCGGCAATTTGCCGGTCGCATGCGATGGCTTGGTGATCCAGGCTTCCAGCGACACGCCGTCGCGCATCGGAACCATGCGACCCATGGCGATGTCGTAGCCGGGGCCGACTTGATCCGCGGACGCCCGCGGCGCGGCCGTTGCGGTCAATGTGAGCGCCATCACGGCGAGCAGCGATGCGAAGAAGACGCGCATCAGGGATGAACGGGCAACGTCCATTGAATTTTCCCCTGCGAAGGATCGATGTGCATTCATGGCTCGGGCTGGAAATCCGGATCGCCCAGTTGCCACAGCGCAAAGGCGATCATGTCGGTCGAGTTGCGGTCGCTCTGCGCGCGCGTGGCATCGAAGCCGGTGTGGCCGGCGTCGTAGTCCACGCGCAGCAGCGCGGGCTTGCCGCTGGCAGTCGCGGCCTGCAAACGCGCTGCGAACTTCGCGGGCACCCACGCCGCGACGCGCTGGTCATTCGCGCCGGCATAGATGAGCACCGGCGGATACTTCACGCCATCACGAACGTGCGCGTAGGAACTCATCGCGTACAGCATTTTGAAGCCTTCCGGATCCTTGACGCTGCCGAACTCGGGCACCTCGTCCGGACCGTTGGCGGTGGTTTCGAAGCGCAGCGTGTCGGTGAGCGGCACACGATCGACCACGGCGCCGAACAGGTCCGGGCGCTCCTCGAGCGCGCGGCCGATCAGGACTCCACCGGCGCTTTGCGCCCAGGCGAAAAGTTTCGATGGCCGCGTGTATTTGTGGTCCACCAGGTACTGCGCGCAGGCGATGAAATCCTTCCAGGTGTTCGGCTTGGTCGCCTTGAATCCACCCTGGTGCCAGGCTTCGCCCAGTTCGCCGCCGCCGCGCACGTGTGCGAACGCGATGATCTGCGCATGGTCGTACCAGCTCCGCATCGCCGGGATGTAATACGGCGTGACGCTGATGCCGTAGGCGCCGTAGCCGGTGATCATCGCGGTGTTGTTGCCGTCGAGCGCGATGCCTTTTTTGTGGACGATGGACAACGGCACCAGCGTGCCATCCCAACTCTTCACCCGTACTTCGTCGACCGTGAGATCGTCGGGTTTGTCGTAAGGCCCGGCCGGTTGCAGGCCATCGTCCTGCAGCGCGCCAGTGCGTGCGTCGATGTCCAGGTAGGCCGGCGAACGCAGGTAACTGCTCAGGAAAACCGTCGCCGCACCGCTGCCGCCGTCGGTGCTGACGTCCGCCACGTCGCCGGGATAGGGCAGCGCCGGCGTTTCTGGTTTCGCCCCCGCGATCAGCCGCAGGCGGTGGATGCTGTTGGCGCCGGCATCGTCGATGCGCCAGAAGATCGCATTGCGTCCCGCGTAAACCGCGCTGATCGGCAGTTCGCCTTGCGGCGCGACGATTTCCGGCTTCGAGTCTGCGCGCGTGAGATCAAGCTTGAGGATTTCCCCGCGCGGTGCGTTCTTGCGCGACAGCCAGTACAGCGTGTCGCCGGTGAGTGCGATGACCGGGGTATCCGAATTGTCGCCGCCGATGTACTGGTCGTCGTAACTCGCCGCGATCGGACGCCAAACGGCCCTGCCGGCTTTGATGTCGGAGAGCGGCGCGGCGTAGACGCGCAGACGCTCGTCGCTGCCGGGAGATATGTACGCGATGGCGCAATGCGAATCCGGCGCAGTCGCGATTTCGCTGAACTCGATCGGTGTCAGAGCGATGTTTGCGTTCGTGCCGCGACCGAAGACGGCAGGATCCTTGTCGAAAGATCGGCCGATCACATGCAGGTAGACCTGCTTGTTCTCGCGCTGTTTTGCATCCGGCGTACCGGGTGCAAACTTTTGATCGCGCGAATAGAAGAACGAGCGGCTGCCGGGCAACCAGAATGGCGCGCCGATGTCCTGGTCGATGCGGTCCGCGCTGTCAGGGAGATCCTTGCCGGATGCGACGTCGAAAACGTGCAGCAGCATGTTCGCTTCCGAGCCTCCTTCGGCAATCGCGTAGGCGATGAAGCGTCCGTCGGGAGAAGGCCGATACCAATGGATGCTGAAGTGCGATTTGTCGTTGTCGCGAATCCTCTCGGGATCGACCAGGAGTCTGTCTGCACCCTTGACTCCGTCGCGCACATACAACTTCGGCGATTGTGCGCCCTGCGGCACGCGCAAGCTGTAATAGCGGCCACCCACGATCTGCACGCCGCTGACCTGGGTAGGTTGCGAGGAATTGAGTTCATCCACGCGCTTCAGCAGTGCGGCGTAACCGGGCAATGCATCGAGTTGCGCGCGCGTGTAGTCGGCCTGCGCCTTCATCCAGCGCTGCATCTCGGGGTCCTTCAGGTTCTCCATCCAGCGGTAGTTGTCGGTGACCTTGGTGCCGAAGTAGTCGTCGACGACGGGGCGAATCTGCGCAACCGGAGGAGCTGCGGTCGCCGCGAAACTGGTGAACGGCGCACTCAGCACTGCGGCGCATCCACAGCGTGTAAACAGGAGTTTCGCATTCATGCAGGGAGCCTCGTTTACCGGATCGACAATGTCTGGATGAAACGCAGCCACTCAGATGTTCCCGCTACCCAAGTCGCGATGTAGTCATTCGCGAACACCAACGCTCCGCCGATCACGAAGGCCGGATGCAGGCGTCGATGGCAAAACGTGTCCACCGCAACACACGCGAGGACGAACAGGTTGCGCACGGTCGATGCGTCCACCGTCGACGATGTGTAGACGTTGATGAAGCGCGCCAGCGCGGCATCCAGCAGCAGGAGCATGGCCAGCAGCATCAGGCGCTTGTGCCAGTCGCTGCACCGCTTGCGTAGCACGATCGCCGCACCGACCAGCGCCGCGAACGTGAACAGATTGAATAGCCCGAACGCAAGAAACAGAGAGGGTGGCACGCCCGGCGGCATGTGCGGCGGACCAAGCCGGCAGGCGGTGATCAGAGTCGCCGTGTCCGCAACGATGACTACCAACGCCAGCGCCGCACCGAAGATCCCGAGCTGCATATGCAGGTTCGTGCGATGCCGTGCGACCAACAACACCTGCACGAAGAACAGTGCGATCCAGATCAGCATGATCATCGCGTGTACGCGGACCAGCACGCTCAGGCTGCCGAGATGCGAAAGCAGCGGCACATCGATGCTGAAACCCGCCAGCACCACGACGATCACGCCGATCGCGGCGGCGACGTAGTAGCGGTGTTCTCCAGCCCTTGGCAGGGTGCGCGAATTCATGCGATCACTGCGCTCCCGTCGGCGCCTGCACATTGTCGTACGTCACGCGCGATTCGGCGTGCACCTTGCGGCCTTGCATCTGGGTATCCGACACGGTTTTCAGCGTCAGCCCGTTGTCGGCGATCCAGATCTGGTTGTCGCTGGTGATCGATGCAGTGGACGAGATGACGTGCGCGGCGTAGACGGTCGCGTGCTGGCCATCCACGATTTCCGCTCGCAACACCTTGCAATCGGAGTACGAACTTCCGGCTTCGCGCTTGGCGTCGAGAACCTCCTGCGGCGTCATCGGCACGGTCATCCACTTGCCGTTGTTGGTGCGCATGGACAAGGTGGTGGTCGTGTAGATTTTCTCGAAGGGTTTGCCGCCTACCGTCGATACTTCGTGGTAAGGCGTCCTTGCCATTTTTGCCTCGGCATCCGAGACCGGTTTGCACGAGGCGTCGTCGGCGCGCGCGGGCAGGGCGGGGAGACCGCCGGCGAATGCGGCGAGGGCGATGAGGACGATCGAATTTCGGGTTTCCATGTTGCTTCTCCTGAGTGGATGATTGTGTTCAGGGTCACGCGAACAAGCGGATGACGAACTGGGTCCACGCCGGTGTCTGCGCGGCGTAGAAGGTCACTTGCTCGCTGGCGATCAGCTGTGGCGCGCACCAGCCGAAGGCCGGGCGCAGGCGGCGGTGGCGCACGGTGTCGACGATCACGGGCACCAGCACGCATGCGTAAAACAGCGCGAAAGCCTCGGGCGGGTTGACCGGTAGGCGGGCGATCGGAGGCATGATGATGCTGCATGTCGCAAGCAACATCAGGCGCTTGTGCCAGTCGCTGCGATGGCGCAGCGCGATCGCGCTCGCGACCATTACCGTGAAGTCGAACAAGATCATCAGGTCGGCGCCGAAGATCATCGTGAAGAACCGGTGGCCACCCGGAAAAACCGGCGCTCGAAATTCGCGCGACGCGCAACGGCGGTGGTGTTCATCGTGCGGACCTCCGGGGCCGGAAGGTGTTGCGGCCTGCAAGCTGGGGCATTGCAGAGTGCAACTTGCTATTTCTCCTTCCGCGGGCGACATGACCCGCTCCTGTACCTACCGTTCTGGTGGGTTCGAAACGGGTTACGTCATTCGGGGCCGGTTACTGACATCCGTTTCTGGCTTCTTCCGCAGTCGCGGCGACCACAGGATTCATGCTATTGGTAGCCATCTGCCTAACGGTGGATCGCGCAAGACGGCAATGGTGGACGCATCGCCTTCTGCTACATCGCATTCGGCTCGGCGATACCATCGTGCCGGCCCGCGATGGTGCGAATCCGACACGCCTTTGGTGCGGCAGCGAACTGATTGCCGACGTGCCGGTGCCACCGATCGCGAAAGTCCGCGACCTCACCGGTGCCGGCGACGCCTTCAACGCCGGTTTTCTCGCCGCGTTGGCCGACGACGATTGGGTGATGGCCTGCCGCGCCGGGCACGCGCTCGCCGCTCAGGTGATCGCTCATCCCGGAGCGGTGTTGGCGTCAGCACCAGAAATAAAGCAGCAATAAGCACACCGAAAGAATTCCTTGGAGTGCTGGCGAGTTCGGTGGGATTGGTCTCGCGCGAACGGGCGTGCGAATTTGTGACCAAACGTCACTTGTTCCACGTGCACGCGTTTTCGCCGGACGCCTGCAGATCCTCCTCGAAGTGGAAGACCTTGCCGTCCGTCTTGCGGATGTAGCGGAAGTCGGAGACCCGCGCGCCCTGACTGACCATCACGTATTCGCCGCCGGCACCCACGGTCGCGTCTTCCTTCCAGCGCATCATGCCCTCGTTGGGGCGGTCCCGTGTGGCGCGGATGACTTTGTCTTCGGTCAGCGCGACAGGGATCTTGCCCTTGCCGCGTTCGTAGGTGACATAGCCGCCCTTGGCGTCGGCGAAATCGATTTGCAGCCGTATCGGTGGCTGGTGGTCGATCGACTTGAAGCAGCGGAAATCGTCCGCGCTTGCGAGAGCCTCGTTGCAAGCGAATACCGCGAGTGTGAACAGGAGCAGTCGTTTCATGGCATCAGGGTTTCATCAGGGTGTCGGGGTGTTCCGTGATCAAGCCGCAGTGGAGGGTGACGGGCTGCGCCTTGATGACGGTGGCAAGGCTGTCATCGATGAAATCGCAGGCCAGGATGTTGTCCGGGCCGCTGTGGCGTGAGGAAAACACATTGACGTTCATCCTCACGCCACCCTTGATCCAGCCGAGGCGATTGTTGGTGACGTTGCGGCCGGTGAAGTGGGCGGGGCCCGCGCGGCCGGGCAGGAAGACCTGTTCGTTCCCCAGGTCGATCTGGCCCACTTCGTCGGCGTGTTTGACGGCGGCCGGAGTCGGATCGCCGTAGTAGCGTGCGCTGGCGGTGATGCCCTCGTGGGTCGCCTTGAGTTTCTCGGCCGCCTTCGGCGACAGGGTGACGCGCACGTTGAAGGCCAGCGGCTCGTGCGCAGATGCGGCGGGCGGCGAGGCGCCGAGCCCCAGCGCCAAGATGCACAACAAACAGGGTGCGAATTTCATGCGAACCTCCGGGTTGGTGACACCACGATTTCCGTTGCGTCTTGGCGTTGATCTCGAGCGCGCTTGGTCTTCGTGAACAGCGGGCCATTATAGATATCAATGCTCGGGTTTTTGCATGCGCCACACAGGATCGGCGCGCGCGGATCCTGCGTGCTCAGATTTCGGCGCAGGTGTGATAGCTCATGCACGGCATCGTCGCAGCCGTATTCCGGAGCCCATGCAGGGCCAACGGCCGGATGATATTCTCGCCTCGCCGGTGCCGCATTCGGCACGGCTGGGGATTCCCCTTCGCAGGGGTTGGGGGTATCGAGTCGATCGGTTTTTCAGAGGAGTGCTTTATGCGTCGCATTCATTTCATCGTTGCGGGGATGGCGTTTTACGCAATTTCCGCGTTCTTCGCACCAAACAGCTACGGCGCACGGGATTATTCCTCCGGGGGCGGCAAAACCATCGAGTGCGACAGCACCGGTGGAGCACAACATCGCTGTTCGGCGCCGGGCTATATGGGTGCGCGGTTGGTGCAGCAAGTCTCGCATTCGGCCTGCACTGAAGGCGAGACCTGGGGTTTCGATCAAGGTGATCCAGCAGTCTGGGTCTCCGACGGGTGCCGCGGGAAGTTCGAGCTGATCCGGGAACAAGGCCGCGGCGGCTATTCCTCACCGTCGCAAAGCGGCGAAGTCGTCGCGTGCGCCAGTTCCAACGGCGAGATGAACAAGTGCTCGATTCCGCGCTCTTGGCAGGGTGTACGGCTGGTCGAGCAACTTTCGCACTCGTCTTGTACTCCCGGCGAGGATTTCGGCTACGACCATCGGGGTGAGATGTGGGTCGATCACGGATGCCGTGGCCGTTTCGCGAACGATTCGTCTGACTGAGTGAAGCCTGCTGCCGAATGGGTTTCGGCAGCGGTTTCAAGACGCCAAAAGGGTCCACGGACAAGTGAGCCCGCGCGTGGTCGCGCTGAGCCGCATGGCCCAGTTGAAGGTGCCGAGGTCGGAGTAGACCTCGGCTTCCCGCTCGTGCGCACTCCTGTGCTCAACGCGCGTCGGCAGGCGCGTTTACGTAGGCGTAGTCGAAGCGCACGTCCGTATGCGATTTGCCGAACTTTTCGCCCATGTCCATTTCGATCACCTGCCGCAGCGGCAATCCGCGTGATTTGGGGACCCACAGAGTGTCGTCGACAGTCGTGCTGTCGCCCAGATTCTCGTGCTTGGCATGGACAGCCGCCGATTCGTTGCCGACGTTCTCGTTGCGCAGGTGCCGGCAAGTCGCGCCCATGCCCGCGGTGGACTCGGTGATCCCCTGCGCACGCTTCTTCGGGTCGTAAGGCTGCATGTGCCACTTACCCGCGACCTGCACCTACATGGCGGTGCCGGTGATGACAACCACGTCGTTCGATGGCGCTTTCCTGCGTACCGCCGTCTTCTGCATGTATTCGTGCACTGGCGTGACGGCCAGTTTGTGCAGGGCATCGACGACGGGTTGGCAATCGTCGGCATGGACGGGCGTGGCGGGGAAGGCGCTTGTGAATGCAGCGATGGCGATGAGGACGATCAAATTTCGGGTTTCCATGTTGCTTCTCCGAAAAAGCAGCAGAAGGACTCCAAGAACGCCGATCGGAATGAACGCCGGGATGCGTGCTATCGCGGGTGCGATGATGGCGTATGTCGCAAGCAGCATCAGAGGCTTGTGCCAGTCGCTGCGATGGCGCATGGCGCGGTTCCGATCGTGGCGTCGAAGGGCGTTACGACATTCCGCGCTGGTTACTGACATCCGCGGCGGCTGCAGGCGCACCGGCAGCTCTTCACGACGAGTGGGAGCGCGATTTCGATGGTGCTTGTCTGGCTCCGGGGCACTATCTGTAGTCGCCGCAGGGGCACACGGCATGCAAAACCGGCGGGATCCAGAACGGCCAGAGTGCCTCATCTGTGTCTTCTCCATAACGGGTTTCGCTATATGACGAGTTCCGTTATGGCTGGTCGGTGATTCGAGACTTCGCCGACAAGGAGGCCTTAGAGACCTGGGAAAGTATTCGCTCGCGGCGCCTGCCGGGCGACATTCAGAGCGGGAAACCGGGGTCCGGGAAACCGGGGTCAGGGTAGATTTTTCGCAACCAGTCACAGGAACTTCATGATCCAACGCATTGATCCCGGCCCGCGCATGTCCGAGGCCAGCATCCACAATGGTGTCGTCTATCTGGCCGGGCAGGTGCCGGAGGACGCGAGTCTCGA
>NZ_DBNHDN010000017.1:0-162373 GCF_057139185.1 Rudaea sp. | reverse complement strand
CGGCCAGTTGCGCGAAGGAGGCGGTGATCGTGCAATTGGCGGTGATCGGCCCGGTGGTCCAGGTGCTGCCGCTCTGCACGCTCGGCGTGCAGGTATCGCCGGTGACGGACGCGATCGAGTAGCCGCTGTTCGCGGTGACGGTGAAGGTCGTCGCGCTGCCGTGATTTACCGTGGCGGCGGCCGGAGCGGAGATCGTGCCGCCGATGCCGCTGCCGGTGGTGTTCACGTTCCAGGTGTTGATGCTGGCCGAACAGTTCGCGCTGGCGCCGCCGTTGCTGCCGTTGCACGTCCAGCTCCACGGACCGCTGCCGGTGAAGTTCGCCACCGTGCCCGCGCTGCACAGGTTCGCATCGCCCGAGGTCAGCGTGGTGAATGTGCCGCCGCTGGCCGAGCCGCAGGCGCCGTTCACCACATCCAGCGCAAACACCACGGTGATCGTGCAATCGGCGGTGATTGCGCCGGTCGTGATCGTGTTGCCCGACACATCGGCACTGCAGGTATCGCCGCTTGCGCTGGCGAGGTGATGGTCCGAGTCAGGTATTGCGGTGAAGCTCGTGGTCGCGTTGTAGTCCACGCTATGGGTTGTGGGCGCGCTGATCTGGCCGCCACCGCCCGGCACACTGGTCTTGACCAGATAGCTGTTGATGTAGAACGACGCAGTGACCGTGCAATCGTGGAAAATCGGCCCGGTCACATAAGTGCCGCCGCCGTAGCCGGGGTTGCTGTTCGTGCCGCCGGCACCGCAGTTGTCGGTGACGCTGGTCGTGTGGTAGCCGGGATCCGGCGTGACCGTAAACGATGCGGTATTGCCGTGCGCGACCACCTGAGTGGCGCCGATCGAACCGCCGCTGCCCGCGCTGGAAGAGACGGTGTAGCTGATCGACGTCGAGGTCACGCTCACCGTGCAATCGGCGGTAACGGCGTTGACGGTGTAGATGAACGTGCCGGTTCCGCTCGATGGTCCGCTGCTGCCGCAACTGCCGCCGACGGTCGCCGTATAGCCCGCCACGGGCGTGATCGTGAAGGTTGGTTGTGCATTCCTGCCGACCGTCTGCACGGTTGCGGCGCTGATCGTGCTGTTTGCGTCCGAACTCGGCGTCACCACGTAGCCGAGCGTCACCACCTGGCCGTCGTGGTCGGAAGTGCGGCGTGCCGTGTCCGCCTGGGTGAGAGTGAGCGATACGACCGAGCTGTCCGAATTGCCGCGGCCGCTGTCGACCGCGATGAAATCGTTCTGTGCGATCGAGGTCAGCAGGATATGGTCGATTTCCTGCAGGTATCCGCCGAAGTTGTAGGAATAATGCTGGGCCTGCGTCGCCATGCTGCCGGTGTCGAACAGCACGGGATTCGGGCGCACGTAGCTCGCCGTGGGCGGGTAGACGCTGTGCGTCGGAACGGCATCGACCGTGCCCATGATCGTGCCGGTGACATCGACATAGCCGTCGCTGAATTCGTAGGCGTTGAAATCGCCGAGCACGATGACGGGTACCGTTGCGTCGCCCGAGATCGGGAACGAACCGGCGGTTACCGTGCCGCTGGCGTCCTGCTGCGCGTTGCCTGCCGCCGCGCCGGGCGTGTTTGCGTCGCAATCGACCGCTGCCCCCGTCGTTTGCAGCGCCTGCATGATGCACGCCACCTGCTCGGCCTGCGCGCGGCGCTTCTGGCCGACGTAGTCCTTGCCGGCGGCACCGAGACTGCCGAGCGAACGGTCATAGATCGCCAGCACGCGGAAGTGGTAACCCTGATAGGTAGCGTCGAGCAGAACGGGCGGGCGGTCGTTGAGCAGGCAGGTACCGCCGCTGCTGCAGGCCGTGGTCGTCGTGCCGAGATACAACTGGGTCACCGAGGTCACGGTGACACCGCTGCGCACGAAGATGCCGATATTGATGCCGCCCGGGTCGTTGCCCTTGAGCAGATAGGGCTGATAGGTGATCGAGGCGTCGTCGCTGTGGATCTGCGCTGCGAGATCATGCATCACTTCCCAGTTTTCCGCTTCCTGGACCACCTGCACGACTGGGGCTTTCAGTACCGTGCGAATTTGCAGCGACATTTTCGTCAGGCGCGTTTGGTACTGCGTCGATGTCGGACACGTATCGTCCGCGCCCGGGGTCAAGGGCGTGTTGAGTCCGCTGACGTTGCCGGCGACGTCTGCGGGAGATGCCAGGCATCGGTCGGTGTAAGCCGAGGTGTCGGCACCGTCGAACGATGCATCGAAGAAATGCAGCATGTTCTGCGTGCCGATGCGCAGTTTGCCGGCGACCGGGTCGGGCACGGCGACGGGGTAGTTCGGCGCGCCGAGAAGAACGAGATCGGCGCCCGAGCGTGGATACAATTCGTAGGTCGGGTCCGGCATCGTGGCCGACTGAAAGCCCTGCATGACTCCGGTCAGCTTGATTTCCTGCCCGCCGTCATAGATGCCGCCTGCAGGCATGTTTTGGGCTTGCGGAAGGCTGCCCGCGGCGACGCCGAGGCCGGGGTAGTACACCTGGATCAGCTCGGGATTGCCCCAGAAGGTCGGGATGTTCGCCGTGCGGTTGGGGTCGCTGCCCAGGATGCCCGCCTTGCGCAACGAGCGAGGGCCACCGGCAACCGCAAAGAAACCATTGTTGGGCGAGGTTGGCGACGGGGTAATGCCGCTGTTCGCGGTGGTATAGGTCGGCGCGTTGACGATGCCGTGGCTCATCGTGACGAGCATGCCGTCGAGACAGGCGAAGTTGGCGGCCTGGTAGCCGTCGTTGCGCGTCAGGCCGTCGAGCGAAGGCACCTGGATCGTCGAACCTGCGCCCGTGCAGATGCCCGAGCTCGGGTCGGGGTTGGGCAAGTTCGCCGTCAGGTCGTAAGCCGCCGGGATCGAATTGTCGTCATGGCCGACGACCGAGTACGAAGATCCGCCGGCAATTTCGGTCGAGCCGCTGAATTCCTGCACGCGGCCGGTGACGCTGACCAGATCGCCAACGAGCAAGGCGGGAGCGTTGCCGGTGTACACGTAGATGCCATCGGACGTGGTCGGGTCGCCGTCGCCGACGGTGTCCTGGAGGAAGAAGCCCTTCGGACCGACCGCGGTGACGATGTTCTGGTGCCCTGTGCTCGGTGTGATGACATAGGTCGTACCGAGGGCGGTGCCGGAGCCCGCGAAGGACGAACGCGCGCCATGGCCCTGGATCTCCATGATGGTGTGCGGTTCCGGCGGCGGAATGACCGTCAGCGAAATCGTTGCGCTACCGGTGCGCGGCACACCATCGGTAATCGTCGCCGGCAAGATCTTCGAGCCGAGGGCGGTGGCCGCACCGATGCTGGTGCTGTACGACCAGGTGCCGTCGCCCGCGGTCGCGTCGCCGTTGCTGCCGTTATCGTAGAACGTCTGCGTGGCCGAGCCACCGATCGAAGTCAGATCGACCGTCACCGACGAGATCGGGCTGGCCGGATTCGCGCCTTGCGTGGTTGCGATGGTGAGCAGCACGGTGTCGCCCGGTCCCGCCAAGCTCGGATTGGCAGCGCCGGTGCCGCCCGGGTTGGTGCTGGCATTGCACGCAGCGAACGCCATCGCGGAATTGCGCGGATTGGGTGTGGCGGTGGTGAAGTCGGTCGCGTTGTTGTCCGTGTCGGTGCAGCCGTTCGCTGCGCGAACATCTGCCGTCGTGTTGGATGGTGCGGGAGCCGGCCCGCTGCCTTCGAAACAGGAGTTCGTTCCCGAGGATGCGGCGCCGAGGAAGTCGACGACGTTGGTGGTAGGGCATGCGCCGCTCAAAGTCGCGGTCGAGCTGGCCAACGCAATCTTGAAAGCAGCGCTGGCCATGTTAATGGTGCCCGTAGCGTCCGGCGTCGGCAGATTCGCGGTGCCTGCGCTTCCGGCGGCTTCTTGAATCAAGTAGTACTGGCCGGGCTGCAATGTCACGTTGGTCAAGTTGGTGACCTGCCAACTGTTGCTTGTGGCGCCCGCGTATTGCACAGACCAGCCGCTAAGGTTCGCGGGTGTGCTGCCGCGATTGAACAGCTCGATGAAATCGTTCTTGTAGGTAGCGCCGGTGTTGCCGCCGCCGCCGTACGCTTGGCTGATGACGATATCGGGGCTTCCGGCGGCGGTGGCGCCCAGCGGCAGCACACTGAGCGCGAGCGCTGCGAGGCCGAATATGCCGGACAAGGAAGCGCGTGGTTTGCGCAATGCCCTGATGTGGGCGTCGGAAAAAGAAAGACTCCCGCCTGCGCCATCGCGCGCGGCTATACTCTGCTGCATGACTTCTACCCCGTCTACGTTGAGCCCCGAGCTTGGATTTTCTGCACACTTTGTGACGGTTGGCAACATGAAGCTCATTCATTTTTGTAAGCGCATTCGGACACGCGGGCGATGACTGCGCCCGACAACCGCCGCGAGCTCGAAGCCGGCATCGAGACCGATCTGCGCGATCGCCTGAGCTACGGAGGCTATCTCCAACTCGACCGGCTGTTGTCCGCACAACAGCCGCTGTCGAGTCCGCCGCACCACGACGAGATGCTGTTCATCATCCAGCATCAGGTATCGGAACTGTGGCTCAAGCTGATGATCCACGAGCTTCGCGCGGCGATCGAATGCCTGCGTGGCGACCAGGTCTGGCAGTTCGGCAAGATCGTCGCCCGGGTCAAGCAGGTGTTGCGCCAACTCGTCGAGCAGTGGTCGGTGCTGGAGACGCTGACCCCGGCGGAATATCTCCAATTCCGCGACGTGCTCGGGCCGTCGTCGGGATTCCAGTCGTTGCAGTACCGCATCGTCGAATTCCTGCTCGGCAACAAGAACGCGGCGATGTTGCGCGTGTTCGCGCACGACGCGCCCGCGCACGCGCGCCTGCGCGAAGTGCTCGAGGCGCCGAGCCTGTACGACGAGTTCCTGCGCTATCTCGCGCGCTGGGGCCATGCGCTGCCGGCGCGCAATCTCGAGCGCGACTGGGCGCAGGCGCACGTGTCCGACCGCGAGCTGCTGCCGGTGTTCGAACGCATCTACGAGGACACCAACCGCTACTGGCGCGAGTACGCGCTGTGCGAGGATCTGGTCGATCTGGAAACGCAGTTCCAGCTCTGGCGTTTCCGCCACATGAAGACGGTCGAGCGCATCATCGGCTACCGACGCGGCACGGGCGGATCCTCGGGCGTCGGCTTCCTCAAGAAGGCGCTGGACCTGACCTTCTTCCCCGAGCTGTTCGAGGTGCGCACGACGATCGGCACCGGCTCATCGGCCAAATGAATTGAACGTGGAATCCCGCGGCGCCGCATCGGTTTTGTTTGACGAAGTGCGGCGGAGCGGTTACATCTGCACGACCAAATGTGCGCCGCGCACTGACGCGGCATCGGGGAGTCGAAAATGACGGCAGCAGCGGAAAACATCGGCGGCACGAATGTCGTGATCGGCGACGACGGCGTCCGGCGCGAATTCGCGACCGCGGCGGGACATCCGGCTCCGTTGTGGATGCTGTTCATGTCCGAGTTCTGGGAGCGCTTCGCGTTCTACGGCATTCGCTGGGCGATGGTGCTCTACGTCGTCGCGCAGTTCTACAACGGTTCGGCGACCGGCGAGAAGCCGGCCAGTGAACTCTACGGCGCCTATCTCGCGCTGGTGTATGCGGGCGCGATTTTCGGCGGCTACGTCGCCGACAAGCTGATCGGGCATCAGCGTTCGATCCTGCTCGGCGCGCTGATAATGTCGACCGGCCTGTTCATGATCGCGATACCGAGCGAGCACGTGTTCCGCCTCGGCTTGGCGACCATCATCGTCGGCAACGGTTTGTTCAAGCCGATCATCTCCACGCTTGTCGGCAAGCTCTACGCGCAGGGTGACGAACGCCGCGATTCCGGCTTCACGATTTTCTACATGGGCATCAACCTCGGCGCACTGGTGTCGCCGCTGATTACCCAGTACCTGGCAAAAAAGGTGTTCGGCATCGACAACATGCCGGCGTACAAGGTCGTGTTCATCGCCTCCGGCGTCGGCATGCTGCTCAGCCTGGTCTGGTTCTGGTTCGGACGCAGGCAGTTGCAGGGCATCGGTCTGCCGCAGGCTGGCGGATCGGGCGTGCGCAACGTCTTGATCGTGCTTGCGCTGGGCGTGCTGGTCGGCGTGCCGCTGTTCTATTTCCTGCTGACCATCGATGCGACGTACCTGCAGGTGATCCTCATGCTGCTGCTCGTGGGCCCGGCGATCATGCTCGTGATCGAAGGCGTCCGCGAAGGCCAGGTCGCGCGCGACAAGGTATTCGCGATGCTGATCATCCTCGCGTTCAATGTTTTCTTCTGGTGCTATTTCGAGCAGGCCGGCAGTTCGTTCAACTTTCTCGCCGAGAAGATCATCGACCGCGACATCGGTTTGCACGGCCTGTTCCAGGTCCTGGCGGGCGAAGCGAATTTCCCGGTGTCGTGGTTCCAGTCGGTCAACTCGGTCGCGATCATCGCGCTGGCGCCGGTCATCGCCTGGATCTGGGTTCGCATGGGCAAGGCCAACCCGACGATCCCGCGCAAGTTCAGTTTCGGCCTCGTGTTCAACGCGCTGGCGTTTCTCCTGCTCATGTATTCGTTGACGCATCTGGTCGCCTCCGATACCGGCAAGATTCCGTTCTGGACGCTGGTCATGGTCTACGTGATCCAGTCGGTCGGCGAACTGTGCCTGTCGCCGATCGGCCTGTCGATGACGACCAAGCTGGCGCCGCCCAAGCTGACCGGTTTCGCCATGGGCGCGTGGTTCCTGTCGATCGCAATCGGCAACAACCTGGCTGGTATCTTTGCCGGAGAGGCCAGTGGCGAAACCGGCATGACGACGGCGAGTGCGCTCGATGCCTACACCAAGGGATTCTGGATCCTGCTGGTCGCCGGCATCATCCTCTTCCTCGTTTCACCGCTCGTGAACCGGCTGATGCACGGGACGAAATGACGTCGCGGTAAAACCCGCCCCCGCCGTTCGGGCCCGTGCCGGAATGGCAGAAAGCCCGGTCGGTCATTCCCCGGCGAATTCCTCCAGCTCCGCCTCCCGCAGCCGGTCGAGAATGCGCGCGAGCCAGCGTTGCTCCTCGGCGTCGAGATGCGCGAGCAGGCGCCGCTCGTGCTCAAGCGCGAGCGGGGCGACTTCGTCGTAGACCTTCCAGCCCTTCGCACTGAGTTGCAGCACGGATTGCCGCTTGTCGTGATCGGCCATGCGCCGACGCACGCGGCCGGCATCGGCAAGACGCGTGAGCGCGCGGCTGATCGCGACCTTGTCCATCGCGGTGCGTTCGGCGACTTCGCGCGCGGAAAGTCCCTCGTAGCGGCCCAGCACGGCCATGACGCGCCATTCCGCGATCGACAGCGCGAAGCGGCGTTCGTAGATGTCGGCGATGGCCCGACTGATCGTGTTCGATAGCACCGACAGCCGATAGGGCAGGAAGCGCTCGAGTTCCAGAACCTTGTGCCTGGATTTGCCGGTGCCGGTCATGGCGAATCTAGCTTGCAAATGGTTTCAACTGAAACTATTATTCCTGCGATCATTCGTGATTGCAAGATCGGGAAGCGCCGGTCGGTTGGCGCGCTTCTCGACCAAATTTTCCGGTTTGAAAGCTCGGGTCGAGGAACCAGGCATGAACGCGCAGATGCAAACGCAGTCCCGGCAGTCCGGCACGCAGCCGGCAGTCTTCGAAAACCCGATGGGCATCGACGGCTTCGAATTCGTCGAGTTCGCCTCGCCCGAACCCGAAAAACTGCATCAGTTGTTCCGCAATCTCGGCTTCGTCCAGGTCGCGCGGCACAAGACACGGCCGATCACCAACTATCGCCAGGGCGACTGCACCTTTCTCATCAACGAAGATCCGGATTCGTTCGCCGCCGAGTTCGCGCGCCAGCACGGTCCGAGCGCGTGCGGCTTCGCGATTCGCGTGTCCAAGCTGGCCGAGTGGGTACGCGTGCAGGCGCTGAAGAACGGCGCCCGGTCGATCGAGTACAAGGAAACATCCAAAGCCGTCGCCGCGCCGGTAATCGAGGGCATCGGCGGCTGCATGCTCTACATCGTCGATCGCTACGACGACAAAGGCACCATTCACGACCCCGACTGGGAGTGGCTGCCCGGCGCCCAGATGATGCCGCGTGGATTCGGTCTGACCTTCATCGACCATCTCACCCACAATCTCTACTTCGGCAACATGGCGAAGTGGGCGGACTACTACGAACGCCTGTTCCAGTTCCGCGAGATCCGCTACTTCGACATCAAGGGCGCGAAGACCGGCCTGCTGTCGAAGGCGATGACCGCGCCCGACGGCATGGTGCGCATTCCGCTCAACGAGTCGTCCGACCCGAAGAGCCAGATCAACGAATACCTCGAGCAGTACAACGGCGAGGGCATTCAGCACATCGCCTGCTTCACCGACAACATCTACGAGACCGTCGAGGCGATGCGCGCGCACGGGATCGAGTTCCTCGACACGCCGAACGCGTATTACAGCGTGATCGATGCGCGCATCCCGAACCACGGCGAAGACGTGGCGCGCATGAAGCAGAACAAGATCCTGATCGACGCCGATGCGGAGACGAAGCAGAAGCTGCTGCTGCAGATCTTCACCAAGAACTGCGTCGGCCCGATCTTCTTCGAGATCATCCAGCGCAAGGGCAACAGCGGCTTCGGCGAGGGCAATTTCCAGGCGCTGTTCGAATCGATCGAGCGCGAGCAGATGGAGCGTGGAGTGCTGTGAGCACGTTCGAATACCAGTCCGGCTTCGGCAACGAGTTCGCGACCGAGGCGGTCGCCGGCGCATTGCCCGAGGGCCGCAACTCACCGCAGTGCGCGGCGCACGGGCTCTACGCCGAGCAATTGTCCGGCACCGCATTTACCGCGCCGCGCCACGCGAACCGGCGCAGTTGGCTGTATCGCATCCGTCCGGCGGCGATGCACGAGCCGTTCGCGATGCTGAGGGGTCGAAACTTCCATAACAGGTTCGACGAAGTTCCGGCGACGCCGAACCAGCTGCGCTGGGATCCGTGGCCGTTGCCGGGCACGCCCTCTGATTTCGTTGATGGGTTGGTCACGATCGCCGGCAACGGCGGTCCCGCGGCGCAGACCGGCATCGGCATCCACGTGTATGCGGCGAACCGGTCGATGCACGGGCGCTACTTCTGCGATGCGGACGGCGAGCTGCTGATCGTGCCGCAGCTCGGCCGTCTGCGTGTGGCGACCGAATTCGGCGTGCTCGAAATCGAACCGCAGGAAGTCGTGGTGATCCCGCGCGGCGTGCGCTTCCGTGTCGACTTGCCGGACGGCGAGGCGCGCGGCTACGTCGCCGAGAATTTCGGCGCGATGCTGCGCCTGCCCGACCTCGGTCCGATCGGCTCGAACGGTCTGGCCAATGCGCGTGATTTCCTCACCCCGGTCGCTGCCTACGAAGATGTCGATGGCGACTTCGAATTGCTCACCAAGTTCCAGGGGCATCTTTGGTCGGCGAAGATCGATCATTCGCCGCTCGACGTCGTCGCCTGGCACGGCAACTGCGCGCCGTACAAGTACGACCTGCGCCGTTTCAACACGATCGGCTCGATCTCCTACGACCATCCCGATCCGTCGATCTTCCTCGTGCTGCACTCGCCGAGCGACACGCCCGGCACGAGCAACATGGATTTCGTCATCTTTCCGCCGCGCTGGCTGGTGGCCGAGGACACGTTCCGTCCACCGTGGTTCCATCGCAACGTCGCGAGCGAATTCATGGGCCTTGTGCACGGCGCCTACGATGCGAAAGCCGGCGGTTTCGTGCCCGGCGGCGCGAGCCTGCATAATTCGATGAGCGGGCACGGGCCCGACGCGGCGAGCTTCGACAAGGCCAGCGCGGCCGATACGGCGAAGCCCGACCACATCGTCGACACGATGGCTTTCATGTTCGAGACGCGCGCGGTACTCCGGCCGACGCAGCAGGCGCTGGAATCGCCGCAGTTGCAGCGCGACTATCACCAATGCTGGCAGGGGTTGAAGAAGAACTTCCGCCTGCCACGGAATCAGCCCCAGGATACCCCTCGATGAAACTCGCAAGCCTGAAGGAAGGTGGTCGCGACGGCACGCTGGTCGTAGTCAGCCGCGACCTCGCGCGCGCCGTGCGCGCGACCGACATCGCGCACACGCTGCAGCGAGCGCTGGAGGACTGGCACAACGCCGCGCCGCGCCTGCGTCGCGTCTACGAGTTGCTCAACGACGCGGCGCGTGCGCAGACGATCAATGGCGAAGCCGTGTTCGCACTCGATGCGGTCGCGCTCGCCGCGCCGCTGCCGCGCAGCTACGAGTTCGTCGACGGCAGCGCCTACCTGCCGCACGTCGAGCGCGTGCGCCGCGCGCGCGGTGCCGAGGTGCCGCAGAGTTTCTACACCGATCCGCTGATGTACCACGCCGTCGGTGCCGGGTTCTATGGGCCACGCGATGCGGTGCGCGTGACCAGCGAGGACTACGGCATCGACCTCGAAGCCGAAGTCGTCGTCGTCACCGATGACGTGCCGATGGCGGTGACGGACGCGCAGGCCGCGGAGCATATCCAGTTGATCGGTCTGGTCAACGACGTGAGCCTGCGCAACCTGATTCCGGGCGAACTGGCCAAGGGCTTCGGCTTCCTGCAGTCGAAGCCGCGTTCGGCGCTGTCGCCGGTGTTCGTCACGCCGGACGAACTCGGCGATGCGTGGAGGGACTCGAAGGTGCATCTGGCCCTGACCACGCACATCAACGGCAAGCTGTTCGGTCAACCCGAGGCGGGCGAGGACATGCAATTCTCGTTCGCCGACCTTGTCGCGCACGCGGCGAAGACGCGGCCGCTGTCGGCCGGCACGATCGTCGGCTCGGGCACGATTGCCAACCAGGACGAGAGTCGCGGCGCGTCTTGCCTCGCCGAGCGGCGAACATTGGAAACGATCCGCGACGGCAAGCCGTCGACGCCGTTCCTCAAGTTCGGCGACCGCGTGCGCATCGAGATGTTCGACCGCACCGGCGTCAGCGTGTTCGGCGCGATCGAGCAAAAAATCGAACGCGCCTGATCGAGAAAGATTGTATTGCATGGCGCGGCGACCGATGGCCGGTTTTTTTGCCTGCGCGATCGGGGCCGGGCCGCCTATAACGTCGGCATCTCGAAGGTATCCAGCATCGGCAGGTGCGCGTCGTCGCTGCCCTCGCCGAGACGGATCTTGAGTGCAAGCCCGTCGCGCGAATCCGCCTTGGACAATGCTTCTTCGAGATCGATGCGGCCATCGCGGTAGAGCTTGAGCAGGGACTGGTCGAACGTCTGCGTACCCTCCGAAAGGCTGCGGTCCATCGCTTCCTTGATCTCATGCACCTGGCCGCGGCGAATCATGTCGCGGATGTGCGGCGTATTGATCAGCACTTCGCAGGCCGGGATGCGCTGGCCGTCCTTGCCGACGACGAGACGCTGGGCGATGATCCCGCGCAGGTTGAGCGCGAGGTTGAGCAGCACGTTGCGGTGCGCCGCCTCGGGGAAGAAGTTGAGGATGCGCTCGAGCGCCTGGTCGGCGTTGTTCGAGTGCAGCGTGGCCAGGCACAGGTGGCCGGTTTCGGAGAACGCGATCGCTGCCTCCATCGTTTCCGAGTCGCGGATCTCGCCGATCATGATCACGTCGGGGGCCTCGCGCATCGCGCTCTTCAGCGCCTCGTGGTAGCTGCGCGTGTCGAAGCCGACTTCACGCTGGTTGACGATCGACTTCTTGTGCTGGTGCAGGTATTCGATCGGATCCTCGATCGTCAGGATGTGGCCCGACGAGCTGGTGTTGCGGTGATCGATCATCGAGGCGAGCGTGGTCGATTTGCCCGAGCCGGTCGAACCCACGACGAGGAGCAAGCCGCGCGGCTCCATGATCAGTTCGTTGAGCACCGGCGGCAACTGCAGCTCCGCGACGCTGGGCACCACCGCCTTGATCGCGCGGATAACCAGGCCGATCTCGCCGCGCTGGCGGAAGATGTTGACGCGGAAGCGGCCGACGTCCCTCAGGTGGGTGACGAGGTTCATTTCCAGGTCGCGCTCGAAGCGCGCGACCTGCGCCTCGTCCATCATCGAGTAGGCGATGCGCTTGGCCAGGCCCGAAGGCATCGCGGCGGTGCCCAGCGGCGTGAGTGCGCCGGAAATCTTGATGTTGATCGGAGCGCCGGTGGACAGGAACAGGTCCGAGGCGTTCTTGTCGTTCATCAATTTGAGGAAATAGCCGATGTCCATGTGTTGCGTTTCGCCCCTGTCGTTGCGATCCCGATGATTGGATGACCTGAATACCCCTGCCGGATCCCCGGACACGCGCCGAATCCTGCGCGTGTCGGGGTTAGGTTACGCCGAACCGGGCGCTCATGCCGAATTGGCGACGTGCCGACCACTGTTCGCGCAAAGGCAGGGCTTACCCGGCGTTTCCGGTCGCCGTTGCCATTGTGCCCGTGCATTGTGGACAATGCGCGCGTCGATGCCGAGCCTTTGAAACCTGCGGAATGATATGACAAACCTGCGTGCCATTGTCCGGATGGGCTTCTCCGTTTCCATGATCTGCGCCGCCGGCTGTGCGCAGACCAAGCCACCACTCGCGGAACTGCAGGAGGCGGGGCGTCACGTCGACAGCGCGCGCGAGGCGGACGCCTCGACCTACGCGCCGGGCGAATTGCGCATGGCGCAGGAGCGTCTTGGCCAGGCGCGCGCCGCAATGAAGCAGGAAGACTACGACGCGGCCGCGCAGTTTGCCGACGAGGCCCAGGTTGCAGGCGACCTCGCCCAGGCCAGGGCCCGACTCGGGAAGGCGCGCGAGCGCGTCGACGCGCGCACGCGCGAAAACGCGCAATTGCGCAACGACCTGTCGATACCGGTCGAGGCGAAGCAGGAGGGATTCCAGTGAAAGCCGCGAAGAAAGCTTTGCAAGCCGGCGCCCGGCCGGCGCGACTCGCCGCTGCTGCGCTGCTGCTCGCGTTCGCCGGCACGGCCTGGGCGCAGAAGGACGATCCGGACTACGACCGCCTGCGCGGCAATCTCAACCAGTTGGTTGGCGACCGCACGCTCGGCGCCTTGGCCCCTGCGGAAATCGCGCTGGCCGAACAGGCGCTGGCCAACCTCGCCGAATTCGGCGGCAAACGCAAGCTGCACGATCACTACGTTTTCCTCGCCGAGCGCCGCATCGACATCGCCTACGCCGCGGCGCAGGCCGTGGTGCAGGAACGCCGCATCCAGGCGCTGGATCGCGAGCACGACCAGATCCTCATCGCCGCGAGTCGGCGCGACGCCGAGCAGGCGCGGCTCGAGCTCGAGCGTCAGCGCATCCAGAGCCTCGCCCAGCAGGAGGAGGCCGACCGCCTGCGCGCCGAGGCCGACGAGGCGCGCGAAGCCAGCGCGCAGACCAGCAAGCAGGCCGAGACCGCGAAGAAGCAGGCGGCGCAGGCACGCAGGCTCGCCGACGCGCAGGCGCGCGAGGCCGAACTCGCGCGCAAGGAGGCCGAACTGCTCGCCGCGAGCGGTGCCAAGCCATCCTCTGGTGCGGGCAAACCCGCGCCCGCTGCGCCCGCAGCCAAACCTGCCGCGTCGATCGCGTTCGGCGAGGGCGCCTTCGCTCCAGGGCAGTCCGTGCTCAGGCCGGCCGGCAATGCGCAGGTCGCCAGGATTGCCGCCGCGGCCTCGGGCAAGTTCGTGCGCATCGAGGCTTATGCGAGTGACGGTGGTGGCGCCAAGGCCAACCTGGCGCTGTCGCAGCGGCGTGCGCAGGCCATCCGCGAGGCGCTGGTCGCTGCCGGCGTGCCGGCCAAGCGCATCGTTGCGGTCGGCGCCGGCGCGAAATCCGGGGTCGCGCGCGGCGCCGTGGCGAGTTTCACCGACCACTGAACCGGATCGTCGAGTCGGTGGTTGCGCGTAGGCGGGCAAAGGAGTAGCGTGCAGCTGCCGGGTTCGCCCTGAGCGGGTCCGGCAGCCGAGCCCATGAGTGCAGCCATCGCCTTCCATCGCGCCTGCACTTCACCCGTCGCGGTGAAGCGTAGTCGGCATGCGCTCTTCGCTCCTTTCCTTGACCCTGCGCATCCGACGCCCCGGCCCGATGGTCGGCGTGGTGCCTGCTTGCGCCCCTGAAACAGGAGATTGGCCGATGTTCGAAGATCGTCAGAAAAGCGAAATCGATGCCCTGCTGGCCAGCGACACGGAGTTTCGCGACCTGTACCGGCATCACAAGGATCTCGACAAGAAAGTGCATGATGCCGAAATCGGCGTGCTGCCGATGGACAGCACGACCTTGATGGGCATGAAGCGCGAGAAACTGCGTGCCAAGGACCGCCTCACCGAGTTGTGGGACCGCCACCAGGCGCTGCACTGACCCAGGGCACCGCGCGAAAGCAGCGGGACCCGGCCGGCGCGCGTCCCGCGCGAAAGTCGGTGCATGCATCGCGCGTACGCTGCTTCCAGCGCTAAGGACAATTGTCGGGCGTGACGAATCACGCCCCGAGGCCCGCGAGTGGCCGTATCAAGACCGGGTCGCCCGATCGCAGCGATCCAGGTAGGAGCACTCCTGTATCATAGCCGGTCCCGTTGCCGGCCCCTTGCGTCGGCAAGCGCATTCAGGAGTCTCCATGAGCGTACACCGCAGCGTGCTCGAACTGATCGGCGAGACGCCGATCGTCAAGGCGCAACGTCTCGACGCAGGCCCCTGCGAACTGTACTTCAAGCTCGAAAGCGCCAACCCGGGCGGCTCGATCAAGGATCGCATCGGCCTGTCGATGATCGAGGCCGCGGAGCGGGCCGGCAAGATCAGGCCCGGTGACACGCTGGTCGAAGGCACTGCCGGCAATACCGGCATCGGTCTCGCGCTCGTCGCGCAACAGAAAGGTTACCGGCTGATCCTGGTCGTGCCCGACAAGATGAGCCGCGAGAAGATTTTCAACCTCAAGGCGATGGGTGCCGAGGTCGTGCTGACGCGCTCGGACGTAGCCAAGGGCCACCCGCAGTATTACCAGGATCTCGCCGAGCAGATCGCGCGCGACACGCCCGGCGCCTACTTCATCAACCAGTTCGGCAACCCCGACAATCCGCGTGCGCACGAGGAGGGCACCGGCCCCGAGATCCTGCGCCAACTCGACGGCAAGCTCGATGCGATCGTTTTCGGCTGCGGTTCGTCCGGCACGATGACCGGCCTGTCGCGCTATTTCGCCGGGGCCGCGCCGAATGTCGAGTTGGTCCTCGCCGACCCGGTCGGTTCGATTCTCGCCCAGTACATCAACGAGGGTACGCTGTCGACCAAGTCGGCGAGCTGGATGGTCGAAGGCATCGGCGAGGATTTCCTGCCGTCGATCTCCGATTTCTCGCGCGTGAAGAAGGCCTACGCGATCAGCGACAAGGAGAGCTTTCTCGCCGCGCGCGAACTGCTGGCGAAGGAAGGCATCTTCGGCGGCTCGTCGACCGGCACGTTGACCGCGGCGGCGCTCAAGTACTGTCGCGCGCAGACGACGGCGAAGCGCGTGCTCGTGTTCGTCTGCGACACCGGCAACAAGTACCTGTCGAAGATGTACAACGACTACTGGATGCTCGACAACGGCTTCCTCGAGCGCGAGCACCACGGTGATCTGCGCGACCTGATCCTGCGTCCGTACTCGCAGCGCGACACCGTCGTCGTCGGTCCGGCCGAGCCGCTCGTCACTGCGTATCAGCGCATGAAGCTGTACGACGTCTCGCAATTGCCGGTGATGGACGGCGATCAGATCGTCGGTATCGTCGACGAGTCCGACGTCCTGCTGCACGTCTACAGCGACGAGGCGCGCTTCCGCGACCCGGTTTCGACTGCGATGGTCGGCAAGCTGCAGAAGCTCGACGTCGAATCGCCGATCGAGGCGCTGCTGCCGGTGTTCGACGCCGGCCACGTCGCGATCGTCGTCGATGGCGACAAATTCCTTGGCCTGATCACGCGCATCGACTTGCTCAACTATCTGCGCCGGCGGGTACAGTAGGATTTGTTCTCGCTGCCAGTGTCGCGAAAGCGGGAATGACGCAGCGAAAGCAGGCATTTGAAATTCTGGAAAAAAAGCAGGATCGAAATGAAGAAGACGAATTCTCTCGGCCTCGGCACGCGCGCGATCCACGCCGGTCAGTATCCCGACCCCTCGACCGGCGCGATCATGACGCCGATCTACGCGACCTCGACCTATGTGCAGTCCAGCCCGGGCGTGCATCAGGGCTACGAGTACAGCCGTACGCAGAACCCGACGCGCATGGCCTACGAGCGCTGCGTCGCCGACCTCGAAGACGGCACGCGCGGCTACGCGTTCGCCTCGGGTCTCGCTGCGGCCAGCACGGTGCTCGACCTGCTTGATTCGGGCAGTCACGTGATCGCGATGAACGATCTATACGGCGGCAGCTATCGCCTGTTCGAGCGCGTACGCCGGCGCTCCGCGGGCCTGGATTTCACCTTCCTCGACTTGAACGATCCGGCCGCCTTGAAAGCCGCGCTCAAGCCGAACACGCGCATGATCTGGGCGGAGACTCCGACCAATCCGATGCTCACCCTGGTCGATCTGGCCAAGGTCGGCGCGTTCGCGCGCAAGCACGGACTGATTTTCGTCGTCGACAACACGTTCTGCTCGCCGATGCTGCAAAGGCCGCTCGAATACGGCGCGCACCTCGTGCTGCATTCGGCGACGAAATACCTCAACGGCCACTCCGATATGGTCGGCGGCATCGTCGTCGCGGGCGACGACAAGGATCTCGCCGAACAGATGGCGTTTCTGCACAACTCGGTCGGCGCGATCGCGGGGCCGTTCGACGCCTTCCTCGCGATGCGCGGGCTGAAGACGCTGCACCTGCGCATGCGCGCGCATTGCGCGAGCGCGCAGGAACTCGCCGGCTGGCTGGAAAAACATCCCGCGGTCGAACGCGTGATCTACCCGGGCCTGAAAACGCACGCGCAACATGCGCTGGCAAAGAAGCAGATGGATGGTCCCGGCGGCATCATCAGCATCGAAGTGAAAGGCGGTCTGCGCAAAGCGCGGCGTGTGCTCGAACGCTGCAAGCTGTTCGCGCTCGCCGAGTCGCTGGGCGGAGTCGAGAGCCTGATCGAGCACCCGGCGATCATGACCCACGCCTCGATTCCGCCGGCGAACCGCAAGAAGCTCGGCATCAGCGACGGCCTGATCCGGCTTTCGGTCGGCGTCGAGGACGTGCGCGATCTGCGCGATGAACTGGCGGCGGCGCTGAGCTGAAGCGAAGTCCGCGACGCCGGTCTGCCGTTTGCTGCGTGGCAGATGAAATCCAAGTAAAATGAGATATTTAGCGGTCAAGGGGTCGTCGATATCTAGTTTGCATGAGTAGTGGAGTTCTATGAGCCAGAAGAAGATTGCTCTCGTCACCGGCATTACGGGGCAGGATGGCGCCTATTTGACTGAATTGCTGCTGGCAAAGGGCTATGCGGTGCATGGCCTGCGTCGGCGTGCGTCGCTGTTCAACACGGATCGCATTGATCACCTTTATCACGACCCGCACAACAAGGGTTTCGACCTGACCTTGCACCATGGCGATCTCACCGATTCGTCGAGCCTGATCCGCGTGGTGCAGGAGATTCGGCCCGACGAAATCTACAACCTCGCCGCGCAGAGCCATGTCGCTGTTTCGTTCGAGGAGCCGGAATACACGGCAAATTCGGACGCGCTCGGCGCATTGCGTCTGCTCGAGGCGATCCGCATCGCGAAACTGGAAAAGCAGACGCGTTTCTATCAGGCGTCGACGTCCGAGCTGTACGGCCTCGTGCAGGAAATTCCGCAGCGCGAGACGACGCCGTTCCATCCGCGCTCGCCGTATGCGGTCGCCAAGCTGTACGCGTACTGGATTACGGTGAATTATCGCGAGGCCTACGGGATTTACGCGTGCAACGGCATCCTGTTCAACCACGAATCGCCCGTGCGCGGCGAGACATTCGTGACGCGCAAGATCACGCGCGCCCTCGCACGCATCAAGCTCGGCTTGCAGGATTGCCTGTATCTGGGCAACCTGAACGCGTTGCGTGACTGGGGGCATGCGCGCGACTATGTCGAGATGCAATGGCTGATGCTGCAACAGGAAGTCGCCGAGGACTTCGTCATCGCGACGGGCCAGCAGCATTCGGTCAGGGAGTTCGTCGAATTGGCGGCGAAAGAGATCGATATCCGAATCCGCTGGCAAGGCGCGGGCGTCGAAGAGAAGGGCTACGACGAGGCAACCGGCAAGTGCATCGTTGCGGTCGACCCGCGCTATTTCCGTCCGGCCGAAGTGGAAACCCTGCTCGGCGATCCGAGCAAGGCCAAGCGAAAGCTCGGTTGGGAGCCGCATACGACGTTTGCCGAGCTCGTCGCGGAGATGATGCGCGAAGACTTGAAGGTGGCGCAGCGCGACGAACTGGCGCGCCAGAACGGGTTCAAGTATTTCAACTACAACGAGTGAGATCGCGGCCATGATTCCCGTCTACCAGCCGTATTTCACCGGCCGCGAGAAGGACTACGTCAATCAATGCCTGGACTCGACCTGGATATCGTCCAAGGGCGAGTTCATCGGCAAGTTCGAGAAGGCCTTCGCCGAATACATCGGCTCGCCGCATGCGACGAGCGTGGCCAATGGCACGGTGGCGATCCACCTTGCACTCGAAGCGCTCGGCATCGGTCCCGGCGACGAGGTGATCGTGCCGACGCTGACCTACGTCGCCTCGGTCAATACCATTCTGCAGACCGGCGCCAAACCGGTGTACGTGGATTCGCTCGAGCACTCCTGGCAGATCGATCCGGAAGACGTGCGGCGCAAGATCACGCCGCGGACCAAGGCGGTCATGGCGGTGCACCTGTACGGCCTGCCCTGCGACATGGATAGCCTCACGCGCATCTGCGAAGAGCATGGGCTGCTGCTGGTCGAGGATTGCGCGGAAGGCTTCGGCACCTGGTATCACGGCAAGCACGTCGGTACTTTCGGCGACATCGCCACATTCAGTTTCTTCGGCAACAAGACGATCACGACCGGCGAGGGCGGGATGGTTGTCGCGCGCTGCAGGGCCGTGATCGAGCGTGCGTACCATCTCAAGAACCAGGGCGTATCGCCGGCACGCGAGTACTGGCACGATGTCGTTGCCTACAATTACCGCATGACCAACATCTGCGCGGCGATAGGTCTGGCCCAGCTCGAAAGCGCGGCGTCGATCATCGCGAAGAAGCGCCAGATCGCCGACTGGTATCGCGAGGCACTGCGCGGCCTGCCGCTGAAGTTCCACGACGAATTGCCCGGTACGGTGCATTCGTACTGGATGTGCTCGATCGCGGTCGATGATGCCGCCGATCGCCAGCCGCTGCGCGAACACCTGCGCGCCGCGGACGTGGAGACGCGGCCGTTGTTCCACGCCTGCCACACCCTGCCGCATTGCGCAGTCGAGGGCCATTTCCCGGTCGCATCGTCGTTGTCCGCCCGCGGCATCAACCTGCCGAGCTATCCCGCGCTCACGCGCAAGCAAGTGGAACAGGTCTGCGCCTCGATCCATGCCTACTTCCAGCGGGCAGCGCGTGGACAAGCGGTGGATTCCGCAGGCCTGCGCCGGTACGCCTCGGCCGGCTCCGCGGTCTGAGCGATGGCCGACAGCTATTTCGGCGGTGTCTGGGCGGCCCGCCACTTCTGGATCCATCTGGCCATGTCGGACCTGCGCTCGCGCTGGCGCAGATCCTTTTTCGGCATTCTCTGGACCCTGATCCAGCCGCTCGGCATGACTTTGCTGATCTCGTTCGTGTTCAGCAACATGTTTCACACATCGATCCGCGAATACGCGCCCTACATCCTCTCCGGAATCGTGGTCTGGGACTTCGTCGTCGCCTGCGCGATCGGTGGCTCGTTGTCGTTCGTCCAGGCCGATGCCTACATCAAGCAATACGGGCACCCGCTGGCGATCTACACGCTGCGGGCTGTGCTGACCAATCTTGTCGTCCTTCTGCTTGCCACGTCCGGTCTCGTGGTCTGGGTGCTGGCCGTGATGCCGGACCGGTTCGGCTGGCCCTGGCTGGCCGCGACCACGATCTTCCCGATCGTCGCGCTGATCATGTGGCCGAGCTCCACCCTGCTTGCCTACGTCGCGACCCGATTTCGCGACCTTCCCCACGCGCTCAACCTGATCCTCCAGGCGATGTGGTTCGTCTCGCCGATCTATTTCGAGGAGAAGGCGTTTCGTGGCGCCAAGCTCGACTATCTTGTCGACTACAATCCTCTCTATCACCTGCTGCAGATCGTGCGTGCTCCGCTGTTGCAGGGAGAGTGGCCGACGACGACGAACTATGCCTATTGCTTCGGTCTTGTCGCCGTGCTTTCGTTCGCCGCATGGCTGTTCGGGCGCAGCGTCGAGAAGAAGGTCATCTTCTATCTATGAGCAATCTGATCTCGATGAAGAACGTCGATCTGAGCTATGCCTCGACCGCGTTCAAGGAGCGCTCGCTGAAGACCGCGATGACCAACCTGTTGCGCCCGAAAAATAGGCGGATCGAGGTGCAGGACATCAAGGCGCTGAAAAACGTCAGCGTGGACATCCGCTCGGGCGAGCGCGTCGGCCTGCTCGGCCACAACGGCGCCGGCAAGAGCACGTTCCTCAAGGTCGTCGCCGGGCTGTATCCGATTTCCGCCGGCACGCGCACGGTGCGAGGCGTGGTGCGTTCGATGTTCGACCTCAGTCTCGGCTTCGAGCCCGATGCGACCGGGCGGGAGAACATTCTCTATCGCGGGCTGCTGCTCGGGCTGACGCCGAAGTTCATGCGCGCCATCGAGGACGAGGTGGTCGCGTTCGCCGACCTTGGCGAATTCATCGACTATCCGATCAAGACCTATTCCGCCGGCATGCTCGTGCGCCTGGCATTCGCGATCACCACCGCGGTCGGCGGCGACGTGCTCCTGCTCGACGAGGTCATCGGCGCGGGCGATGCCAATTTCATGCTCAAGGCCAGGCAACGCATCCGCGAACTGATCGAGAAATCCGAAGTCCTGTTGCTCGCCTCGCACGACTTCGCAACCCTGCGCTCGACCTGCGAGCGCGGCCTCGTGTTCCACCACGGAGAATTGCGTTTCGACGGCGCGATGGATGCATGCATCGACGAATACAAGCAACTGAACGGGCTGGCGCAATGAGTGGCAAACCCCTGCGCGTGATGTGGTTGTTGAACCATACCTCGGCGAGAAAGTTCGAAGTGCCGATGCTCAAGCAGGCCGGTGTCGACGAGTTTTTCCTGCCGAAGAAATACGTGGCGGACATCGAGTTCCGCTCCGCCTCCGTTTCCTGGGAGGAAGACGCGAACCTCACCATCCCGGCCGACGACCTGGCCGTCCTCAACGAGCAGGACTGGTATCGCTCGCCGTCGCGGCAGGCCTGGGACATCGCGAACCGGCATTTCGACGTCCTGTTCTTCATCTTCTACAAACCCGAGATACTCACCAGCATCGCGAATCATTTCCACGGCGCGGCATTGTGGCGCACCTACGGCGTCGCGCAGGGCGTCACCTACGACAGCATCCTGAAGCAGATCTCGCCCAACGAGGCTACGTACAAGACGAAGTCGCTGGGGCGCCGCCTCTGGTTCGCGGAGGCGTATCCGCATCTGCACGAAGTCGAGCCGGAATATCTTGCGCGTCGGCGCCTGTATCTGCCGCTGGGCTTGATCGACACCCGGGTCAACGCCCGCTGGAGCGGCAACGACAAGAAGATCTTCTTCGTCTGCCCGAATATCGCCACCAATCCGTACTACGCCAACGTATACAACGAATTCAGGAAATCCTTCGGCAGCTTTCCGCATGTGGTCGGCGGGATGCAGGCGATCGATCCGGGGCATGCGGACGTGCTCGGCTTCGTGCCCCAGGAAGTGCACGAACGGAACATGCGGGAGTTTCGCCTCATGTTCTATCACTCGACCGAACCCAACCACATCCACTACCACCCGTTTGAGGCGATTCGCGCCGGCATGCCGCTTGTCTTCATGGGTGGCGGTCTGCTTGATCGGCTTGGCGGGAAAGGCATGCCGGGTCGCTGCGCGACCATCGAGGAGGCACGCAAGAAGGTGCGTCGCATCCTCGACGACGACCGCGCCCTGATCGAGGACATCTGCAGGACGCAGGTCACGCTGCTCGAGCCGATGCGTGCCGAGAACTGCGTGGAGGAATGGCGCAGGAACCTGCGCCTGGTCGTCGAAGATCTCGAAGCCGGGCGTCGCAGCCAGCCCGTCACCACGAACAGGAAAAAGCGCATTGCGGTGATCGTGCCGGTCGGTTATCGCGGCGGCAGCCTGCGCGGCGCGAAGTTGCTGGCGCAGGCGATTCATGTCGGCAGCCGCCGCTTCGGCGAGGATGCCGATGTGGTGCTGCTGCATCTCGACGACCGCGGCCTGTACCCGGAAGAGGAATTCGACGACCTGCCCGAAGGAATCGTCCGCCGCCCGTTCAACTGGAAAACCATGGACGGCGTCGAGGCCACCCGCGCCATGCGCTTCGCCGGCCACGAGGGCTGGGAGCCGGCTTCGCTGCACTACATCTTGCCGGACGATGGCGTTGCCGATCTGATGGATTGCGATGTGTGGATCGTCATTTCCGACCGGCTTTCAATGCCGTTGCTCCCGCTGCGGCCATACATGCTGATGGTGTACGACTACATCCAACGCTACGTTCCGATCATGTCACCCGGCGCGGACCATATGTTCCTCGCCGCCGCGCGCCGCGCCACGCGCGTTATGGTGACGACCGAGTTCACCTATCGCGACGCCTTGCAATACGCGGGTGTGCCGGAGGATCGGTTGTCCAGGCTGCCGATGCTCGCGCCGGCCTATACCGGATTCGCTCCGATGGACGCCGATCGCGGCAACGACTACTTCCTGTGGACGACGAACGCCGCCCCACACAAGAACCATGAGCGCGCGCTCGAAGCGCTGAGGATCTACTACGAGGAACTGGACGGGCAGCTCGCCTGCATCGTCACCGGGGTCAACACGGCGAAGCTGATGAAGGAGCCGCCGCCGCACCTGGAAAAGAGCGCAAACCTGTTCAAGGCCAGCAAGCTGTTGAAGAAGCGCGTGCGCTGGCTGGGCGAGCTCGGTGAAGGAAGTTACCGGAAAACGCTCGCCGGCGCCGCGTTCCTCTGGCATGCCGGCAGCATGGACAACGGCAGCTTCAGCGTGGTCGAGGCGGCGGCAGCCGGCGTGCCCGCATTGAGCAGCGACTATCCCGCGATGCGCGAAATGGATGCGCAGTTCTCGTTGCATCTGGCCTGGATGGACGCGACGCGGCCGCGCAGCATGGCGACCGCGTTGAAGACGATGGAATCGGCATGGCGGCAAAGGAAAAGTCATCTGCCGTCCGCGGAAATCCTCGCGAAACAGGCCGTCGGCGAACTCGCCGGCGAGTACTGGAAGGTGGTGCGCGAATGTCTGTGAAACGATATGGCATGTATCTGGCGTATCCGCCCACGGTCGATCTGCGTCACGATGGACTCGGCCGGCATCTCGCATCGTTCCTGAAGGGAGCCGCGGAACGGCGCGACGTGCACTTCGTCCTGCTCTGCCCGAGCTGGGCGCGGGAGGGGCTGCAGGCGTTATTCAAGACCGAGGGCGTCGCCGGCGATTTCGACCTGGTCACTCCTTCCGGCAAGCCGGTGATCCTGCGCTGGTACGAGGCGTTCCTGCGCTACAGGAATCGCGTGCGCAGCCGCAGTCTCTGGTATCGCATCGTCTCGTCGGCGACGCAGCGATTGAATTGGTGGGTCGATCACATCGAGCGTCGTCTCGGCGTCGCCTATTCGGTTGCGGCGTTGCTGCCGGTCCTCCTCGAATTGGCGGTGCTGTTGGCGCTGCTCCTGCTGTTAGCGGTCATTCTCGGCCCGATTGCGCTGATGGTCGGTCTGGTGGGCCTGGCCGTCATCGGCATCAGGCGCGGCCTGCGCGCGGCGACCGCACTGGTCCGGCAGGAAGCAGCGAAGCGCGCGACCGGCGCGGATGTCGCCGTCCTGCAGTACATCGCTTCGCGCTTCGGTTCGCTGCTGCATCCACCCAAGGACAACGAATGGGTGTTGCACCTGTACAAGTACATGGAAGAAGCGGAGAGCGAACGGATGCTGCGCCTGATCGACGGCATGCAAGATGTACGCGCCTGGTACAGTCCCTCGGCATTCTGGCCGGCGTTCAACCGGATCCGCGCCCCGCGGCTGATGTGCGTGCCCGACGTCGTTCTCAGCGAGTTCCCGGCAACGTTCGCGAAGACCGGCGGCAGCCGCTATCTGAAGGCGTTCGAGGCCGTCGAGGCCGCGATCTACGGCGGGCGCAACTTCGTGACCTACAGCGACACGATCAAGTACGGGACGCTGGTCGGTCGCTATGGAATCCGCGCCGAGGACGTTGCCACGATCCGGCATGCGCCGAGTGACCTGAGCCGCTGGGTCAGCGCGAAGGACATTGCCGATGGCGGGGCGACCGAGCGCTACTATTGCGGGACGCTGATCCGCAGCGCGCTCGCCAAATCCACCGTTCCGGCCTACTCCGGCGAATTCCTCAATGTTTCGTTCAAGTATCTGTTCTACGCAAGCCAGTTTCGCCCGAACAAGAACCTGACCATGTTGATTACCGCCTACGAGCACCTGCTCAGGAAGCGGCATATTGGCCACAAGCTGCTGTTGACCGGAAGTCCGCAGGAGTTCCAGCCGGTGCGCGAGCTCATCGAAAAGTTTTCCCTGCAGAACGATGTGCTCTGCCTGTACAGATTGCCGGTACAGGAGCTGGCTGCCTGCTACAAGCTGGCCGATCTGGCAATCAATCCCAGCCTCAGCGAAGGCGGCTGCCCGTTCACGTTCACCGAGGCATTGTCGGTCGGCACGCCGGTCGTAATGGCAAGGATCGCGGTGAGCGAAGAAGTGTTGACCGATCCCGAACTGCAGCAGGCGACGTTTTTCGATCCGTACGACTGGCGCGACATGGCGCGCCGCATCGAATGGGCGATCGGCCATCGCGAGGAGCTGCTGCAATTGCAATCGCGAACCTACACCGAGCTGGCGCGGCGCACCTGGAGCGACGTCGTCGACGAGCACGTCGAAGCTTTCGAACGCATCGCAGGCGATGCAGCCGTACAGCATCTGCGGCCGGTATGAACACCCCGACCGGATTGCTGATCCACGGCTTCGGCGGCCACGCGCGCAGCGTCGCCGACATCGCGCTGGCCTGCGGCGTCGCACAGTTGCTGTTCATCGATGCGAATGCGCGACCGGGCGAGTCGTTTCACGGATTCGAGGTGCGCAGCGAATGGGGCGGGCCGTTGCCGCCGGGCTGGGCCGTGTTCAGTGCGTCCGGCAACGGCGCTACGCGTCGGCGCCAGATCGCCGCATTCCGCCAGGCCGGTTTGCCGATCGCCACGCTGGTCGCGCCGGATGCCACGCTGGGCTTCGGGAGCCGCATCGGTGTCGGGACGCTGGTCGCGCGATCGGCACATGTCGGCCCCGACGCCGTGGTCGGCGAAGGCTGCATCATCAACACCGGCGCGATCGTCGAGCACGAGTGCACGATCGGCGACTGGACCCACGTCTCGGTCAACGCCACGATCGCCGGCCGCAGCCGGATCGGCGCCGCGTGCATGATCGGCGCCGGCGCCACCGTCATCGACGGTGTCGGCGTATGTGATCGAGTCGTCGTCGGTGCCGGCGCTGTCGTTGTGCGTCTGATCGACGTGGCGGGCGTGTATGCGGGCGTGCCCGCACGTGTGTTGCGGGGGGCATCGCCGTGAGCGCGCGCCAGCGCACTTGGATCTTCGTTGCCGTTGCGCTCGTATGTGTCCTGGCGATCTGGTTGCCGTTCGGTTTCGGCATGACCGGCCTGATCGAGGAGTGGCAGGAACTGGGCAATTTCACCGTGGACGGCCCGGTGTTTTTTGCCAACATCGTCCGTCCAGAGGCTGACGCGCTGCGGCCGATGAGTCATCTCCCGTTCGCCGCCGCGTATGTGCTCGGGCCGAACTCACTCGTTTCCTGGCATCTGCTGCTGATGCTGGCGCTGGTGGTGAAGGGCTGCGCATCCGGCCAGCTCGCGTACCGGGCGACCGGCTCGTTTGCCGTCGCCTTGGTCGCGGCCGCGCTGATCGTGCTGTATCCGGCGGACACCATGCAGCTGTCGTTTCGCGCGCTGCACATCAACTGGTCGCTGTCGCTGGCCTTGCTCGCCTGCTCGATCTACGTCTACGCCTGGGATCGGCGACGACCTGGCGTTGCCGTCGTCGCGGCGGCGGCCGGTTTGCTGGCGATCCTGGTCTACGAGGTCGCGCTGACCTGTTTCGTGATTCCGTTTCTGGTCGTTTTCGCGCGCGACGGCCTGCGCGGATTACTCTCGGGCCTGCGCGATCGCCTGGCGTTGCTGTGGGTCTGGGTCACCGCGGCTGCGCTGTACCTGGTCTATGCGATCTGGATGTCGGGCAGGGTGGCCACCTACCAGGCCAGTCTGATAAGCGGCCGAAGTCTGGGTTCCCTGTTCACCCAGACGCTGCCGCAACTGTTCACGATCGGCGAGAGTCGCGCGATTCTCGGCGGCTGGTTCGATGCGGCGCAGATTTTGGCCAGCGAATATCGATCCCTGGTCTACCCGGTTGTCGCCGCGCTCGTGCTCGCGGGACTGGTCTGGGCAGGCAGCCGCAAGGCGGCGCTTGTGGACGCACCGGCGCAGGGCTCGCGCATGGCGCGGCTCGCACGCCTCGCCGGTATTGGGATCGCATTGATCGCCGCCGGTTATCTGCCCTACCTGTCTTCGCCGGCACATATGGCGATCAGCCAGCGCACCTATCTGTTCGCCTCGTTCGGGGCCGTGCTGCTGTGGACGGCATTGCTGCTCGGAATGGCGTTCGTCTCGCGGTTGCTGGCCGCGTCGACCGCCGTTGCCCTGCTGCTTCTCGGCCTCGGCGCGCAACTGGTCCAGTTCGAGCACTACGCACGCATCGCCGACGTACAGAGAAATCTGCTGCGCGGAATAGTCGGAAACTTCGACGGCAACATGGACGGCAAGACATTGATCGTGGTCGATGGCAGCAACTATCTCGGCCAGACGTGGGTATTCCTGCCGGTCAACCTGCGCCTTGCGCTCGAGTATTTCTACCAGCATCGGCTCAACGGTATCGAGATCTGCCGTGCTCCGAGCATGGAATGGATTTGGCAAGACGTGAACCTTCTGCCGCAGAGGGGAATCTGCAGCGAAGCGGAGACGGAGTGGGTGTTCCACACTACCGAAGAGCCGGCAGAGGCCAGTGGCAAGCGTATCGCAAAAGATCGCGCCATCGTCATCCGGATCGGCGCCGATGGCCACATCGTCAGCGATCCGCGGCTCGATGCGTACCGCACGGAATTGCAGTCGGGCAGAAGCAAACTCGCAACGCGATACCGCAACGTGCTTGCGCCGCCGACCTGGGACCATCGTGCCGCGATATTCGGGTCGGAAGGCCCCGGCCATTCGTACCATGGCAGCTTCGGGCGATGGTGGAGCATGGACATACCGATGCGCGGCTACGGTTGGCGCGAAACCGAGTGGGAAGTATCCTCGCGTTTTCACCACGTGGCATCGGCGTGGCAAACGGGAACCACAGCCGGTCTCTATTTCGATCTCGCCCCATCCGCCGCCACCTACCGTCTGCATGTCAAGTTTGCGATGTTCGCCAGCGACAGGGTGCGCAGCGCCGTGCACATTGCGCTGAACGATGCGCCAGTCGAATGCCGGTGGACGTCGTACCGCGAATGCGAGGGAGAGGTCGACGCGCGGTCGTTGCGCAAGGTCGGCAACGCAATCGAATTCACCGCGCCGACCGAGCCGAACTACTACGACCTTGCGTTGCGGCTAGTTTCCTTCAGCCTGGTTCCGGACGAATCCAGCCGCTAGGCCGTCACGGCGCTCGATGGGAGTCCATCGAGGCACTCGCGGAGGATCAGGAATCGGCGCTGCCGGCACCGCGGTCGTGTTCGTCGCCACGTTGCCGGGACGAGAACGACAGCCACTTGTGCCCCAGATAGCTGGTGAACACCGGCGCGGCGATGCCGCACGCATGCGCGATTTCGTAGGCGTGCCGGACGACGTGCAGACGTGGCAGGGCCCAATCGACCAGCAGCAGGCTGATCAGCACCGTCTGCAGCAGCGCCACTACGTTGACGATCACGAACCAGAACATCTGCCGGGGCAGCGACTTGTCCGAACGGGCGAAGACGAAGTGGCGGAACAGCACGAATGCCGTCGTCAGTCCGACCAGATAGGCCAGCACGACCGCGGGCACGAACGTCAGCCATTGGCTGAACAGGATGCGTGAGCAGAAGTTGGCGGTCGCGGCCATGCCGCCGGCAGCGAGGAAGTGCAGGAATCTGCGCGATTCCCTCGGTTGCGGCGTGTCGTCGCTGTTGCCGCCGATGCGTTTCATGTGGACCTCAAGCCAGCAGGGTGCGTGCGAGTTCACGCCCGACCTTCACGCTCTCCGAAATCGAGCGGTCTTCGGGGTAGTAGTACGAAGTGTCGGCCATGATCAACCCGGTGATCGGCGTGCGCGTCGGCGGCAACATCGCGGCAAAACCTGGCGGGCAGATCGTTTGCGCGAAATCGTAGCGGTGGCAGTGGCTCGCGAGCACCCACTCCGGCTTGAACCGAGGATTGAGCTTTGACAGACAACCTATCGTCTCGTCGATGAAGGAGTGGTCGTTTCGCGCGTACTTCGGGTGCGTCTTCGGCATGTAGAACGGCGCGTAGACGATCGCCGGGCCCGCGCCCGGGTTGAGGTTCGAGTATTCGATCAGGCCCGGAATCTCGATGCCTTCGTCGCAGATGTTCATCCAGAAATTCTCGCTGAGCGGTTGCTTCAGCTTCAGGATGACGCAGACGACCGGAATATTCTTGATCGCGCGGATGCGCGCGGTGAAGTCTTGCGGCAGGTCGGGCACAAGCTGCGGCAAATACTGGATCGGCGCCGTGCTGACCACATTGTCGACCGCACGTTCCTCGCCCGCGACCACGATGCCGCGCACCTTGCCGGCGCCGTCGGTCGCCACCTTGTCGATGCCCGAGCACAGATGGATGCGGCCGCCGAGCGCCTCGATGCGCGCGCGCAGCGCGTCGAGCAGCGTGATCGAGCCGCCGTCGAGATAGCCCAGCGATTCATGGAACAGGTTGCGTCGCGACAGCGCGACGCGCTTGATGCGGGTGCCGAGCCACGCGGCCGAGAGCTGGTCGCTCAGTTCGTAGAACTTGAGATGGAACAAGCGTTCCCACAGCACCTTGCAGGCGCGTTCGCCGAGCCACGACTTCAGCCACGGCAATGCGCCGATCTTGTCGAGTGCGGTCCAGTCCTTGACGCCCTTGATCTTCATCACCTGCAGCGCATAGCGGAATTTTTCGATCAGGCTCAGACCGTCGAAGCGCAGCAAGGCCTGCGGCGTGCCCCACTTGTACAGGCGGCCGTTCCAGAAGAAGCCCATCTTCGTGTCCGTCCAGCGCAGTCGGCCGGACAGGCCGAGTTCGGCAAGCAGGCCGAACAGCGGTTGGTCGGTCTTGCAGATGAAATGGTAGTAGCGCTCGATCGCGAGTCCGTCGAAATCGAAATGTGCGGACATGCCGCCGATGCGGTCATCGCGTTCGTAGACGTCGACCTCGTGCCCGGCCTTGAGCAGGTCGAGTGCGCAGACCAGACCCATCGGGCCGGCGCCGATCACGGCGGTTTTTTTCGCTGTCACGAATACCCCCCGGTCAGCGCTTCAAGACGACAGCGCTGTAACGCGGGTCGCAGTAGCTTTCGCGCACCGCATCCTCGAACGGTGTCTGCGTCACACCGAACGCCACGCGCGTGTCGACGCCGTGGAATTCGTCGCCGGCGCTGAGCGCCTCGAGCTGGTCGGCGGTGAACGGTGGCTTGCCGCTGAACAGCGCGTAGATTCTGAGCAACGCGCGGAAAAGCGGATAGGGAATATGCACGATCAGCGTGCGCATCCGCTTGACGCGCTTGATCGTGCGAATGATGTCGACGTAGTCGATGCGCGTGTCGCCGCAGACGTCGTAGGCAGCGCCGTCCGGTTGCGTCTCGATGCACCTGGCGATGCAGCGGCAGAAATCGCGCTCGTACAGCGGCTGGCGCATGTATTTGCCGTCGCCCGGAATCGGGAACAGCGGAGTCTTCGCCATGAAGCGCGACAACCAGCCCAGATGCTTGGGATCGAACCAGCCGAACATCAGCGTCGGCCGCAGCACGCAGTGCCTGATACCGGAATCGACGACGAGTTTTTCCTGCGCTTTCTTCGTGTTCGTGTAGTCGTCGTTCGCAACCGAATTCACGACCGACGAAGAAATGTGCACGAGGTAGGGTACGCCGTGACGCTTCGCTGCGGCCAGCACGACACGCGTCGCATCGATGTTGTTGCGCACGAAAATTTGCGGCTGCTTGCCGGTGATCTGCGCGTGCAGTTGCACGACGCAGGTGGCGCCGTCGAAGCTCGACTCCCACTCGCCGTGCTCGGCGACGTCGGCAAGGATGGCCTGCACGTCGGGATGCAGTCGGCGCAGGACGCCGAGGTTGTACTCGTGCTTGTCGATCGCGACAAGGTTGCGGTAACCCTGCGCCTTCAGTTCGACGACGAGATTCTGGCCGACCAGGCCGGCGGCGCCGGTCAAGACGATTCTCGCGTGTTTTCCCTCCCCTGGAACCGGGGCCCGGCCATTCCGGGGCCGGGACGACGATGGCGCTCGATCCATGTTCACAACTTCAACTTCTTGAAGATCGACTCCGGGATATGCTTGATCACGAGCATGATCGGCGCCCAGAACCACGGCAGGTAGACGACGCTGCGGCGCTTGTCGATCGCGCGCACGATGCCCGCTGCCACCATGTCGGGTTTGGCCCACAGCGCGCCCTTGTTCGCGATGTTCGCGGTCATCGGCGTATCGACGAAGCCGGGCTTGATCGTCAGCACGTCGACGCCCGATTTCGCCAGGCGCTGGCGCAGGCCCGAGAGGAACGCCGTCACCGCGGCCTTGGTTGCAGCGTAGGCGTAATTGCTCTGGCGGCCGCGATCGCCAGCGACCGAGGAAATCACCGCGAGCATGCCGGCCTTGCGCGTTTCGAACGTGTTCGCGAGCATGGTCAATATCGCCATCGTCGACAGCGCGTTGACGTCGAATTCGCGACGCAGTGCGTCGATGGATCCTTCGCATTCGCGTTGGTCCGACAGCGTGCCGTGCGCGATCAGCACGGTATCGAGGCCGCCAAGTTCGCGTTCGGCCCGATCGACGATCGCCCGGTGCGCGGTGAAGTCGGCAACGTCGAGCGTTGCGATCGCTGTGCGCACGGCGCCGCGCACGTCGAGATCGGCCTTGATAGCCTGCAGTCGCTCGGCATTGCGCGCGACCAGGAACAGCGCATCGCCGCGCGCGGCAAATATGCGCGCGGTGGCTTCGGCGATCGCGGAGGTCGCTCCGATGATCAGGACTCTTTTCATGGAAGGCACCTCGAAAAAGCGTAGCGAGCGAAGAGAATTTGCGCGTCGCCGGAGCGCAGGAACCGGAGTGTACTCAGATGTACATGAGGATTCCGAGCACCGCCGGCGCGCAAATTGTCGAGCGCAGTAGGTTTTTCGAGGTGCCCGTGATTCATTCCATCACCCGGCGCCAGAAGCCCGAGGAAAATTTCGGGTCGATGTGTGCCAGCATCTGCTGCCAGCGCGGAAAATATTGGCGAAAGCGCGTGCCGCTCAGGCGCGCATCCTTGGCCGGATAGACGGCGCCGCCGGCTGCAGCGACGATGTCGTCGAGCCGGTCGAGCAGGGAGAACGTTGCCGCACCGTGGTTGGGGAAATCCAGCGCCAGCGTCGTACCGGCACGCGCGAATGAAAGTATACCCGCGGGCGGGCGATCGCCAAACACCTTGAGTACAGCGAGGAACGAGCCGCTGCCAGCCGCCGCGATGCGCTTGAGCAATTCGCTGACTGCCGCTTCCGCTGCCGCGGACGGTACCACGCACTGGTATTGCAGGAAACCGCGCGGACCGTAGATGCGGTTCCACTCGCCGACCGCATCGAGTGGATAGAAATACGGCTCGTAGCACACGATTGCGTGGCCTTCGCGTGCGCGGCGGAAATACAGCTCGTTGAATGCGCGCAGGCTGAACGAATTGATCAGCGAGAACGGCGGTGTGAACGGCACGACGAGCCGACGCTGACGCGACGCGCGAGCGGCGGTCGTGGCCGGCGCGTGATTGGCGCGGAAGAACAGGCCGCGGCCGAACGCGCCGCCGCTCGCGGCGCAATCTATCCAGGCGACGGTGTAGGCGTAGTCGCGTTCGGACTGCGCGGACAAGGCGAAGAATTCGCCGAGGCTCGCGAAGCGCCGCGTCTCCTGCGTCATCCACGGGCCGGCGATGCGCAGCAGGCGGAATTCCGCCCAGACGACGAGGCCGGTCAGGCCGAGGCCGGCGATCGTTGCGGTATACAAATCCACATTTTTTGTCGGGCTGCATTCGATGCGTGTGCCGTCCGAGCGCAACAGCTCGAAGCGCAGCAAGTGCTCGCCGAACGTGCCTGCGCCGTGGTGGTTCTTGCCGTGCACGTCGTTGGCGATCGCGCCGCCGACGCTGACGAAGCGCGTGCCCGGCGTCACCGGCAGGAACCAGCCGCGTGGCACGACGAAGTCGAGGATGTCGGCGAACAGCGCGCCGGCCTCGCAGCGCAGGACGCCACTCACCGGATCGAAGGCGAGGTAACGGTCGAGCCCGCGCGTATGCAGCAGCGTGCCACCGTCGTTGAGGCAAACATCGCCGTAGCTGCGGCCGTTGCCGTAGGCGAGCATGCTGCCGTCGACGGTCGGCAGCGGCGCGTCGCGCCAATGCAACGGCACGATGTCCTGCCGCGCGCGCGGATAGCGGCCCCAGGATGTCCCGGCAACGGCCATGTCAGATGGCAATGGCCACGACGACGGCGCACAGGGCGAGCACGATCCGGCTGACATAGTCGGTCAGCGCGAACACGACCGGGTCGTCGTCCATCAGGCCACGATGCGCCTTGAACCAGACGCGGCTGATCCAGTACAGCAGCAGCGGGCACAGCAACCACAGCACCTGCTGGTGCCGGTACAGCACTTCGCTGGCCGCGCTGTTGATGTACAGCGCGAGCACGAGCACGGCCAGATAGCCACTGGAGCCGCCGAGCGAGGCGATCAGGCCCACGTCATCTACTTCGTAGCCGCGTCCGTCGCTGCGGCCGCGGCCCTGCTGCATCAGGCTGCGCAATTCGGTGTAGCGTTTGACCAGGGCCAGGCTCAGGAACAGGAACATCGAGAACGCGAGCAGCCAGAACGACAGCGTAACGTGGATAGCGGCGGTGCCGGCGATGATGCGCAGCGTGTAGAGTGCGGCGAGCACGACGGTGTCGAGCATGGCGATGCGCTTGAGGCGGAACGAATAGACCAGCGTAAGCAGCCAGTAGCCGAGCAGCACGAGCACGAATTCCTTGCCGGCCGCCAGCGCCAGCGCGAATGCCGAAAACGTCAGCAGCGGCGCGACGACCAGACCGGACGCCAGCGACAGCGCGCCGGTCGCGAATGGCCGCGTCCGCTTGCGCGGATGGTTGCGGTCGGACTCCAGATCGAGCAGATCGTTGAGTATGTAGACCCCAGAGGCGCACAGGCCGAAGCTGACGAAGGCGATCACCGACAGCAGTACCGCGTCCGCCTGGAACAGCCTGTGCGAGGCGAGCAGCGGCAGAAAAACGAGAAAGTTCTTCAGCCACTGATGCAGGCGCAGCGCCTTGGCCCAGGTTCCGGCGCCGCCGCTGTCGCGCGGCAGCGTCTGTGCGAGCGACGTCACCGCGGAGGCCTGGCGCGCGAGATCCCCGGGTGCGTTGACGACGATCGCGTTGCGCGCCTGCCGCCATACCTCGAGGTCCGCAACCGCGTTGCCGGCGTAGTCGAAGCCGCGTCTGCCGAAGCGGCCGACCAGCGCTTGCGCCTTGTTGGCGCCGGCGAGATTGCGCTCGCCATCGCTGGCGAGCACCTCGTCGAATACGCCGAGATGCGCGGCAATGGCTTCCGCGTACCTGCGATCCGACGCCGTGCAGAGTACCCGGTACCGCGACGAGCCTCGCAGCAGGCCGACGACGCGCTCGTCGTAGGGCAGCAGGGAAACATCGATCTCGCTGCGCACCGCGATCTCGCGCTTCATCGCCGCCTTGCCGCGCAGCAGCCAGACCGCGCAGCGCAGAATGTTGAGTGGATTGCGGCGAACGAGGCCCAACGCGGACTCGATCAGCAGGTCGGAACGGATCAGCGTACCGTCGAGATCGACGCACAACGGAATGTCGTCGCGCTGCTCCGCAGTCGTCATGCGCAATGCCTAGACGCAAAGCTCCGCGCGCAACGCCTCGAACAGGCGCAATGCCTGCGGATTGGCGAGCGCGTCGGTGTTCTTCACCGGACGGCCGTGGATCGCTTCGCGCACGGCGATCTCGGTGATCTTGCCCGAGATCGTGCGCGGAATGTCGGCGACCTGCAGGATCCTCGCCGGTACGTGGCGCGGCGTCGTGTTGGCGCGAATCTGCTTCTTGATCCTTTCGCGCAGCGCATCGTCGAGCACGCAGCCTTCACGCAGGCGCACGAACAGGACCACGCGCACGTCGTTGTCCCAGTCCTGGCCGACCGCGATCGATTCGAGCACTTCGGGCAACTGTTCGACCTGGCGGTAGATTTCCGCCGTACCGATGCGCACGCCGCCCGGATTCAGCACGGCATCGGAGCGTCCGTAGATGACGATGCCGTCGTGCTCGGTCAGCAGCGCGTGGTCGCCGTGGCACCAGACGTTTTCCACTTTGGAAAAATACGCATTCTTGTACTTCGAGCCGTCGGCGTCGTTCCAGAAACCGACCGGCATGCACGGGAATGGCGCGGTGCAGGCGAGTTCGCCCTTCTCGCCTCGCAGTGGTTGGCCGGAGTCGTCGAGGATCTCGACCTTGAGGCCGAGGCCGCGGCATTGCAGCTCACCGCGGTAGACCGGCAGCAGCGGATTGCCGAGCGCGAAGCAGGAAATGATGTCGGTGCCGCCGGAGATCGAGGCAAGCAGCAGGCGCTCCTTCACGTCGCGATAGACGTAGTCGAAGCTCTCGTCGGCCAGCGGCGAACCGGTAGAGAGGATCGTCTTCAGCGTCGTCAGCTTGTGCGATTCGCGCGGCTTGACCCCGGCCTTCTCGCTTGCCGCGATCCACCTCGCGCTCGTGCCGAACACGCTGATGCCGACTTCGTCGATCAGATCCCACAACGTCGTCGCATCCGGGTGTGACGGCGAGCCGTCGTAGAGAACGAGTGTCGCGCCGACCGCGAGGCTCGAGACCAGCCAGTTCCACATCATCCAGCCGCAGGTGGTGTAGTAGAAGATCTTGTCCTCGCGCTTGAGGTCCGTGTGCAGCACGAGCTCCTTCAGATGCTGGATCAGCGTGCCGCCGGCGCCGTGGACGATGCATTTCGGCACGCCCGTGGTGCCCGAGGAATACATGACGTAGAGCGGATGGTCGAATGCGGTCGCGGTGAATTCGATCTCGCGCGCCTCGCCGCCCGCGAAGTCGGACCATGCGATCGCGTTGGCGATGTCGCCGAGTTTCAGCGCCGCGCCCGAATACGGCACGACGACGAGTTTCTCGATCGACGGGATCTGCGCGAGCACGTCGCGGATCTTGGCCAGGCAATCGAAGCTCTTGCCGCCGTACGGATACGCATCGGCCGTGAACAGCACCTTGGGTGCGATCTGGCCGAAGCGGTCGACCACGCCGTTGATGCCGAAGTCGGGCGAGCACGACGACCAGGTCGCGCCGAGCGAGGTCGCCGCAAGCATCGCGATGACGGTTTCGGGGATGTTCGGCATGAAGCCGGCGACGCGGTCACCGGCGACGACGCCGGCCTCGCGCAGCGCGTGCGCCAGCCTGCCGACTTCCTCGTGCAGTTGCGCGTAGGTGAACTCGCGCTTGTGTCCCCACTCATTGCGTGCGAGCAGCGCGACGCGGTCGTCCTTGTAGCGCAGCAGGTTCTGCGCGAAATTCAGGCGTACGCCGGGGAACCAGCGCGCGCCGGGCATCTTCCCGGCATCGACGAGCACCTCGTCGAAATCACCCGAGGCGCGGATGCCGCAGAACTCCCATACCGCGCGCCAGAATGCCTCCGGCTGGCGGATCGAGTAGTCGTAGAGACCGAAGTAGTCTTCGACCTGCGCCTTGTGCTCGGTCTGCACGAAGCGGATGAAGCGGGACAGGTTCGCGCGCTCGATGCGCTCCTTGCTCGGCTCCCAGATGGGACGTTGGGTGTTCAAGCGGCGTTCCCTCAGCAGTGTCTTCGAGAGCGCCGATTATAGATCAGCCCCGTTGCCGCCTGCCTGCGACTTAAGGAGTTTGCGCAGGAGTGGCGCGGACGTCGGCGGATCGACGCGGTCCCAAGCGCGGGCAGGGCGCGATGAACCCCGGCCCCGGCCCGAACCCTAGCCCAATGCCGCTTCGAGTTCCGGAATGATCTTGAACAGGTCGCCGACGAGGCCGATGTCGGCGATCTCGTAGATCGGCGCCTCGGCGTCCTTGTTGATCGCCACGATCGTGCCGGCGTCCTTGATGCCGGTCAGGTGCTGGATCGCGCCCGAGATGCCGATCGCCACGTACAGCTCCGGTGCGATGATCTTGCCGGTCTGTCCGACCTGCAGATCGCTCGGCACGTAGCCCGCATCGACCGCGGCGCGCGAGGCGCCGACCGCGGCGCCAATCTTGTCGGCGAGCTTGAAGATGATCGCGAAGTTTTCCGCCGAGCCGACGCCGCGGCCGCCGGAGACGACCTTTGACGCACTCTGCAAGTCCGGGCGTTCGCTCGAACCCTGGGCGAGTTCGACGAAGCGCGTGTGGCTCGGCACCTCGACATTCAGGGTCAGGGCTTCGACCGGCGCGGAGCCGCCGCCCGCGGCCGCCGGCCACGAGGCCGTGCGCACGGTCGCAACCACGGTCTGGTCGGCGGGGGCCTGCACGGTGACGATCGCGTTGCCCGCATAGATCGGGCGCGTGAACGTGTGCGCGTCGACCACGCTCATGATGTCGCTGACCTGGGCCACGCCGAGCAGCGCGGCGACACGCGGTGCGACGTCCTTGCCGAACGTGGTCGACGGCGCGAACACATGGCTGTAGCCGCTGGCGGCGGCGACGACTTGCGGTGCGTAGACCGCAGCCAGTGCGTGTGCACTGGCCGGGTTGGCGACGGCAAGCACCTTCGACACCCCGGCAATCTTCGCCGCTTCGGCGGCTATGGCATCCGGCGCATCGGCGAGTACGAGCACGTCGATCGCCGCAGCCTTGATCGCCTGCGCGCAGCTCACGCAGCGCGCAGTGCTCGGATTGAGTTTGCCGTTCAGGTGTTCGGCGATGATCAGGATTTTGGACATCACAGCAACCCCTTCGTCTTCAGCGCCGCGACGAGCTCGGCGGCATCCTTCACCATCACGCCCTTGCTGCGCTTGGCCGGCGGCGCGTAGTTCGTGGTCTTCAGCGTGTCGCCCGAGGCGACGCCGAGGTCGGCGAGCTGCAAGGTCTCCAGCGGCTTGGACTTGGCCTTCATGATGTCCGGCAGCTTGATGAAGCGCGGCTCGTTGAGGCGCAGGTCGGTGGTGATCACGGCCGGCAGGTCGACTTCGATCGTCTCCAGCCCCGCGTCGACTTCGCGCGTTACTTTCGCGGTGTTGCCGGACACTTCCACCTTGGATGCGAATGTCGCCTGCGGCCGGTTCCACAGCGCGGCCAGCATCTGCCCGGTCTGGTTGCAGTCGTCGTCGATCGCCTGCTTGCCGAGCAGCACGATCTGCGGCTGTTCCTTCTCGACCAGCTTGAGCAGCGCCCGCGCCGCGGTCAGCGGCTGGATCGCCTCGCTCGTGACGACGTGGACCGCGCGGTTCGCGCCCATGGCCAGACCGTTGCGCAGGTGCGCCTGGGCGTCGGCCGGTGCGATCGTGGCCACGACGACTTCGCTCGCAATACCCTTCTCGCGCAGACGCAATGCTTCTTCGAGGGCGATGTCGTCGAACGGATTGGCCGACAGTTTGACGCCTTCGGTAACCACGCCGGAACCGTCCGGCTTGACCTGGATGCGCACGTTGTAATCGACGACGCGCTTGTAGCCGACAAGAATTTTCATCGAGTGTTGACTTCCCTGGTGGATCGCGTACGCCGCCGTGGCGCGAGGGGAAGGCGATTTTACCCTATTGGCCGGAGCAAAATCTGCAAGCGCGCCGTTCAGCCCGGCGGAGCTGCGCAGTACGGTGCCACGGGCGCGCTGCGCGCGACGCAGTGCCGGTAGTCGGCGGGCAGGCCGGTCAGCGATTTCGATTCGCCGCGGGCCAGCGCGAAATCCGCGATGCGGTGCGTGGTGCAGGTGCTTGCCCTTGCGTCCTTGCCGTCGGCGCGGCAGTCGCTGGTGAACACGGTGTAGTAGCAATGCCCGCTCGCGCTTTCGTTGCAGGCGAAGCGGGTGATGCCTGGCGGCGATTCGCGGATCGCGGAGTCGAGCACGTCGGCACCGTCGATAGTGGTCGTCGTCGTGATCGAAACGTTCGGAGAAAAGGTACAGCCGGTCAGCAGCAGCGGCAACACGGCGAGGCAGGATAGCGGGCGCATGGTCGGATCTCCGTGGAGGTCACATCGAGCGGAACAGGGTCATGAACGGCTGGCTGACGGTCAGCGTTTCCGGCCGTGTCTTCAGCTTGACCGTGCCGCGACCGCTGTCGTCGCGCGCGATCGAGGCGATCGCTTTCAGATTCACGATCGTCGAACGGTGGATCTGCTTGAATGCCGTCGGATCGAGCAAGCCGAGCAATTCGCGAATCGGTGTGCGCAGCAGCGCTTCGCCGTCGCGCGTCATCACGACCGTGTACTTGTTGTCGGCCTGGAAATAGGCGACGTCGTCGACGAGGATGAGTTTCGTTTCCTTGCCCGCGCTCGCCGTGATCCAGGCCAGCGGCGGCTTGTCGGCGACCTGCGGCATGATGCCGAGCTGGCGGATCACCGCGGCGAGCGTCTCCTTGTCGCGCGTGCCGCGCGCCTGCAGTCGCGCGACGGTTGCGGCTAGACGTTCGCGCGCGATCGGTTTGAGCAGATAGTCGACCGCGCCCTTGTCGAAGGCGGCTATCGCGTACTGGTTGTACGCGGTGACGAACACGATCTGCGTTGCCGGGCTCGCCTCGGCGGCCGCCGCGGCGACCTCGATCCCGGTCAGGCCCGGCATGCGGATATCGAGGAAGGCGACGTCCGGCTGATGCTGCGCGATTGCCTCGAGCGCCGCGCCGCCGTCCTCGCACTCGGCGACGATGTCGCATTGCGGCCATACCTCGCGCAGCAGGCCGACGAGCGACTCGCGCAGCAGTTCTTCGTCTTCGGCAACGATGCACTTAGGCATGATTCGCTCCCGTCGCGGCGGCGTCCGTCGAGGCCGGCACCGTGATTGTCGCGGCGACGCCGTTAGGGAAATTCGCCGCGATGACGAACGACGCTGCCGCACCGTAGGCGAGCTTCAAGCGTTCCTGCACGTTCTTCAGGCCGATGCCTGTGCCGCTCGATTGCGCGTTGAAGCCCTGGCCGTCGTCGGCGACGGTGACGACGAGCTTGCCCGCGCTTTCGCGCGCGAGAATCCAGACCGTGCCGCCGCCGAACTTCGGTTCGAGCCCGTGCTTGATCGCGTTCTCGACGAGGGTCTGCAGCATCATCGTCGGGAACGGCGTCGGCTCGAGGTTTCCCGGCACTTCGATCTGCAGCTTGAGCCGATCGCCCATGCGGATGCGCAGGATTTCCAGATAGGCGCGCGAGCGTTCGAGCTCCTCGCCAAGCGTGGACAGCGAGTTCTCGGCGCGTGGCACCGAAGAGCGCAAGTAGGCGATGAGGTTGCCGAGCATCTCGTCGGCGCGCGCGGGATCGGTGCGTGTGAGGATCTGCGCGCTCGCCAGCGTGTTGTAGAGGAAATGCGGCTCGATCTGCGCGTGCAGCAGGTTGAGCCTGGCTACGGCGAGTTCCTTCTCCGTGCTGGTCTGCTGCACGCTTGCCTGTTCGCCGCGCCGGCGCTCGGCGATGCGGCGCGTGATCGCGCGCGTCAGCGCCTCCACGTTTTCGAGATTGGAACCATCGTCGAATTGCAGCCAGTCGCTGAAGATGCCGCCCGCGGCCTCGCAGATCAGCAGCGCGCTGCTGGTGCCGTTCGCCGGCGTCAGTGTGGCGAGAATCTGGTGGCGACGCACGACGAGGAAGCCGAAGTCGATGCCGGCGAAGACGTAGGCCCTGGGCGCGACCGGCTTTTCGACGCGCGCGCGCAGGTTGAGGCTGTCGCGCGCACTTTCGTCGACGTGAACGTCCGCCAGTTCGCGGACCGACGCATCGACGATCGCGAACGCTTCGGCGGCATCGAACGGAATCTCGATCTGGCGGCGCTGGCGCGGACTCAGCGCATCCGTATCGATGCGGCCCTTGATCAACTGCACGCGGCGCAGGTGCGCGATCGCATGGATGATCTTGGCCGCGAAGAAGCCGATGACCGCGACCGCGAACAGCCAGTCGAGAGGGCGGATGTGCGGAAAGCCGACGATGTGCCAGAGCGCCGTCACGGCCAGCGCCACGATGAACCAGACCAGCGCTGTGCGTGCGATGAAGAGAAGACCTGCCATGACCGCGAAGTTCCGTCAAAACCGATTGGCGCGCAGCATAGCCGTGCACATCGCGGATGTATCGCGGTCTGCGACGAAACCGCTATGGCGGCGATGAAACCGCCATTCGGCTGCGCGAAAAAAGGGCCGCTTGCGCGGCCCGGGGCAAATGATGCGGCGGTAACGGCGCGCTACTGTTGTTGTGCGGCGTTCTTGCCGGCGTGGCTATGGCCATGCTGGCCCGCCGGCATCTCGTCGGCGCTGATGAAGCCGTCGCCGTTCCTGTCGAGTTTGGCGAAGCGCGCCTGCGCGGCGGCCAGGTACTGGTCGCGGCTGATCGTGCCGTCGCTGCCGATCCTCTTCACTTCGTGGTCGGCGAATTTCAGGTCGCGCTGCCTGGCGGACTTCGAATTGGCGATCTGCTCCGCGCTGATCCTGCCGCTGCCCTGGGTGTCGATCGCGGCGAAGCGCGCGGCGGCGGCGGCCTGGAACTCGGCCGAGGAGATCTTGCCGTCGCCGTCCGAGTCCATCTTCTTCAGCATGTGGCCGAACAGCGATGGCTGCGCAGTCGCGGCGGGCGCCTCGTTCGACTGCGCGAACGCGGCAGGCGGTGCCGCGACGAAGGCGGCGAGCACCGCGACGAGGGGAAGTTTGCGTATGACTGACATGGGTTGCTCCGTACTGGGATAAGGTGGCTTGGCCACAGCGGATACAACGCCGTACGCCACGCGACGTTTACCGGGGCGCGGTAAACGAACGTAAGCGAGCGCGGAATTCTTTGTGCAGTATCAGGCCGCCGCAAACGCCTCGCGCGTGAGGTTTTCCGGGGCTGAATCGGTACAGGCGACGTCGTCCTCGATGCGGATGCCGCCGTACTGGCGGAAGTGCTCGACCTTGTCCCAGGCGATGTCCCTGGCCTCGGGTTTGGCCTTGAGTTCGGCCAGCAGCAGGTCGATGAAGTAGAGGCCGGGTTCGATCGTCACGACCATGCGCGGTTCCAGCGTACGCGTCATGCGCAGGTAGGGGTGGCCGGGCGGCTTCGCAATCGTGCCGCCGCTCTCGTCCTTCTGGAATCCGCCGACGTCGTGCACCTGCAGGCCGATCGGATGACCGAGGCCGTGCGGGAAGAACACGCTCGACACGCCCGATGCCACCGCAGCTTCGGCACTCATGCGGATGAAGCCCTGGTCGCGCAGGATGCCGGCGAGGACGTGGTGCGCGCGCACGTGCAGGTCTGCGTAGTTCGTGCCATTTTGCACTTTTTCCACAAATCCCTTTTGCGCTGAATCGACCGCATCGACCAAGGCCTGGAATTCACTCGCCTGCTTCGAGGCGTAGCTGCGGGTGATGTCGGCGGCATAGCCATGGAAGCTCGCGCCCGCGTCGATCACCAGCGAATTCGAATGCGTCGGCGGCGCACGGTTGAGGTCCGTGTAGTGCAGCACCGCGCCATGCTGGTTCAGCGCGATGATGTTGGAGTACGGCAATTCGTTTTCGGTCTCGTGCACGGCATTGAGATAGGCCGTGTTGATGTCGTATTCGCTTGCGCCGTTGCGGAACGCCGCTTCGGCGGCGCGGTGTGCGCGCACGCCGAGTTTCGAGGCGACGCGCAGCATGCCGAGTTCGTAGTCGGTCTTGTAGGCGCGGTGCCAGTGCAGGTAGTTGAGCGCAACTTGAGGGTTGTTCGGCACGTAGCCGGCGAGTGCCGCGTTGTCCTCGCCAATGATCGCACAGCGCGCGGTATCCTTCGGCAGGTGCGCCTTGGCTTCGTCCGCGTCGCGGATGATCGCGATGTCGAAATGCTCGACCCAGTAGCCGGCCGGTGCGTCGGGTACGACGTGCCAATAGTCGTGCGGCTGCAAGTAGACGAGTTTGGGCCGCTGCCCCGGTGTGTACACGATCCACGAACCCGGCGCGCGGGTCACCGGCAGCCAGTGTTTGAAATGCGGATTGACCGCGAACGGATACGGACGGTCATCGAGAAACTGCATGCGTGGCCGGCCGGCGGCGATGACGAGGTGGTCGTGGCCGCTGCGCGCGAGCGCGGCATCGCTGCGCTGCTTCAGCGTCGCAAGATGAGCGGGGTAGAGTTTGGCGAGAAGATCGGTCATGGCGCGCATCCACGGATTCGTATGCGCGTATTGTGCCGCATCTTGCTTCCCTTCTCCCATCGGGGGAGGCCGCGAAAGCCACAGCGCCGGATGAGGGGAGAGCGCGACAACTCTCCCTTCCTCGCATTCGTGTGAGGCTCTTCCCTCATCCGTCCTTCGGGCACGTACATTCGGGCCATCCATGGCCCTCATCCTGCGGGCGGCTCCGCCGTGCACTTCGGCAATCCTGCCGAAGTGTCTCCCGTCGGGAAAAGGCAAGATTACTTTCCCGGCGACCAGCTCACGGTGAGATATCCCGAGCGCCCCGGCGTGTTGTAGCCGTAGGCGAGTTGGTAGCTCCGGTCGCCGAGGTTTTCCAGACGCGCGCCGAGGCGCCATTGCGGATTGATCACGTAGCTCGCACGCAAGTTGACAATCGCATACGCGCCGAGCTTGCCGCCGAAGTCGTTCGCGCGGCCGGCATAGACGACCTCCGCGCCGGCGCTGACTGCATCGTTCAACTGCGCGTCGAACACGCTCGAAAATTTCCGCCTGGGCCGGCGCAGCAATTGCGTGTCGGTGTCCTCGTTGCGCGGATCCTGCAGGGTCAGCGTGTTCGTCCACGAATAGGCGCCGGCATGCAGGCTGTGGGTCAGCTCCAGGCCATCGATCGCGGCGTGATTGATGTTGATTGCCTGGAACATCGCGCCGCCCGAGAAGTCGATCAGGTCGCGCACGCGTGTGGTGAAGGCGCGCGCGTCGAGGCGATTGGCGCTGTCGATCTTCCACTCGAGGCCGACCTCGCCCGTGCGCGAACGCTCCGGGTCGAGCAATGGGTTGCCGGCGTAATAACCGCCGTAGCCCGGCGAGTAGAGCTGGCTCAGCGTCGGCGCGCTGAATGCGGTGCCGTAGCTGGCCACGAAGCGCAGACCGTCGGTGAGTTGATAGCCGCCGGCGATCGAGCCGGAAAATTCGCCGCCGAAATCGCTGTTGTGGTCGTAGCGACCCGAGACTTCGCCGTCGAGCGCGTCGGCCTGCGCGCGCCAGCCGGCGAAGACGCCGGTGTTGTCGCGCGTCTTGTCGTACTGCGTGCCCGCGTAGGCGTCGAGGCTGCGGCCGCGGTCGTGCACGTAGTCGATGCCGGCGATGAGGTGCTGGTTCGCGGCGATGGCGACATCGTTGGTCCACGACAGTTGCTCGCGCGTGGAGCGATACGCGGAGCCGAACGCGGGTGTGTCGATGTTGGTGCGCGTCGTGCCGATGGACAGCCGATGCTGCCAGTCGGACCTGATCGCGCCTTCGAGGTTCATGCCGATGGCCTGATCGAGCGTGTGCGAAATGCCGGGTCCAAAATCACCGTTGTCGAAACTCTGCGTGCCGACGCTGCGCAACGCGCTGGCCGACAAGGTTTGCGTGCCGAGCCTGGTCCAGGCCTGCGCGACCTGATTGTGGTTCTGCATCGGGTTGTCGTCGGGGTTGTAGACATACGGGCCGGAGAGGGCGTTGGAGGCGGAAAATCCATCGACATGGCGACCGCCGGCCTGCGCCGAAACGCCCCACGTATCCGTCTGCATGCCATAGCCGACGCTGCCGTCGGCGCTGCCGTAGCTGCCGGCGCTCGCGGCGAGATGCGCGCCGTCGAGCCTGCGCGTGAAGATCTGGATCACGCCGCCGACCGCATCCGAACCCCAGTAGCTCGCGCGCGGGCCGCGCACGATCTCGATGCGCTCGACCGCATCCAGCGGCAGATTCTCGAACGCGAACGCGCCGGTGTTGGCCGAGGCCACGCGCACACCATCGACCAGCACGAGCACGTGATTGGAATTGGTGCCGCGCAGGAACACGCTGGTCTGCGTGCCCGCCCCGCCGAGACGCGCGACGTCGACGCCGGCCTGCAGGCGCAGCACTTCGATGAGGTCGGGCGCATTGGTTTTTTCGATGTCGGCGCGGGTGATGATCGAAACGCTGGCGAGGCTCGCGTCGACCGTCTGCGCGACGCGCGAGGCGGTGACTTCGATCGTGGGCTGCAACTGCGCTTCCTGTGCCTGCGCGACGGAAGCAAAAAGGACGGAACCGCATAGCGCGGCGCCGACGGCAAGAAACAGAATGGATTTTTGCGGCATTTTATACTCCGGAAGCACACCCGCTGAAAGACGCGGCATGGGAGGATTCCGGAGAGGAGTAGCGGCGTGCGGACGACGCGCGATACGCCCGTCCGTTGCCCGCCGCAACACCGCAAGCTGCGGGATCGCAGTGCGATCCCCGACGCAGGCCGGTCTCCGGGCTTGCAAGCGGCGTCTCGACGCCAGGTCCGATCGCCTTCCCGTGCATGCACAGTGGCGTGTGATCGAACTCGAACTTGCTTACCGTTGCGGGGGCAGCGCTGGATTTGCACCAGCTTCCCGTTTCACCCGGATTTGCTCGTCCGGGCACCTGCGAGGCGCGCAGTGTAGGGGCGGGGCTGGGTTGAGGCAAGCGCTTGCTTCCCTTCTCCCGCCGGCAGAAGGCGCCCGAAGGGCGGATGAGGGGAGGGCGTTGCGTTCCTTCATGATGTCGCAGAAGAACCGGCGTCTTTCCCTCACGCGGCGCCGTAGCGCCACCTTCTCCCGGCGGCAGCAGGGAAGGAAAATCTACTCCCGATCGGTGCGTGTTTCGACGCCAAGCAGCTCGCCTTCTTCGCTCACGCGCAGCGCGATCTCGATCGGCCTGCAGCACACCGCGCAATCCTCGACGTAGCTTTGCGAGCCGGCGGACAGGTCGACCTGCGTCTCGAAACTCTCGCCGCAATACGGACAATCGATGCGCACGAATTCGAGCGCCATGTCGCTCATGCTTGGCGGCCTTTGTCCGGCAGGAACAGCGTGATCAGGTCGTTGAGGAAACGCTGGCCCGATTCGGTCGGTCGCAGCATCGCGTTTTCGATGGCGAGCCAGCCGCGCCGGGTCGCTTCGTTCAGTTGTGGCTGGATGGCGTCAAGGCCCAGCCCGGTGGTTGCGTGGAAATCCGCGAGCGGAATACCGCCGCTCAGGCGCAGGCCGTTGAGCATGAACTCGAACGCCAACTGATCGTGCGCCACCGCGTCGTCGCCGCCGATCACGCGCTCCGACTTCGCATGTTCGAGATAGCCGCGCGGTGCACGCACCTTCCAGCGCCGCCGCGCCTGCAGCGCGCCGACTTCATCGATGCTCGAATACTTGCCGTGCGCGCCCGCGCCGATGCCGAGATAGTCGCCGAAATGCCAATAGTTGAGATTGTGCGCGCTTTCGCGTCCCGGCTTTGCGTAGGCCGAGACTTCGTAGTGGCCGAAACCCGCGGCGGCGATGCGCGTCTGACAGGCTTCCTGCATATCCCAGGCGCAGTCCTCGTCGGGCAGCGGCGGCGGATTCGCGGCGAAAGCGGTGTTCGGCTCCAGCGTGAGCTGATAGTGCGACAGGTGCGGCGTGCCGAATGCAATCGCGCGCTCGATATCGGCCAGCGCGCCGTCCAGCGTCTGCTGCGGCAGCGCGTACATCAAATCGAGATTGAGATTGTCGAGGCCGTCGTCCTGCGCGCGCTTGATCGCGCGTTCGGCTTGCCGCGCGTCGTGGATACGGCCGATGCGCTGCAACGCCGCGTCGTCGAAACTCTGTACGCCGAAACTGAGGCGATTGACGCCGGCGCGGCGATACGCGGCGAAATCACCGTGCTCGACCGTGCCGGGGTTGGTCTCCATCGTGATCTCGATACCTGGCGCAAACGCGAGCCGCGCATTCACGCCGTCGAGAATGCGGCCGATATTGTCCGGCGAAAACAAGCTCGGCGTGCCACCGCCGAAGAAGATGCTGCGCAGCGGCCGGCCCTGCGCCAGCGGCAGATCGCGATCGAGATCGGCGAGCAGCGCCTCGACGTATTCGCGCTGCGGCAGTGAATCGGGTGCATTGTGCGAGTTGAAATCGCAGTACGGGCACTTCTTCACGCACCACGGGATGTGGATGTACAGCGACAGTGGTGGCAGCGTCATCGCGTTTCTGCGTGGAGCAACTCGCGCAGGCGCGCCAGCGCGAGTCCGCGGTGGCTGACGCGATTCTTGGTCGCCGCGTCAAGTTCGCCCGCGGGGCCGTGCTCTGCGCTGGAGAACACCGGGTCGTAGCCGAAGCCCTTGTCGCCTTGCGGCGCGCGCAGGATGTGGCCGCGCCAGAGGCCTTCGGCGATCAGCGGCGCGGGATCGTCCGCGTTACGAAGCAGCACCAGGGTGCAGTGGAAATGCGCGCCGCGTTGTTCGTCCGGTACATCGCGCAGCACATCGAGCAGCTTGGCGTTGTTCGCGGCGTTGTCGCCGTGCCTGCCTGCGTAGCGCGCCGAGTACAGGCCCGGCGCGCCGTCGAGTGTGTCGACGCAGATGCCGGAATCATCGGCGAGCGCGGGCAGGCCGGATGCGCGCGCGGCATGCCGCGCCTTGAGCAGCGCGTTTTCGACGAAGGTCGCGCCGGTTTCCTCGGCGTCGCCAATGCCGAATTCGCTCTGCGCGACGAGTTCGATGCCGCTGCCGGCGAGCACCTCGCGAATCTCGGCGAGCTTGCCGGGGTTGCTGCTGGCGAGGACGATCCTACGCACGCGCAAGAGCCTCGCGCTGGTGCGCCAGCAATTCGCCGATGCCCTTTTGCGCAAGACCGAGCAGCGCGTCGAGCTCGTCGCGGCGGAACGCGTGGCCTTCGGCCGTGCCTTGCAGTTCGATGAAGCCGCCGCCGTCGTTCATGACGACGTTCATGTCGGTGTCGCAGTCGGAATCCTCGGGGTAGTCGAGGTCGAGCACGGGCACGCCGCGGTAGACGCCGACCGAAATCGCCGCGACTGCGCCGAGGATCGGTTTCTTCTTCAGCATCCCGCGCTTGGTCAGCGCATCCACCGCATCGACGAGCGCGACGTAGGCGCCGGTGATCGCCGCGGTGCGTGTGCCGCCGTCGGCCTGCAACACATCGCAGTCGAGCGTGATCGTGCGCTCGCCGAGCGCGGCGCGATCGACGCAGGCGCGCAGGCTGCGGCCGATCAGGCGCTGGATCTCCATCGTGCGACCGCCCTGGCCGCCGCGCGCGGCTTCGCGTTGGGTGCGCTCCTTGGTCGCGCGCGGCAGCATGCCGTATTCGGCGGTGACCCAGCCCTCGCCCTTGCCGCGCAGGAACGGCGGCACTTTTTCCTCGACGCTGGCGGTGCACAGCACGCGCGTGTCGCCGAATGCGATCAGCACCGAGCCTTCGGCGTGGCGGGTGTAGCGGCGCTCGATCGTGACCGCGCGCAATTGGTTGGCGGCGCGGCCGCTGGGGCGGGAAAGTGGGGACATGCGTGGGCTCCGTTTGCAGACGGGAAGTTTAGCAGGCGGGATTCGCAGCAAGGAAAAAGAGCAGGGCCGCCATTGCGGCTTCACTCGCGCTGCGCGCTCGCCCTTCGGGCCAGCTCCGCTGTTCACGCTTCGCCTGTCGCCGGAATGGCGAGCTTTCGAATTCCGAAACCGCGTCCCGCTATACTTCGCCTCCGAATTCCACGGCGACACCGCCCATGATCCGCAGCATGACCGCCTTCGCCAGCGCCGACGCCGACACGCCCTGGGGCGCGTTGGGCTTCGAGTTGCGCTCGGTGAACCACCGCTACCTCGAACTCGGCCTGCGCCTGCCCGACGAATTGCGCGCGATCGAGCCGGCGCTGCGCGAACGCGTGGCGGCCCGGCTCACGCGCGGCAAGGTCGACCTGAGTCTGCGTTTCCGCGCCAGCGATGCGGCATCGAGCGAGATCCGCCTCGACGACGCCGTGCTCGACAAACTCGAAGTCACCGCCGCGCTGTTCGCCGAGCGCTTTCCCAAGCTCAACGTGGATTTCGCCAGCCTGCTCGCCTGGCCCGGCGTGCTCAAGCGCGAGGAAGTCGATCAGGAAGGACTGCGTCACGCCGCGCTCGACCTGCTCGATCGCGCGTTGGCCGACATGGTCGCCACGCGCGCGCGCGAGGGCGAGCGCCTCGGCGGCTTCCTGCGCGAGCGCCTCGACGGCATCGCGCGCCTCGTCGCCGACGTGCGCGGCTGGCTGCCGGACATCCGCCGCGCGCTGCGCGCGCGTCTCGAAGCGCGGCTCGCCGAAATCACGCAGTCGGTCGATTCGCTGCGCGCCGACAACAGCCGGCTCGAACAGGAACTCGTGCTGCAACTCTCGCGCATCGATGTGGACGAGGAACTCGACCGCCTGACCGCGCACATCGCCGAGGCGCGCCGCATTTTGGCTGCTCCCGATCCGGCTGGCCGACGGCTGGACTTCCTCATGCAGGAATTCAACCGCGAGGCGAACACGCTCGGCTCCAAGTCGGTCGACCAACGCACCACGCAAGCGGCGATCGATCTGAAAGTACTGATCGAGCAGATGCGCGAACAGGTGCAGAATATAGAATAGGCCGATGCCGGGAACCCTCTACATCGTCGCCGCGCCCTCGGGCGGCGGCAAAACCAGCCTTACCCGCGCGCTGCTCGAGCGCGAGCCGAATATCGTCCTGTCGGTGTCGTACACCTCGCGCCTGCCGCGGCCCGGCGAAGTCGACGGCGTGCACTACCACTTCGTGTCGCGCGGCGTGTTCGAGGAGATGGTCAAGCGCGGCGAGTTCTTCGAGCACGCGGTCGTGCACGGCGACCTCAAGGGCACCTCACGCACGGCGGTCGAGCGCACGCTCGCCCAGGGCAAGGACGTGCTGCTCGAAATCGACTGGCAGGGCGCGCGCCAGGTGCGTGCGCAGATGCGGGACACGGTGAGCATCTTCATCCTGCCGCCGTCGCGCGTCGAACTCGAACGTCGCCTGCGCTCGCGCGCGCAGGACTCGGAGGCGACGATCCGCCGCCGCCTCGCCGATTCGCGCGAGGACATCGCGCATGCGGTCGAGTTCGACTACATCGTGGTCAACGACGATTTCGCCACCGCGTTGTCCGACCTGCGTTCGATCGTGACGGCGCGGCAGCTGCGTGCGGCGAGCCAGCGCGAGCATTGCGCCGCGTTGCTCACCGACCTGCTCAAGGATTGATTCGCGCGTGAATCCCGACATCGACATCGTCAAGACCGAAGTCCTTTCCGACAACTGGTACGTGCTGCGCAAGGTTCATTACCGCATGCGCAAGCCCGACGGCAGCTGGGTCGAGCGCACGCGCGAAGCCTACGACCGTGGCAATGGCGCGACGATTCTGCTCTACGACTTGCCGCGCCGCACGGTGCTGCTGACGCGGCAGTTCCGCCTGCCGACCTACGTCAATGGCAACGCCTCGGGCATGCTTGTCGAGACTTGCGCAGGTCTGCTTGATGCAGACAAGCCCGAGGACGCCATTCGCCGCGAGACGCGCGAGGAAACCGGCTATGAGATCGGCGAAGTGCGCAAGGTGTTCGAGGCGTACATGTCGCCGGGATCGGTGACCGAGATTCTGCATTTCTTCGTCGCCGAATACTCGGCCGCCGAGCGCGTGAGCGACGGCGGCGGTGTCGAAGACGAGGACATCGAAGTCGTGGAGATGGGTTTCGACGCGGCGCTGGCCGCGATCTCCAGCGGCGCGATTCGAGACGGCAAGACGATCATGTTGTTGCAGTACGCGGCCCTGCATCTGTTCGGTCGCTGAGTCCGGACGCGTGGAGGTCGTGCCGGCGCCGCGCTGCGCCGCCTGACGAGGCGCTTAACCGTTTCCTTGCATCGCTTCCGTTGCCCGCGGCCTTCCGGTAAGGTGGCCGCACCCGGGCGCGTCGTGCGCCGTTTTCTTGTTTGAGATGAGCACCGAACCGCGACCGCCCGCCGCCGACAGCAAACCGATCCCTGATCCGTTGATCAAGGTTCGCGGCCTGTCGACCGTGCTCAACGGCAAGACGATCTTCGACAACACCCATCTCGATATCCCGCGCGGCAGGATCACCGCGGTCATGGGCCCCAGCGGCACCGGCAAGACCACGTTGATGCGCCACATCACCGGCCAGCTCGCGCCGGACGCGGGCGAGGTCTGGGTCGACGGGCAGAACGTGGTCAAGCTCGATCGCGCGGCGTTGTTCGCGCTGCGTGAAAAAATCGGCTACCTGTTCCAGAACTCGGCCCTGCTCACCGACTACTCGGTGTTCGAGAACGTCGCGTTTCCGCTGCGCCAGCACCTCGATCTGCCCGAAGTGCTCGTGCGCAATCTCGTGCTGACCAAGCTGCAGGCGGTCGGCCTGCGCGGCGCGGCCGAGCTGATGCCGCACGAGCTGTCGGGCGGCATGATGCGCCGCGTCGCGCTCGCGCGTGCAATCGTGCGCGACCCGATGCTGATCATCTACGACGAGCCGTTCGTCGGCCTCGACCCGATCGCGCTGAACCAGATATTGAAGCTGATCCGCACGCTCAACGACTCACTCGGCATCACCAGCATCCTCGTCGCGCACGAGCTGGCCGCCGTGCGCCTGATTGCGGACAGCATCTTCCTGATCGCCGGCGGCAAGATCGCCGCGCACGGCACGCCAGACGAGCTCGCGCGCGGCGAAACGCCGTGGACCAGGCAATTCTTCACCGGCGCGGCCGACGGCCCGGTGCCGTTCCAGTATCCGGCGCCGGACTATGCCGTGCAGTTGGGGTTGGCATGAGCGCGGTGCGCAAACCCCCCTATTTCGTCGATGGCATCGCCCAGGTCGGCGCCTGCGGCCTGTTCCTGCTGCAGATCCTCGCTGCGGTTCCGCGCAGCCTGCGCCACATCAAGGAAACGATCCGCCAGATCTGGTTCGTCGGTGCGATGAGCCTGACCATCATCATGACCTGCGGCTTGTTCGTCGGCATGGTGCTCGGCCTGCAGCTCTACTATGTGCTGTCGATCTTCGGTGGCACGGCGGCGCTCGGCACGGTGGTGTCGCTGTCGTTGTACCGCGAGCTCGGCCCGGTCGTCACCGCGCTGCTGTTTGCCGGCCGCGCGGGCACTTCGATCACCGCCGAAATCGGTCTGATGCGCGCGACCGACCAGATCTCGGCAATGGAAATGATGGCGGTCGATCCGCTTGCCTACGTCGTCGCGCCACGCTTCATCGCCGGAGTGATCGCGATGCCGCTGCTCGCCTGCGTGTTCAACGCGCTCGGCATCTTCGGCGCGCATCTGGTCGGGGTGAGCTGGCTCGGTCTCGACAACGGCACGTTCTGGTCAAACATGACTTCGAGCGTGGACGTGTGGAAGGACGTGATCAACGGCGTGTGGAAGAGTGTCGCCTTCGGTGCGGTGTGCACCCTGATCGCAACCTTCCAAGGCTACACGACCGCGCCGACCAGCGAAGGCGTGGCCTATGCGACGACGCGCACCGTGGTGTTCTCCTCGATCGCGACCCTCGCGCTCGATTTCGTAATGACGGCATTTTTGATGTGAGATTCGTAAAAGAAAGCCACGAAGACACGAAGTAAAAGCCACGAAGAACGGCAAGGCGAACTACTTGTTTTCGTTTTTCTTCGTGATCTTCGTGTCTTCGTGGCAGCGCTTTTGATCTACAGGAAATTCGTAAAATGGCACAACGACAATCCTTCCAGATCGGCACCGGGCTATTCATCCTGCTCGGCTTCGCCGCGCTCGCCTACCTCGCGACGCAAACCACGTCGGTCGCGAACTTCAGCCAGGGCGACAGCTACGATCTCAAGGCGCGCTTCACCAACGTCGGCCAGCTCAAGCTGCGCGCACCGGTCAAGGTCGCCGGCGTGCGCATCGGTTCGGTCGCCGACGTCGTGCTCGAGCCGGACAAACTCGATGCGCTCGTGACGCTGTCGATCGACAAGCGCTTCAGCAAAATTCCCGACGACTCGGCCGCGGCGATATTCACCAGCGGTTTATTGGGCGACCAGTATGTTGCGCTCCAGCCTGGCGGCTCGCCGGACATGTTCAAGAACGGCGACGAAGTGATCCTGACCCAGAGTTCGATGCAGCTCGAGGAGTTGATCGGCAAGTACCTCGTCGGCAGCGGCGACAAGCCGGGCGCCGGCAAGCCCGACGATGCCGCCAAGCCACAGGCGAAACCGTAGAACCGGTGACGGCGGGCGGATGCATGGGTGCCCGCGGAAGTACTCAACAAGGTGACGTATGCGCATTCTCTATTCCCTGCTTAGTATCTTCGCGCTGGCGACGGCGGCTCCGGCATTCGCCGATTCGCCCGCGCCCAACCAGGTCGTGCAGAGTCTCGTCGACGACCTTGGCAAGACGATGGACAAGCACCGGGCAGAACTGGCCAAGGATCGTGAGGGCCTGATCAAGGTCATCGACCAGATCGTGCTGCCGCACTTCGACATCGACTACGCCTCGATCCTCGTGCTCGGTCAGAACGCGCGCACGGCGACACCGGAACAGCGCGCACGCTTCGCCAGGGCGATGTACAACTCGATCACCCATCGCTACGCCGAAGGCCTGCTCAAGTACACCGAAGGCCGCGTGCGCGTGCTGCCGCAGCAGGGCGAGCTCAACGACAAACGCACGCTGGTGCGCACCCAGGTCGTGCTCGACGACGGCAAGCTCGTGCCGGTCGACTACGCATTCCGCAAGACGACGCAGGGCGACTGGAAGGCCTACGACGTGATCATCGAGGGTATTTCCTACGTGACCAACTACCGCAACCAGGTCGCCGAGGAAATCCAGAAGTCCAGCCTCGATGCGCTGACCTCGCGCCTGGAAAACCAGGGCGCCAAGGCACTCGAATCGATGGACTCGGAAGGCATCAAGAAGTGAGCGCCGCGTGAGGATCACCTTCGCCAACGCCGCGACCGCGCTGCGCGACGTGCCGGCGGCGGATACCGTGGACTTGTCCGGGCTGACCGATGTGGACAGCGCGACGCTGGCCGTGCTGATCGCCTGGGCCGCGAAGGCGCGCGCGCGCGGCAGCACATTGCATTGCCTCAACGCCCCGCAAGCGCTGCGCAATCTGGCGCATCTTTCCGACGTCGACGGCCTGCTCGGCCTTTGACGCGGCCAAGCTCAATTTGATGCCGCTTTGGCGTCGAGCACCGGCTTGTCGCGCAGGGTCACGTCCGGCCGCGCCACGCCGGCGAGATCGAGCACGATCGCCACGTTGCCGCGCGGCTTCAGCCACACGCCCGGCACGTACAACGTGCGTTGCGGGCCGATGTTCCAGTGGCGGCCGAGCGGATTGCCGTTGAGCCAGACGAAACCCTTGTTCCAGCTCTCGCTGTCGAGGAAAGTATCGCCCGCGGCGTCGCCGGATTTCGGCGCATCGAAGCGGCCGCGATAGAAACAGGGCGCGGCGGTGCACGGCTTGTCCGCGTAGCGATAACGCGCAACATCGTCGAGCGGCAACGGATAGATCTTCCAGTCGTGCAGCGCCGCGCCGTGCAGCGTGACCGAACCGGTCAAGCCTTTGCTCTCGCCACGCATCGCCTTGGTGAAATTGATGCGCCCGCCATTCTCGACGAGGATGTCGAGGACGCTGCCCTTGCCCGCGGCGATTGCCAGCGTCGATTCGCCGAGGCGACGGTCCAGCGTGCCGGCGAATTTGCCGTCGACGTAGATGCGCGCGTAGTCGTGCAGTCCGTCGAGGACGAGATCGCCGGCGGCGCCGTTCGCCAACGTCGTGCGATAGAGGATGTAGCCGTAGGCCTGGTCGAGTTCCTCCATCGTCTTCGGTTCGCGCGAGGCGACCGGTGTGGGCAGGTTGTCCCACAGCGAAGCGGATTCGGGCAGCGCGATCTTGCCCGGCGATTGCGGTGGCGCGATCGCTGGCACCGGCGCCGGCTTCGTTCCGGTTGCCTTGGCGATCGTGTCGCGGAACAGGAAGTATTTCGCTGTGGGTCGCCCCGACTCGTCGAGGCCGACGTCGTAGTCGTAGCTGGTCACGGTCGGCTCGTAGTGACCCTTGCCGCCCGAGTTCGCGCCGTTCATCCAGCCGAAATTGGTCCCGCCGTGGAACATGTACAGGCTCAGCGAGTAACCCCGGCCGAGCATCCAGGCGATGTCGTCGGCTTCTTCCTTCGCGTTGGACGTGTGGTGCCGCTCGCCCCAGTGATCGAACCAGCCGTCCCAGTATTCGCCGCTCATGAACGGGCCTTGCGGACGCAGCTTGCGCAGCTTCGCGAATTCCTCCTTCGCGCCGCCGGTGCCGAGATTGATCGCGACGGGCAGGTCGGGCAGCGAACCGTTCGGCACCTGGTCGGCGCCATCGGCCGTATAGAGCATGCTGCGGCCAAAGCCCGCGTCGATGAGCGTGCGACGCACGTCTTCCATGTAGGCATGGTCCGAGTCGAAGCTGCCGTACTCGTTCTCGACCTGCACGGCGATGATCGGCCCGCCGTTCGCATATTGCAGCGGTGCGAGTTCTTCGCCGAGCCGGTGCAGCCAGCGCGTCGCCGGCTCGAGATATTTCGGATCGCGGCTGCGCACGATAGTCGTGCGGTCCTTGAGCAGCCACGCGGGATAGCCGCCGAATTCCCATTCCGCGCAAACGAACGGGCCGGGCCGCAGGATCACGTACAGGCCTTCGGCTTGCGCCGCGCGGATGAACTCGGCAACGTCGTTCTGGCCGCTGAAGTCGTATTTGCCCGGCGCAGGTTCGTGCACATTCCAAAACACGTAGGCGGTGACCGCATTGAGGCCCATCGTGCGCGCCATCTTCAGGCGTGAACGCCAGTACTCGCGTGGAATGCGCGGATAGTGCATTTCGCCGGAGATGATCTGGAAGGGCTTGCCGTCGAGCACGAAATGTCCCTGGTCGACGGCGAGTCCCTTCGCCTTGGGCGCGGGCGCTTGCGCGAAGGCACCGGCGGCGATCAGTGCGCCGAGCAGCGCACCGATCTGTATACGTCCGCGCAAATTCGTCATCGGGACTCGGGGGTCAGTTCGAATGTCACGACCTGGAACGGCTTGAGCGTCAACGACGCCGCATGGTCGGCATCGAATGTCGTCGGCGCGGCGCCTCCCCAGACGGGTTTCGCGGCGTAGCGCCGCGCGCTGCCCGCCGGCAGCTCGAGCTGGCGCTGCAGATCGATCACGGCGAGTTGTGGTTTCGCATCGGGGTTGCGCAGGGTGATGATCGCCTTGTTCGGCGTCCACGCGGCCCAGCCGTAGGCGTCGAGGCGGCCCGGGTCGCCGCCGATCCAGTGCGTGTCGCGCAACACGTCCGCGTTTGCGCGCGACCAGCGCGCAGCCTCGGCGAGCGTGTCCCAGTCGGCCTCGCTCAGCAGCGACGGCGTGATGTACAGCTCCTGCAGCTGCGTGCCGCTGGCGAAGTACGAGTGCACTTCGTTGGCGAAGTCGTGACCCGGGTCGGTGTTCAGGCGCTTGTTCATCTGCGCGTAGATGATGCCGTGGAGCATCAGCGAATTGAGCGGGAACAGTGGTCCGCGCTGCACGATGTTGCGATAGGTTTGCGCGTCGCGGTAGGTGATCCAGCGCTCGCGGTTCGTGCCGACGCCAGCGAGGTCATCGTCCTCGCCGTCGCGCCAGATCGAATCGGCGTAGCGCAGCCAGAACGGCGAGGCCCAGGTGCCGGTGGTGAGGTTGATGAAGGTGTCTGGCCTGGCCGCGCGAATGTCGCCGATCAACTCGATCGCTGCGGCGAAGTCGCTGTCGAAGCGGCTGCCGGGGAACACCTTGTCCGCGTTGCCGGTGCCGTCGAACTTGAACTGGTTGATGCCGTCCTTCGTAAGCAACTCCATCACGGCGTCGTGGAAGCGCTGGTAGTACTTCGGCCCGGACAGGGCGAGTCCGTTGTCGATGATTTCATAGCCGGCTTCCTTGCCGTTCTTCACGCGTTCCTCCTTCGGCTTGCTGTAGCCGCCCCAGGGCGACAGCCAGACGCCGGGCGCGGCACCGTATTTCGCGGCGGCATCCTTGAGCGGCACGAAGCCATGCGGGAAATCCTTCTCGTTGAAATGCCAGCTGCCGCTGCGATCGTCCCAGCCGTCGTCGAACAGGAACGAATCGAGCTTGACGTGGCGTTTCACGCTCAACTCCTCGCCGAACGCCTTGATGCGATCAAGCGCCTGTTCCTGCGTATACGGCGTGAAGTAGCCGACGTCGTACCACGAGTTGTAATGCAGGAACGGACGATACGGATGTGCGCGCTCGCGTTCGACGTAGGTTGCGAAGTCGCGGCGCAGTTGGCCCTCGTGCGCCACGCCGACAACGGCGGAATAATCGATGGACTGGCCCTTGCGCAGCGGCAGGCCGCGCTTGATGAACGTGCGCGCACGCATACCGCGGACTTCGCTTTCCGACAGCGGATTCTCGAACCCGAAATAGTAACGGCCGAATACGATGGGCGAGCCTTTTACGTCGCCGTAGACGGTGGCGCCGGGGACGTCGTCGGACTTCAGCAACTGTACTTCCACGATCGACTCGTCCTGCTTGAGCGCGGTGATCCTGACCAGCTCGCGCAGGTAGGCGGAGCCGTCGCGTTGGATCAGCCGCCAGTCGACGCGGAAGCGGCCGTCGGCGTCCTGGAAACCTGCCCTGGCCTCCTGGCCGCCGAAATGCTCGACGAGGCGCGATGCCTTGGCGTTGGCAGTCAGGGCATGCTTGCCGAGTTCGTCGACGAGACTCATGTCCGCCGCCTTGATCGTCTTGCCGTCGGCAAGAATCAGCGTGAACGGATCGGCGATCTTGAGTGGCGTGTTGCCCGCCCGATCGGCGACGACCAGGTCGATCAGGCGGCCGTCGGCGAATTTCCATGTCGCCGCGATCGCATCATTGCCCAGGCTGGCCTCGGTCTTGCTTGACGTCAGCACCGCGTTTGCCGGGGCGGTGGCTTCGCTGCCGGCGAAGGCGCTGGCTGCGGCGGTGATGGCGAGCACAATTGAAACCGCGACGACGGCCAGTCCGCGCTTCGCCGCCGGAAGTGAATCAAGAGTTGTGGGCATGAGGTTTCCTGTTTCGCCGTGCGGCGATGATGGCGTGTTCATGAAAGGCTTGGGCAACAGGCTCGCGCGTAGTGCTCCAGCACGCGCGTGACGCCGGCGCGCAGCAGGTTGGTCGCGGAATTCGCCAGTCGTCCGGCGCGGACGGCGTCGTATTGATACGGCAGGTACTGGTTGAGCAGCGCCAGCGGCAGCGCACCGCCCGGCGAGGCTGCGTCGAGGTTGTGCAGCAACGTGTCGCAGGCCGCGCGGATGCGCGGATGCGCCCAGTAGTAGCGCATGCGATCGCTGAGGCTGTATTGCAGATCGAGCGTCAGGCGCGCGGCGTCGGTGTAGTACTTGTTCCAGTACTTCGGCTCGGCGTGCATGACATCGAGCACGACGCGGCGCAGGTCGGAGCGCTTCGCGGCTTCCAGCATCTCGTCCTCGATGAACGACAGTGCCCACAACGTTTCGCGCAACGCATAGGTCACGCCGGGTCCGACCTTGAGAATCGCGAAGTGGCCGCGCACGAGTGCGGCGAGCGCCGCGGGCGTCTGGTAGTCGGTGGAATGCGCCTCGTAGAGGAGTCCCGGAATTCGTTCGATTGCGGCGCTGAGCGCGCGTGCCTTCCCGGGCTGGAAGTCGACCACGTCGTGGTGGTCAAACTCGACGCCGGGCTGGACGACCAGACCGATCACGCGCCGCCATGCTTCGTCGAGACCGTGCGCGGCGAAGGCGCGGCGATGCGCCTCGACCGTCGCCGCCATTGCTTCGGGATCGGTGACCTGCAGTTCGTCGAGCGCTTCCTTCGCGCCGCCCGGCACCGGCACTTCGGTGCCGACGATGTAGACCGGTGCTTCGCCGCCGCTGCGCTGCCACGTGCGTTCGGCGACGGCGGCAAGGCGCGCCGCGCGCGCGGCGACTTCTGCGTCGGTCAGCACCGCGGGATCGTCAGCGCACGACATCGAGCAGTCGAGATGGATCTTGCGGAAACCTGCGGCGACGTATTCGTCGATCAGCACGTCGGACTTCGCCATCGCCGAAGCGGCGGACTCGTCCTGCCATGCGTTCGGACCGAGATGATCGCCGCCGAGCAGCACCTGCTCGCGCGCGAGACCCGCACGGTCCGCCTTGTCCATGACGAAGTCGTGGAAATCGGCCGGGCGCATGCCGGTGTAACCGCCGAACTGGTTGACCTGGTTCGACGTCGCTTCGATGAGCACGGGACGATTGTTCCCGCGCGCGTGGATCAGCGCGGCGTCGAGCACCACCGGGTGCGCCGAGCAGATCGATGCGATGCCGATGGCTTCTCCGGAACGATGGCGTGCAACGAGGTCGAGTAGCGCTTTCATGTCGAGTGCATCGGTCTCTGGTTTGTTTACCGGGCTGTGATCAGCGCGAGCGCTTCCTCGGCCGTGCCTTGCGTCGCCGTGCCGCCGATTCCGCGCGTGGACAGCCCGCCGCAGGCGTTGCCCCAGCGCAGGCAATCGAGCACGGGTCGATCGCGCAGCCACGCGTGGAGGAAGCCGGAATTGAACGAATCGCCGGCGCCGGTCGTGTCGGCGGCCTGCGTCGCGTAGGCCGCGGCGAAAAGAGTCTTGCCCGCATCGAGCGTCGTCGCGCCGCGGCTGCCGAGCTTGATGACGATGCGTGTGCGGCCGTTGTCGAGCGCTTGCAATGCTTCTTCGGGCGTATCGGTGCCGCTGATCGCGCACGCTTCGCTGCCGTTCGGCATGAACACGTCGACGTTGTGCAGCAGGTCGATCAACTCGCGCCCCCAGCGCTGCTCCGGATCGGAGCCGGGATCGAGCGAGGTGGTCAGTCCTGCCGCGTGCGCACGCGCAAACAGTTCGTTCAGTTGCGGGCGCAGCTTGGTTTGCAGGTAGTACGACGACACGTGCAGGTGCTGCGCATCGGCGAGAACGTCGTCGCTCAAATCCTCCGCAGTGAGCTCGGCGATCGCGCCGGGCCAGGTGAGCAGGGCGCGGTCGGTGCGCGAGGACATCACCACGGTGACGCCGGTGCGCAAGCCGTTGCCGGCTATCACTGCCGTGGTGTCGACGCCGCGCTCGCGCAGCGCGTCGATGCACAGCCGGCCGAAGGCATCGTCGCCGCAGCGGCCGACGAAGCGCACGGGATCGCCGAGTCGTGCCAGGCCCATCGCGAGAATCATCGACGACGAACCGGGGCATTGCGCATACGTTTGCGCGAGCGTCTCGCGGCCGAACCGAGGCAGCTCGGACACGCCCGTGAAAATCAGGTCGACGTTGATCTCGCCGGCGACGACGACGCGCTTCATCGCGCGTCGCCGGCCGGGTGGATGGCGAAGTGCTCGACCACGCGCGTCAGCACGCCGGCCGAAGGCGCATCGGGTTTCTGACCCAGATGCAGGCAGCGAAAAAACGCGAGCAACTGGCCGACGACGACGTCGATCATGTGGCGCTGCGTTTCCTCGAGCGCGTCGAGGCCCGGCAGATCGATCGCCAGATCGCCCGCGCCAACCACGCCGGCCGGAATGTTCTCGCCGACGATCACGCGCGCGAGGCCGAGCTGCTTGCGCTCGAGCTCGCGCAACAAATCGTATTCGTAGTCGCGCACACTCGCCTGCGCGGAGAGGAAGGCGACGACGAGGCTCGGGCGGTTGAGTGCCGACATCGGGCCGTGGCGCAGGCCGAGGAAGGTTTCCGCCATCGTCGCCACCGCGCCGCCGGACATTTCGAGCATCTTCAGCGCGGATTCGCGCGCGGCGCCGAGGCCGGCCCCGCTGGCCAGATACACGGCATTCGCAAATGGCTGGCGCGCGATCATCGCCAGCGCATCGGCGTGGCGGTCGAAGACGCGTTGCGCCGCTTCGGCGGCAAGCTGGGTGCTTGCTGCATACGCGCCTGCGTTGCCTTGCGTGAGTGCGCCGCCGGCGAGCAGCATGTTGGTGAAGCTGCTGGTCATGACCAGGCTGCGATCGTTCGTGCGTGCGTCGAGCAGCAGCATGCGCACGCGCGGTTCGTCGCGGTAGCGCGTCGCCAGGCGGCCGTTCGCATTGCAGGTCACGATGAGGTGTGTGCAGGCGGGCGCCGTGGCGAGAATCGAATCGACCACGGCGGCGCTTTCCGGACTGTCGCCCGAGCGTGCGATCGAGACGATCAGACCGCGACCCGGTGCGAGCGTGCCGCGCAGATGGGTCAGCAGATCGCCCGCGGGAATGGCGCGGCAGGGAATGCGCAGGGTGGCCTGCAGCACCGCGGCGAGACATTCGCCCGCGTGCACGGAACTGCCCGATCCGGTCAGCACGATGTGCTCGGGGTGCGAGATCAGTACCTGCGCGAGCGCTGCGGCGACGGCTGGTGCGGCGAGCAGGGTCGCGGTATCGCGCCAGGTCTGCGGCTGCTGCAGGATTTCGCGCAAGGTGTCCGCATAGCCGGCTTGGCGCTGTTCCTCGACGCCGGCGGCGAAAAGTCGGTCGAGTTCAGTCGATGGCGCAAGGATGTCGCTGGGAGTGACTGGCATGGGGAAGAGTAATTAAATGAAATATTTTCTATACTAATAGAAATATATCGAAAGTAAACGAAAGATGCAAGCAGGATCTCAGCCCGTCCGTCAACTGTACGCCCAATGTTGCTGTGGCGGAACCATGCCGGACATGCTTCCCGGCATTTCCCTGTACTTTCGGCCTGCCGGGGCGCGGAACCATCGGTTTGGCGAAACGTGGACTTCGTACCGCAGATGGTGAATTCATACTTTCGTTTGAATTCATATACTTTCTTTTTCTTTCAAATTTATTGACATTTGTTGCGTGTACAGCATAAAGTCAATCAATAGTTTTCAAACTTTCGCGTGGCGTTGATCCCATGGGGCAGACTGGAATGCGGGGAAGAGGCGTGGTTCATTGGCGGGCTCTCCTTATCGCGATCCTCGCGATATGGTTTCGTCCGGCCCATGCCGACGCGATCGGCAACCTGCGCAGCGTCGCGCAGGCGGCTGATGGCGGCGCGGTAACGGCGTGGGAGCTGGCCACCGACGGCGGCGCCCGCGTCCGCATCGAACTGCTGCGCGCCGACATGTTTCGACTGCAGGCCGGACGCGACGGCAAGCTGCTCGCGGCCGGTGACAAGGCCACTTCCATCGTGCTGCCGCAGGTCGGAGAGCGGGCCGCGTTCAGCGTCGAGGAAGACGCGAACGAAGTGCGCATCCGTACCGAGGCGCTGGTACTGCACATCCAGCGCCGGCCGCTGCGCTTCGCGCTCGACCGTATCGATGCCGGCAAGGTCGTGCCGCTGTGGCGCGAGGTGCAGTCGCTCGATCTCGGCAAGGCGCTGAGCGCACAGGTGCTGTCGAGTACGCCCGACGAACGTTTCTACGGAGGCGGCCAGCAGAACGGACGTTTCGAGTTCAAGGGTCGCGAGCTGGAAATTTCCTATTCCGGCGGTTGGGAAGAGGGCGATCGCCCGAGCCCGGCGCCAATGCTGCTCAGCTCGCGTGGCTGGGGCATGCTGCGCAACACCTGGGCAGACGGTGACTATGATCTGCGCCAGCCGGACCAGGCCGTGCTGTCGCACAAGGAAGACCGCTTCGACGCGTACTACTTCGTCGGCGCGGGATTGCACGAACTGCTCGATCGCTACACCGCTTTGACCGGACGCGCCGGCCTGTTGCCACGCTGGGGCTATTCCTACGGCGACGCTGATTGCTACAACGACGGCGACAACAGGAAGAAGCCCGGCACCGTACCCGAAGGCTGGAGCGACGGTCCGACCGGCACTACGCCGGACGTGATCGACAGCGTCGCGAAAAAGTACCGCGAGTTCGACATGCCCGGCGGCTGGATCCTGCCCAACGACGGTTACGGTTGTGGCTACACCGATTTGCAGAAGGTCGTGCAGGGGTTGGCAAAATACGGCTTCAAGACCGGGCTCTGGACCGAGAACGGCGTCGAGAAGATCGCCTGGGAAGTCGGCACCGCCGGCACACGGGTGCAGAAGCTCGACGTGGCGTGGACCGGCCAGGGCTATCAGTTTGCTATGGATGCGAACCACTCCGCCTGGGACGGCATCTTCAACAACTCCGATTCGCGCCCGTTCCTGTGGACGGTGATGGGTTGGGCCGGCATCCAGCGCTACGCAGTGGCGTGGACCGGCGACCAGAGCGGCAGCTGGGATTACATCCGCTGGCACATTCCCACGCTGATCGGCTCGGGCCTGTCCGGCTATGCCTATGCGACCGGTGATGTCGACGGCATCTTCGGCGGCAGCGCGGAAACCTTCACCCGCGATTTGCAATGGAAGGCGTTCACGCCGGTGCTGATGGGCATGTCCGGCTGGTCCGCGAACGTGCGCAAGCATCCGTGGGCGTTCGACGAGCCCTACCGCAGCATCAATCGCGACTATCTGAAATTGAAGATGCGCCTGACTCCGTACATGTACGGTCTCGCGCACGAAGCGGAAACACGCGGCGCGCCGATCGTGCGCGGCCTGATGTGGGATTACCCGCAGGATCCGCAGGCCGCGGGCGAGGCGTACAAATACCAATTCCTGCTCGGTCGCGACCTGCTGATCGCGCCGGTGTACCGCAGCCAGGCCGCAAGCCGCGGCTGGCGTCGCGACATCCACCTGCCGCAGGGCCGTTGGATCGACTACTGGGACGGTCGCCAGTTGCAGGCCGGGGCGCCGGGGCGGCAAATCGACCGCCAGGTGGAACTGGCGACGCTGCCGCTGTTCGTGCGCGCGGGCGCGATCCTGCCGATGTACCCGGCGATGCTGTTCGACGGCGAGAAGCCGCTGGACGAAGTCACCTTCGATCTCTATCCGCAGGGCGAATCGCAGTACACGCTGTACGAAGACGACGGCCACACGCGCCGCTACGCCCAGGGCGAATCGAGCGAACAGATGGTCACCATGCAGGCGCCAGCACAAGGCGCAGGCGAAGTGCGCGTGCGCATCGATGCGGTGAAAGGCCGGTACGCTGGGCAACTGCCGCAGCGCCGCTACGCGCTGCGTGTGCTCGCCCGCCAGCAGCCGAAAGCGGTGGATCTCGATGGCCGCGCGCTGCCGAAGCTCGCCGACCGTGCCGCGTTCGATGCGGCGAAGGAAGGCTGGTACTTCGATGCGAGCGACCGCCGCGGCACCTTGCACGTGCGCACCGCGCCGGTCGACATCCGCACCGCGCTGGTGTTCCGTCTCGACATCGCCGTGGCGCCGGCCGTGCCCGACGACGATTTCCCCGCCGCGCCGGCGTTGGGCCGCGCATTGCCTGCCGACGGGTTGCTCGTGGTCAATCGTCCCGCGGAAGAGCCGGGCCATGCGCTCGAGAATGCGTTCGACGACGATCCGGCGACGTGGTTCCGCACGGTGCGCAACCAGGCCGTGCGCACCGGCGCGCACGAATGGACGATCGGTTTCGGCGAACGCAAGCTGATCGACGGCATCGAACTCGCGCCGCGCAACGACAAGAACTGGAAGCACGGCCAGGTGCGCGATTACGAGGTCTATCTCGCCGACAGCAATGGCGAGTGGGGCGAGCCGATCACCAAAGGCCGGCTCAAGCTCGAGCAAGGCATGCAGAAGATCGAGTTCGCACCGCACGCGGGCCGCCTGCTGCGTTTCCGCGTGCTCAGCGTGCAGAACCCCGAAGGCGACGGCGCCAGCGATCTCGATCCGATGGTTGGTGCCGCGCAAGCCGGCAAGGTACGCGCGTTCGACGCGCTGCGGCCGCGCGACGTCGGCCCGATCGCGCTGTCGACGTTCCACATCCTCGAACACCGCGTCGACGAACGCGCGCAGCAGCAACGCCCGTTGTCCGAACTGACCCTGCCGGAAACGTTGGTGAAGAATGTTGCGCGCGACAAGGCGTTCGGCGGCAAGGCCGAGATGCGCATGAACGGTCTGCAATTCCGCCGCGGCCTCGGCGTCGGCCCCGCCAGCCGCATCGACGTGAAGCTCGACGGCAACTGGCAATTGCTGCGTGCCGACCTCGGCATCGACGACAGCTGCCGCGACGCGGGCGGCCTGCAATTCCAGATCTGGGGCGACGAGCGGCTGCTCTACGACAGCGGCCTGGTGAAGGCGCCCGGTGTGGTCAAGCCCGACCTCGACATCCGTGGCCTGCACGGTTTGAGTCTGCGCACCCTTGGTGCGCAGGGCCCGCGTCCGGCGCAGGTCTGCGCCAACTGGGCCAACGCGGCGCTGATAGGCCAGGAAGGCGACACCGCCAGCATCGTTTCACCCTGATCCTTTTTTTGGTCATCGCACGACACCCCGCAAACCATCCAACGCCACAGCGGCTTCCGCTGCCGAACGAGGAAACGAAGATGTCTTCCAGCCGTCACTACCGCATCGCCTTGACCCGCCTGTCCGTCGCCCTGGCCGCAGTGCTGGCCGCCGTTCCACTGGCCGCGCAGGAAGCGTCGCCGGACAAGGACAAGAACGACGACAAGAAAACCACCACGCAGATGGAACGCATCGAGGTCACCGGATCCAACATCAAACGCACCGACATCGAGACCGCTTCGCCGCTGCAGATCATCAGCAAGGCGGAAATCGAAAGCATGGGCGCGCGCACCCTGCTGCAGGTGCTCGACAATCTGCCCGCCGCACGCCCCGCGCAACAGGATTTCAAGTCGCTGTTCACCGGCTCGGACGGCGCATCCCAGGCCAACCTGCGAGGCCTCGGCGCACAGGGCACGCTGGTGCTGCTGAACGGCCGTCGCCTGTCGTACTACGGGGCGCCGGCGGGGTTCCAGACCCAATTCGTCAACATAGACGCGATTCCCGCCGCCGCGATCGAGCGCATGGAAGTGCTGACCGACGGCGCCTCGGCCGTGTACGGCACCGACGCGGTCGCCGGCGTGATCAACGTCATCACCAGGCAGGCATACCAGGGTGCCGAGCTGAGCCTGTCGTCGGACAGTTCCTCGCGCATCGGCACCTACGGCGAGCATCAGGCCAGCATCACCGCCGGCACAGGCAACCTCGCCGAAGACCGCTACAACGTCTACGGCTCGATCAACCTGTACCGGCGCGATCCGATCCCGCTTTCCGACTGGTACGACAAGAAGCCGGCGCAGTTCTACGTCAACAATCCGAACTACATCAAGAATTTCCGCCTCGACACGGGCAGTGCGCCCGGTGTGTTCAATCCCGGCTCCTATTTCGCCTTCGATCCGAAGACCGGCGCGCGCGTGCAGGAAGCGGCGCCCGGCTGCAACAACAAGATCACTGAAGCCGCCGGTACGCGCTGCGTGTGGCAGACCTGGCTGAACAACCAGATCGACGCGGGTGCGCAGTCGGATCGGGCCACCGGCTATCTACACGGTACGTTCCAGCTGACCGATTCGCTGCAGGCGTTTGGTGAGGTGACCTACACCGACATCGACCTCAAGGCCAACGGCGGCACGCCGCGTGCGTTCAACACCACGACCGGCAACCCGACCAGTTGGTTCGCGCGCAACACCGGCTCCAGCGTCAACAAGTTCTTCTATCCGTTCCTCGGCCCGAACAACGAGTACAACCACGCCAGCCCCGGGCTGAAGGCGCTGATGGGCGGGGTCGTGGGCCTGCAATACCTGTTGCAGGATGTGGGCAGCGGCTACTTCGGCCAGCACAACACCGACGAGAGCTACCGTGCCCTCGCCGGTCTGCGCGGCAACTTCGGCGACTGGGACTGGGAAAGCGCACTCACTACTGCCGGCTCGGCGTCGGTCACCTATCAAACGGTCAACGTCAATCTCGAAGGTTTCAAGAAGGCGTTTGGTCCGTTCACCATCGATCCAGGTACCGGCCGCGTGATCATCTCCGACCACCCGGCCTACCAATTCGGCGTGATCAGCGATGCGAACGCTGCGCTGCTGCGCGCAGCCTATCCCACCTTCGACATCCGCTCCTGGACCCGGCTCACCACCTGGGACGGCAAGATCGAAGGCCCGCTGGCCACGCTGCCCGCGGGCGAGATGCGTGCGGCGTTCGGTTTCAGCGTGGCGCGCGAATCGTTTTACACGCCGGGCAATACGGATGCGGCGAACGGCCTGATCACGCAGCAGGGCGGTTCGTTTTTCAACGGCAAGCGCACGACCGGCGCCGTATTCGGCGAAGCCGTCGCGCCGATCACCGACAAGATCGAAGTCGACGGCGCGCTGCGCGTGGACAAATATCCGAACTTCGACGCCAACGTCGCGCCGAAGTTCGGCATCAAATACCAGGTAGTGCCGGAGTTCTTGTTGCGCGGCACTTATTCCGAGGGTTTCCGCGCGCCGAGTCTGGCGGAATCGGGAGTCGGCGGCATCTTCGCCCAGTTGGGTGGTTATCGCGACCCGACTCGTTGCAGCGAAACCAACGCGATCGCCAACCTGCTGCTGCAATCGAAGCGCGCCGGCGACGTGGACCTCGGCAATACGCTGTTGAACTCCGATTGCAGCCGCACGGTGGCGCGCGTGACCCAGCCCAATCCCGACCTGCAGCCGGAAAAGGCCAAGATCAGCACGCTCGGTTTCGTGTTCGAGCCGACCAAGCAGTTGTCCGTGTCGGCCGACTATTGGTTCATCTACCGCCGCAACGAGATCGCCGCGCCCGATTACACCAAGCCGGCAGACATCATCTCTTCGACTCGATTCGATATCACCGACACCGATCGCGCGAACATGGCGGCGGTGGCCGCGATGTGCGCCGACCCAGCCAGCGGTGTGGTCTGCCCCGGCACGCTGCCGACCTATACCGTCGGCAACGTGGCCAGTGTCGTCGGTCGCTACAAGAATCGCGGACGCACCCTGGTCGATGGCTTCGACATCGACGCCCGCGCCCGTTTCCCGCTCGATCGCTGGGGCAAGCTGACCCTTGGCGTGGCTGCGACGATTGCGCGTCGTACCGACACGATCCTCTACGATCCGAGCCAGGGCCTGGACTACGGCAATGTCGTCGGTTGGTACAACAACCCGCGCCTGCGCGCCACGCTCAACGCCGACTGGAACTACGGGAACTGGACCACCAGCCTGTTCGTCAACTATACCGGCAAGACCAAATGGGGCTATGACCAGACCGACGTCGACAATGCGCAGGCGAACTGCACCGCCGGTTATCTGGCGCTGCCTTCCAACCTTTGTGGTGGCGTGCCGGCATGGTGGACGGCCAACCTCGGCGTGACCTGGAAGCCGGTCGAGAGGCTGCAGGCCGGCCTCACGATCAAGAACCTGTTCAACCGTCTGCCGTTCTACGATCCGAACAGCTTCCTCGGCGACGCCAGCGACTACACGAACAACTACGGCCGCATCTACAGCGTCTCGTTGACCTACAAGTTCCTGTAAACGCCACACCCGCCGCCGGGCTTCGGCTCGGTGGCGGATCCGCTTTCCCACGTCGGGCGGACTAGAATGAGACGATGAAAATATCGACAAGGCATCAACCCGCTCTCGTGCCGCCCGCGCGGGCAAGATGCTTCTGCTGCACGCCGCCACGGTCGATCGTGCGCGACAGCGCCGGAAAGAATCCGCTGCAGACGGTGCGCGATGCGGGCAAGGCCGGTCTGCGCCTGACCGATTTCCGGCCGCAGAGCATGCTGCGCTTGCGCGAGACGCGCATCGAGCGTCCGCGCTTTCCGGTGATCGACGTGCACACGCATTTGAGCTGGATGAGCCAGACGCGCAGCGGCGTTTCGGTCGGCGAGGAGATGACCTGGTTCGCCTCACCCGAGGAGGTGCTGCCGATCATGGAGCGCAAGGGCATCCGCGCGATGGTCAACCTGACCGGCGGCGTCGGCACCGGACTGGAAGCCGCGATCGATCGCTTCGATCGTGCGGCACCGGGCCGCTTCCTGACCATGACCGAACCGTCGTTCGAGCACATCGCCGAGCCCGACTACCCGCGGCGCCAGGCCGATGCCTTGGCGCACGCCCGGCGCGCCGGCGCCTGCGGCCTCAAGCTGCTGAAGACGCTCGGCCTCTACCTGCGTGAACACGTCGACGAAGGTGTGCGGCTGACCATCGACGACCGCCGCTTCGACTCGATGTGGGCGACCTGCGCCGACCTGAATCTGCCGGTGTTCATCCACAGCGCCGATCCGGCCGCGTTCTTCCTGCCCACCGACGCACGCAACGAACGCTACGAGGAACTCGCCAACCATCCGGACTGGTCGTTCTACGGCGAGGAATTCCCGAGCTACGACGAACTGATCGCCGCGCGCGACCGTGTCATCGCGCGCCATCCGCGGACGACATTCGTGCTCATGCACGTCGGTTCGCAGGCCGAGGACCTCGCCGCGATTTCCGCTTGTCTGGCGCGGCACCCGAACGTGCACGTCGACATCAGCGCGCGCGTCGGCGAACTCGGGCGCCAGCCGCGCGCGAGCCGGCAGTTCTTCGAGCGCTGGCAGGACCGCATCCTGTTCGGCACCGATGCGGTGCCGTCACCGTGGGGCGACGAGGTGCCGCAGCAATTGCTCGGCGATGCGCTCTACGAAATCTACTATCGGTTTCTGGAGACGGAAGACGAGTATTTCGACTATGCTCCGGCGGAGATTCCGCCACAGGGGCGCTGGGCCATTTACGGCGTCGGCCTGCCTGATGCGATATTGCGCAAGATTTATCACGACAACGCCGCCCGTCTGCTTGGCTTGAGTGCATGACTACCGAATCCCCCGCGCCGCGCCTGCTCGTCGAAGAACGCCGCCGTCTCATCGTCGAACAGGTAGAACGCGAGGGTCGGGCCACAGTCGAGGAGCTGGCGGCGCGCTTCAGGATCTCGCCGGTGACGATCCGTGCCGATCTCGAAGCACTTGCGCGCAACGCCGCGATCGTGCGCGCGCATGGCGGCGCGCTGCCTACGCCGGCGCATGCGCTCGACACGCCGCTGAGCATCAAGGAAACGCGTCGTCACGCGCAGAAGCGGCGCATCGGCCAGGCAGCGGCGAAGCTGGTCGAGGACGGTGAAACGATCATTCTCGATTCCGGCTCGACCACGATCGAGATCGCGCGTGCGCTGCGCCAGCGCAAGTGGGGCGAGCTGACCGTGATCACCAACGGGCTGCACATCGCGCTCGAACTCGGTGCGATCCCGGCAATCCGCGTGATGATGCTTGGCGGCCTGCTGCGCGCGAGTTCGCAGTCGCTGGTCGGCTCCGGCGCCGAGCAGATGCTCGCGCAGCTTTCCGCCGACCGCCTGTTCCTCGGTGTCGACGGCATCGATACGGAAGTCGGCGTGACCACGCCCGACCCCCAGGAGGCGACGCTCAACACGCTGATGATCCGCGTCTCGCGCGAGGTCGTCGGCGTGTTCGACTCGAGCAAGTTCGGTCAGCGCTGCCTGTCGGTGATCGCGCCGCTGTCCGGGCTGCACGCGATCTTCACCGACACCGGCGCATCGAGCGAACATGTGCGCGCACTGGAGGAGGCCGGGGTGCAGGTGAAGCTGGTCTGAGCGCGGCCGTGGGCGAGAATTGCCGCCCGACGGATGTTACGGCTGTTTCCGGTTCTTCTCGTACTGCTGTTGTTCCTCGAGCAGCTTGTCGACGTCGAGGTTTTCGTCGCCCTGCAGTGCCTGGATCGCATCGAGCGGCGGATTGCCGTCGTAGATCTTGTACAGCCGGCGCTGGCGGTAGGCATCGCGGTAGAACACGTAGGGGTCGTAGACGCCCTGGAGCAGGCTCTCCGCGTCGATCGCGCTGGAGCGCAGGGTGACGAGATAGGCCATCTGCGGCAGGTTTTCAGCGTGGAACCTGAAGTCGTGTGAACTTGCGTACCACGATAGCGGATCGAGGGCGAACTGATCGACCGCGATCGCGGGCAGGTCGCGTCCGGTGGTCGGGCCGAACAGCGGCAGCACGAGGTACGGGCCTTCCGGCACCCCCCATTTGGCCAGGGTCACGCCGAAATCGGTCGTGTGCGCGTCGATGCCCATCTCGCTGGCCGGGTCGAAAAAGCCGAGGACGCCGACGGTCGAGTTGATCACGAGGCGACTGGTCTGGGTGAACGCATACCTGGGCTGCCATTGCAGCAGGTCGTTGGCGATCGTGATAGGCGAGTGGATGTTGGCGAAGAAGTTGCTGAACAGACGGCGCGAGGTCTCGTTGGTGACCTTGCGGTAGCCGACCGCGACCGGGCGGATCGCGACGCGATCGGCAAAGTCGTTGAACGCATACATCCTGCGGTTGAACTGCTCGTACGGGTCGTCCCGGCGCGGCGTCGGCGTCGCGCAGCCGGCGAGCACCGCGGCACCGGCGGCAACGAGGGCGAGACGAGAGATGGCTGTCGAGATATTCGGCATCGGTGGACTGTCCATGGGCTTTCCGCAGAGCGGGCGCGCGGGGCGCTGTTCCCTGTTTGGTGCGCAAGCGTACGCAATTGCGACGCACCTGCCCACTTTCAATCGTCGCGGAGTACAGCAGCAGTTCAGTTCCACGGCGTCGGGTTTGCGCCGCGTGCGGCGCTGCGGCTACAATGCACGCCGTATAGTTTGCACCAGCCCGCGCGCGTTTCGTGCGATCGATCACCGATCCGCATGCCAGCGCACCTCCCGGTCCGCACCGGATCGGCGCATTCGAGACACTTCGAATTCCGCGCGATTCCCTCCGGACCGCGTGTGACCCGGGTTTCGCAGTTTGATTTTCGAGGTATTTATGGCACGCATTACCGTGGAAGATTGTCTGGAAGTGGTCGACAACCGCTTCGAACTCGTCCTGATGGCGACCAAACGCGCGCGTCAGCTCGCCAACGGCGCCGAGGCGACGGTCGATACCGCCAACGACAAGCCGACCGTGCTTGCCTTGCGCGAAATCGCCGGTCGCAAGATCGACCAGAACCTGATCGACGAGGTCGACAAGGCCGCACGCGAGAAGGCCGAGCGCGAAGCGCTCGAGTGGGCCGCCGCCGAAGTCGACGACGACCTCAAGGGTGGCGACGACCTGTGAGCGATGGCGCAAGCCATTGTCATTCACCCATGCGCGCCCTGCACGGCAAGCGCGCACGGGCAAAACGTGCTGCTTTGCTTCGCGTAGCGCGCTAGGGACGCCCCCATGAGCACGGCGCTGCAGGAAACCGTCCCTGCCGACGTGCTGGCGCTGGAACAGCGCCTTTCGGCCTACCTTCCGGCCGAGCAGGTCGAGCGCGTGCGCGAGGCCTACTTCACCGGCGCACGCGCGCATGCCGGGCAGACGCGCAAGAGCGGCGAGCCCTACATCACCCATCCGGTCGCGGTCGCCACGATCCTCGCCGACCTCGGCATGGATACGGAAACGATCATCGCCGCGATCCTGCACGACACGCTCGAGGACACGCCGCTGCCGCGCGCGGAAATCGAATCGACGTTCGGTTCCACCGTCGCCGAACTGGTCGACGGCGTCACCAAACTCGACAAGGTCAAGTTCCGCAACCAGCAGGACGCGGCGGCCGAGAGCTTCCGCAAGATGCTGCTGGCGATGGCGCGCGACCTGCGCGTGATCCTGATCAAGCTCGCCGACCGTCTGCACAACATGCGCACGCTCGGCAGCATGGCACCCGCCTCACGCCGGCGCATCGCACGCGAGACGCTCGATATCTACGCGCCGATCGCGCAGCGCCTCGGCATGAACAAGTTCCGCTCGGAACTGCAGGATCTCGGCTTCCGCGCGCTCTACCCGGATCGCTACCGCATCGTCTCCGAGCGCATCAAGAGCGTGCTCGGCAACCGGCGCGAGGCGATGGGCAAGATCGAGGCGGCGCTCGCCGCGCGTCTGGTGGCCGAACACGTTCCCAGTCGCGTGATGAGCCGGATCAAGACGCCGTACTCGACCTACTCGAAGATGCACAAGGAGCACAAGACCTTCAATCAGGTCATGGACGTGTACGGCTTCCGCGTCATCGTCGAGGAGACGATGCAGTGCTACCACGCGCTCGGCGCGATCCATTCGCTGTTCAAGCCGCTCGACGGACGTTTTCGCGATTTCATCGCGATCCCGAAGGCGAACGGCTACCAGTCGCTGCATACCGTATTGTTCGGCCCGTTCGGCGCGCCGATCGAGATCCAGATCCGTACCGCGGAGATGGACCAGGCCGCCGAGCGCGGCGTCGCCGCGCACTGGGTGTACAAAACCGCCGAGCCGGCGAACGCCGCGCAGTCGCGCGCGCGCGACTGGATCGCCGGTCTGGTCGAGACCCAGGCGCGCGAGGCGTCTTCGGCCGAGTTCCTCGAGAACGTCAAGGTCGATCTGTTTCCCGACGAGGTCTACCTGTTCTCGCCGAAGGGCAAGATTTTCTCCCTGCCGCGCAATTCGACCGCGCTCGATTATGCCTATTTCGTGCACACCGACGTCGGCAACCACGCGGTTGCCGCGCGCGTCGACAGGAAGCTCGCGCCGCTGCGCACGCGCCTGAATTCGGGCGAGACGGTCGAGATCATCACCGCGCCTTCCGCGCAACCGCATCCGCAATGGCTGGAATGGGTCGTCTCCGCGCGTGCGCGCGTAGCCATCCGCAACAACTTGAAACACCTGCAGCACGAGGATGCGGTCGAACTCGGTCATCGCATGCTCGACCGCGCACTCGAGGCGCAGGGCGTGACCCTCGATGCGATCCCGCTGAAGACACTCGACCGCTATCTCGCCGACGCCAAGTTCAAGCGCCTGGAAGAACTGCTGGCCGACATCGCGTTGGGCAATCGCATGCCGGACCAGGTCGCGACCGTGCTCGCCGAAGGCCATTCGCGCGTGGAAAAGGCGCGGCGGCGCACGCAGGAGAAAGTGCTGATCACCGGCAGCGAGCGCGGCGTGCTCAGCTTCGGCCAGTGCTGCAACCCGGTGCCGGGCGACGAAATCTTCGGCTATCTCTCGCAGGGCAAAGGCGTCGTCGTGCATCGCCTCGACTGCCCGAACGCGGCCGAGTACCGCAAGACGCCCGAGCGCATCATCGCCATGGGCTGGGACAGCGAAGTCACCGGCGACTACCGCGTGCGCCTGCGCATCGTCGTCGAAAACAAGCCCGGCGTGCTCGCCACGATCGCGGCCGCGATTGCCGATGGCCAGTCGAACATCGAGAACGTCGAGTACCAGGAGCGCGACCTCAACACCTCGACCCTGATGTTCACGATCGAGGTGCGCGACCGCAGGCATCTCGAGGAGGTGATGAATCGCGTTCGCCGCGCGAACGTCGTGCACGGGGTCTATCGCTATCCGGTATGACGGTCGCCACCGGCGGCACCGCATGGTGCCCGCCCGTCATTCCCGCGCGGGCGCGAATGACGGATACTTCGCGCCATCTTTCACTTCCGTCCGCAGAGGCAGCCCATGTCCCGCACCATCATCCACAGCGATCACGCGCCCAAGGCCATCGGCCCGTACTCGCAGGCCGTACGCGTCGGCAACACGATCTACTTCTCCGGTCAGACACCGCTCGATCCGGCCAGCGGCGTGCTCGTCGCCGGCGACATCGCGGTCCAGGCGCGGCGCGTGTTCGACAACCTCAAAGCCGTGGCGACCGCCGCGGGCATCGGCTTTGAACAGGTCGTCCGCGTCGGCATCTATCTGACCGACCTCGGCGATTTCGCCCAGGTCAATGCGGTGATGGCCGAGTATTTCGCGCAGCCATTCCCCGCGCGCTCGACGATCGAGGTCAAGGGCCTGCCGAAAGCGGCACAGGTCGAAGTCGACATGATCGCGGTGCTCGAGTAGAGGAAGCAGAGGCAGGAGCCTGCGCTTGACCCCGATCCAACCCGACCCCGGCCCGCCCGCGCAGGCGGGAGGCAGATCGGCGGATTCGCTGCCCGGCGTCGGCCCGGCGTTGCGCGAGTCGCTGGCGAAGCTCGGGCTTCTCACCTTGCAGGACCTCTGGTTTCATCTGCCGCTGCGCTACGAAGACAAGACCCGGATCAGCGCGATCCGCGACCTGCGCGTCGGCGACATCGCTCAGGTCGAGGGCCGCATCGAGGCAATCGAGAAAGGTTTTCGCTTCCGTCCGCAATTGCGTATCGCCGTCGCCGACGCGTCGTCGGCCACCCTGCTGTTGCGCTTCTTCCACTTCAACAATGCGCAGGCCAGGCAACTGGACGTCGGCACACGTCTGCGTTGCTACGGCGAGGTGCGGCGCGGCCAGCACAGCCTGGAGATGGTGCATCCGCAATACCAACGCCTGGCCGAAGATGCGCAAAGCCCCGTCGAGGAGAGCCTGACGCCGATCTATCCGACCACCGAAGGACTCGGCCAGAAGCGCCTCGCCGGTCTGATCGGGCGCGCGCTGGCGCAACTGCCGCAGGATGACGCGCTCGAACTGATTCCACTCGCATTGCGCGAAGCGAACGGGTTGACCTCGCTGCGCGACGCGCTGCTCTATGTGCATCGTCCGCCGCCCGCGGCGGACCTGATCGGGCTGGGCCTCGGCACCCATCCGGCGCAGCAGCGCCTCGCGTTCGAGGAACTGCTTGCGCAGCATCTGTCGTTGCGGCAACTGCGCAACCGCCTGCGTGCGCAGGCGGCGCCTGCGTTGCGCGGTGACGGCGGGTTGCGCAAGCGTTTCCTCGCTGCGCTGCCATTCGCGCCGACCGCGGCGCAAGTGCGCGTGACGGCCGAAGTCGAACGCGACCTCGGCAAGGCCGTGCCGATGCTGCGCCTGGTCCAGGGCGACGTCGGCTCGGGCAAGACGGTGGTTGCCGCACTGGCCGCGCTGGCCGCGGTCGAGGCCGATCGACAGGCCGCGCTGATGGCGCCGACCGAGCTGCTCGCCGAGCAACATTTCGTCAATTTCCACAAATGGATTTCTCCGCTAGGCATCGAAGTCGTCTGGCTCGCCGGCAAGCTCAAGGGCAAGCTGCGCACCTCTGCGCTCGCCGGCCTGCGCGGTGCGGCGCAGATCGCCATCGGCACGCACGCGCTGATGCAGGAGGGCGTCGAGTTCGCACGTCTCGGCCTCGTCATCATCGATGAGCAGCATCGCTTCGGCGTCGATCAGCGCCTGGCGCTGCGCGACAAGGGTCGTGCCGGCGACGAGATTCCGCACCAGCTCGTGCTGACCGCGACGCCGATTCCGCGCACGCTGGCGATGACCGCGTATGCCGATCTCGATGTCTCGATCATCGACGAGCTGCCGCCGGGGCGCACGCCGGTGGCGACCGTGGTGCTCAACGGCACTCGCCGCGGCGAAGTCGTCGAACGCATCCGTGCCGCCTGCGCCGAGGGGCGGCAGGCGTACTGGGTGTGCACGGTGATCGAGGAAAGCTCCGTTGAGAAGTCCGCGCATGGGCGTGCGGGCCCTGGCGGGGGGATCCGCGACAAAGCTCTCGTCCTCCAGGCGCAGGCGGCGCAAGTGACTCACGCGGAACTGACCGCGGCGTTGCCCGGCATGCGCATCGGTCTCGTGCACGGGCGCATGAAGCCAGCCGAGAAACAGGCGGCGATGGATGCGTTCAAGGCTGGAGAAACCGCCCTGCTGGTGGCGACGACCGTAATCGAAGTCGGCGTCGACGTGCCGAACGCGAGCCTGATGGTGGTCGAGAACGCAGAACGCCTTGGCCTCGCGCAGTTGCATCAGCTGCGCGGCCGGGTCGGCCGCGGCAGCACGAAATCCAGTTGTGTACTTCTATACCAGGCGCCGTTGTCGGCCATGGCGCGGCAGCGGCTCGACGTGTTGCGGGAAACGAACGACGGTTTCCGCATCGCCGAGAAGGACTTGGAATTGCGCGGCCCCGGCGAAGTACTCGGTACGCGCCAGACCGGCGAGATGAGCCTGCGTGTCGCCGACCTGGCACGCGACGCGCACCTGCTGCCGACGATACAGCGGACCGGCGAAATCCTGCTGCGCGACCATCCCGATCTGGCCGCGCGCCTGGTCGCTCGCTGGATCGGCCACGCCGCGCGCTTCGCCGGTGCGTAGAATCGCCGTCCATGATCGCCAGATTGCTGTTGTTCCCGCGCCTGTTCGCTACGGCGCTTGCCCTGGGGCTGCTCGCCGCAACGCTCGCCTGGCACATCCCGTTCATGCTGTGGGACCATCTCGATTTCGCGCCGATCTATGCCGGCTGGCAGGATGGCACGCTCGCGCAGACAGCATTTTTCCATATCCACGGCGGTCATATGCACACCGCGGCCTATGCACTGTTGCTCGCGACGACGTGGATCTCGCACGGCCAGACCTGGCTTGATTGCCTGGCAAGTTGGGTGCTGTTGTGCGTCTATGCGCTGTTCGTGTTGGCCATGCTGCGCGACACGCTGCGCCTCGACGGCTCCGGAGCGCGCGCTACGGCGCTGTTGATGGTCTTCCTCGTGCTGTACCCCGGACACATCGCCAACTTGCAATGGGGCTGGCAGATCGCGGTGTTCCTGTGTCTGTCCGGTGTGGCGGCGGCAATCTATTTCCTTACCGCAACTGCACTGACCTGGAAGACCAATCTCGCCGCGCTTCCAGGCGCCGTGCTGGCGCTGCTGAGCTTCGGCACCGCGCTGGCATTGATTCCGGTGGCATTGCTTGCGATTGCCGCTCGTTCGGAGTCGAGCATCCCCCGGCGCATCGGCCTCGCCGTGCCCTGGATCGGGTTCGGGCTGACGGCCGCATATGTACTGCCGAGCGGCGCCGGCCTTGTCGCCCGATACGCGGATGCTGGCGCTGGCGAGATTGCGGCGGCGCTGTTGCGTGCTGCCCACTACGCGCTCAACTATCTCGGTGCCGGTATTGCGCGCTTTGCCACCGATGCAGCTCCGTGGCTGGCCCTGTTCGCGCTTGCGAGCGGCATCGTGGCGATGGTTGCGACAAGACGGTGCCGGGTGGCGCGACCCTGGGCTGCGCTGATGCTGTTTGGCGTGGCGAGTGCCGTCCTGACCGCGCTGGCGCGCGCGGACGAAGGCGCAACGCAGGCGTTCGTCAGCCGCTACGTGAGCTTTTCGTCGGTGTTCTGGACGGGCTATATCGGCTTGTGCCTCGTTGCCGTGCAGAACGCGGCACGCAAGCCGCGCGCGCAATGGATCATGTTGGGCGCGGTCGCCGCGTTCGCGCTGGTCAACGCAGGCGCGATGACCAAGCGCGCAGCGCGCCTGGCAAACGAAGCGCATGCCACGGCGCAAATCCTGTGCGCGGCCTGGCCGCACATCGATCGAACGACCTTGCAGGGCATGCACTACGACGGTGCGGACGCGGCGTTGCAGCGGCTGCAGGTCGTGCACGCATTGGGCTTCGCCCCGTTCGACGATTGCGCGCCGAAACAGCCCGGCTATCGGCGATAGCGCACGTAGAGCCGCTTGAGCAGGTAGAGGACCTGGCCGCCGAGGCCGCGTTCCTGCGCCTGCAGCAGCTTTGCGTTTTCTGCGTAGAGCTGCCGAAGCTGGTTGTCGCGGTGCGCGATCAGTTCTCGCAGTTCGGCGACATCGGCGACGTCGAGCGTGCGGCCCGCGGCGAAGCGCGCCGGGAGTTGGCGGTTCACGTAGTGGGTGGTGTGCTTGCCCGCGGTTTCCGCCGCGGCGCGCCCGGTGGTATAAAAATACAGAGCAACCGATTTGCGCGAACGCTGCGCTTGCTCCGCCGGCAGCGCGATGCGGTCGAAGCCGTGCCAACTGCGCTCGGTGGTTTCGAAGATCACGCAGCGGTTGAATGCCGGAGCGATGCGAGCGGCTGGTTCGGAGTCAGTGTAGGGGTCGCGCCACAACTCGAGATTGCCGCCCCAATTGGCCTGCCAATCGTGGTTGAGGTAGACGATGAGGTTCAGGCGCCGGTGCCAACGCTCGCTCGGATGGTAGTTGAAATCGATGTGCGCCTGCAGCGTCTGGCCGTTGCGGTTCTCGTGCGTACCGCCGCCGAGGTAGAACGGATCGTAAAGCAGATCGTCGATGCCGGTGAGGCGGCCGACGAAGCGCAGGAATTCGTCCGTGCGGACCAGCGCGTCGAACTTGCGGTAGTCCGCGCCGAGCGCGGCCATGCGCTCGACCGTGGACTTGCCCCCGGCGCGACCATCGTCGCCGACCGCATTGCCTTGCTCGAACGCGGGGAACGCGGCGAGCAGTGCGTCGGCGAAATCGCGCGCGAGGAAGTTCTCGATCACGACGTGGCGGAACGGCAGCGCCTGCGCGAAGCTCGCGGCCAAGGTGCCGGCCTCGCACCGTACGCTCGGATCGATCAGGGTGTCGAGGATGTCGGCCAAGGCATGCGCGCGCTCAATGCGATGCGCGCATGATAACGGCTGGGCGGGCATGTGCGCCGCATTCCGCTAGAATGCGCGAAACACAGGCGAAGAATGGGTGTCAAGTGCAAAAGTATAAGATGCTGATCGACACCGATCCCGGCGTCGACGACGCGATGGCGATCCTGATGGCGCACGAACGCGCCGAGGTGATCGGCCTGTCGGTGGCGGCGGGTAACGTCGGCCTCGAGCACACGCTCGCCAACGCACTCAAGCTGGTCGAGGTGATCGACACGCAGACGCCGGTCTACGCCGGCTGCGCGACGCCGCTGGTGCACGCGTCGGAAGATGCCGCCGACGTGCACGGCAGCGACGGCTTCGGCGACACCGCTTACACGCCAAGCACGCGCAGCGCGGAGAGCGAACACGCGGCGCTCGCGATCCTGCGTGCCTCGCACGAATACGCGGGCAGCCTCGTCCTCGTCGCGCTCGCGCCGCTGACCAACCTCGCGCTCGCGCTCAAGCTCGATCCGGACCTGCCGTTGCGCGTGGCGCGCCTCGTCGTCATGGGTGGCGCGGTGACCGGGCAAGGCAACTATGGCACGGTGCCGGCCGAGTTCAACGTCGGCTTCGACCCCGAGGCCGCGCACGTGGTGTTCTCCGCGTGGCCGCAGTTCACCCTCGTCGACTGGGAGGCGACGATGCGCCATGGCCTCGACTTCGCGCGCTTCGAGGCGATGCTCGCCCGAGGCGATGCGCGCGCGAAGTTCTACGACTCGATCACCGCGAAGACACGCGCCTGGTCGCGCGGGCGTGGCCGGCCGAAACTGCTGATCGCCGACGCTCTGGCGATGGCGGTCGCGCTCGAACCCGATATCGTCACGCGCGCCGAAGACCACCATGTCGGCGTCGAACTCGACGGCAAGCTCACGCGCGGCGCCACCGTGGTCGACTGGCAGGATCGCAACGCCCGGCCCGCAAACGCGCGCATCGTGCTCGAGGTCGATCAGTCCCGTTTCGAGGCGCTGCTCGCCGCGGCCGTCGGCGCGGGCTGAGAACCGGCGCCCGACCCGGCGGCATTGCGCAGCCAAACATCGCGCGTCGGGTAGGCGATCTCGATGTCATTGGCGCGGAACACCTCGGCGATGCGCATCTGCAGTTCGGTGCGCACGAGGTTGCGCTGGCCGATCTCGGCGACGAAGAAGCGCAGTTCGAAATCCTGGCTCGAGTCGCCGAAGCCGGTCATCCAGGCGAGCGGCGGCGGGTCGGCGAGGACGGTCGGGTGCTCGCCCGCGACCTGCAGCAACAGCTTTTGCGCGAGACGCGGATCGTTGCGATAGGCGACGCCGACCTTGATCACCACGCGCGTGGTCGTGTCGCTCAGTGTCCAGTTGACCAGGCGGTCGGTGATGAACGTCTTGTTCGGCACGATCACCTCCTTGTTGTCCCAGTCGAGGATCGTCGTCGCGCGCGTGCGGATGCGCGTGACCGTGCCTTCGATGCCGCCGATGGTGATGATGTCGCCGACGCGCGCCGGGCGTTCGAACAGCACGATCAGGCCGGAGATGAAGTTGGCGAAGACTTCCTGCAGGCCGAAGCCGAGGCCGACGGTGAGGCCGGCGGCGAGCCACTGCAGGTTCGACCAGTGCAGGCCGAGCAGCGACAGGCCGACAAGCACGCCGACGAGCACGATCAGGTAGCGCACGATGCTTACGATGGCGTAGCGCGTCGGCGCGTCGATGTTGAGCCTGCGCAGCACGCCGATCTCGACCAGGCCGGGCAGGTTGCGCGTGGCGATGAAGGTCATAGCCAGCAGCAGTGCCGATTCGAGCACCGCACGCAGGGTCACATCGAACGCAACCTGCTTGCCGCTTGCGTCGGTGGCGGTGGACGACCACAGCCGGTAGTTGTCGAGAAAGTTCAGCGCCGGCGCGATGTCCGACCAGATCACGAGCAGGGTCGCACCGAGCAACAACACGGTGACCAGACGCAGCACGCGGCGTGTCTGCGCACCGAGATCGGCGACGGCGATCTGTTCGGGCTCGGCTTCCGGCAGCGCCTCGCCTTCTGCGGGCGGCCCGATGGCCTGCAGCTCGGCGATCTGGCGATCCTCGGCGCGCTTGAGGGCGAGGCGGCGCTCGCCGAGGATCAGCCAACGCACGGCGAGGCCGTGAACGACGGCGAGCGCGAGGATCGCGATCAGCGACAGCAACAAATGCTCGGCGAATACGATCGCGGTGAAGAAGTAGCCGAGCGCGGCAAGCACGGCCAGGGCAACGCAGGCGGCGCTGAAGCCGACGCGCGCGAACTGGCGCAGACGCAGCGGTTCGTCGTCGAGCTTGCTGCCGCGCTGCGACCAGATCCGGCCGCGGCCGAGCAGATGCCAGGCGATCGCGGCGAGGCCGAGCGCGCCGAGCAGGAACAGCGCTCGGCCGATCGTCGCGTCGCTCTCGTCGTTGCTGATCTCGCGCAGCCAGGTGTGAATGAAGATCGGCACGAGCACGGCCAGGGCGATCCATGGCACGGCGCGGCGCAGCGACATGCGGCGCGCGCGCAGCCAGCGGAAATGCAGGTGGGCGAGGCCGTTGTCGCGGTTGAGCCAGTACAGGAAGGAGAGCACGAACCACGGCGTCGCGATGCTGCGGGTAGCGAGACCGAACGAGCCTTCGAGCGGGTCTGCATGGGTGGCATGCAGGAACAGGCGCGCGAGTATCGACCAGAACAGCGCGACCGGGGCGGCGGCGAGGACGGTGAGCACGAGAGTCCAGGTGGTATAGCGATAGCGGTCGCTGCGGATGCGTCGCATCGGTACGGCGATGCGCTCGAACTCAACGGGTACGCGTCGGCGGGCATAGACCGCTGCGCCAAGCATGAGCAGCGCGGTGATCGCGAGCGTGGCGTTCGCGCGCATGTAGTCGGTGATGCCGACGATCTGCGCGGGTTCCTTCGGCTGGGCGATATCGCGCAACGCGCGCACGACATCGCCGAACCACGCGGCATCGATCGGCGCGTGGCTCGGGATCGCGAGCAGGTTGGAGTCGAGCATGTCGTTCAGTGCGGTGGTGCTCGCGAGCAGGCCGGCAAGTTGTTGTTCGGCATCCTCGCCGATCGAGACCGCACGGGTTTTCGCCGCGATCAGGCGCGTGTACAGGTCGTCGCGCGTCGTTAGCAGGCGCTCGAGGCCGTCGTGCAGGGGGCCCGTGATCGCCGGCGGATGTCCGGCGTGGGCGAGCGCCACCGCGATCGCGCCGTCCATGTTCTCGAGGTGGTCCTGCTTGTCGCGCAGGTCGATCACGGCGAGCTTGCTGCGCGCGAGTTCATTACGCAGGTCGGCGATTTCGCGTTCGAGCGTGCTCAGCGGCTTCAGCTTGCGCCGCTCGGCGAGCAACAGGGTGCCGACGTCCTCGCTGACCCCGCCGAGATCGAGGCGCGCCCTGGTGCTCTTGGCCGCCTGCTCGGTACTGCTGCGTTCGCCCGTGTAGGTGTCCTGCAGTTCGCGCAGTGCCGAGATACGCTTGACCGTGGCAACGAGTTCCTGCCCGAGCGCGAGGTTGTTCGCCGCGGCCTCGCGCAGCACTTGCGCGGCGCGTGCGGCGTCGAGTTTGTCGCGCTCGGTGCCAAGCTGGATGACGAGATCGCTGACCTTGCTTGTATAGCGGTTGAGGACCATGTTTTCCAGCCACTGCACGCGCTGGTTGTGCTCGTCGATGTCGCGTCGCGCGGCGCTGCGCTGTGCGAACAGGCCGCGGATGCGCGCCTCGTAGGTACGCTGTTCGGCTTCAAGCGCGGCGATGCGGCAGAGTTGCAGGCGTTCTGCCGCTTGCGTGCGCAGGCGCATCGCCGCGGCAAGTGCGCGTGCCGTGTCCGGCGCAAGCGTGGCGGATGCCGCGGTCATGGCCGGCTGCTCGGCGCGAGCGGCGGCGAGTTCGTCGCGCATCGCGTCGGGCCGCTGGGTCTGCTTCTGCAGGGTCTCCTCGAGGTTGCGCAGCGTGGCGCGCGATGCCCCAAGCCGGGTGCGCTCGCTTTCGAGCAGATCGGCAAGCTGTGCGGAGCTATCGTCGTCGGGCAGCTTCGCGCGCCACTCAGCGAAACTCTGTCCGGCCTCGCTGCCCGAAACCGGGGTCGCGGCATCAACCGGAGCGGCCTTGAGCGCGGCGTCGAGAAAGCCCTGGCGGCGGGCAAGTGCGTCGCTCGCGGCCTGATCATCGGTCAGTGCGTCGCGCAGCAAGTCTTCGGCACTCTTGCGCTGGTCCGGGGTGAGATCGCGTGCGCGCGGCAGCGCCGCGAGAGCCTTGTTGATCGTGTCATCGAGCGCGACCGGGATCTCCTCGCTCGGCGTTGGTGCCGGGCGCGCGGCTTGCGGCGGAGCCTGCCGTGCGTCGGCGCAGAGCGGCAGGATCGCGGCCGCGGCGGCCAGCAGCAGGGCGGGAATGGTCGAAGGCGGGCGCGAGGATCGGGGCGAACGGGGCATGGGCGTGGAGCGGTCGATGCGGAACGGGGCGCGGTGGCTGCAGCAGTGCATTATGCGGTCTGCAAACCGAACCGCTGCCTGTCGGCCGCGATTTCGGGACCCGGATCAGGGGCAACGCAGCTGTGTTGCGCCGCAAGTACAATTCCGGCTACAATTCGCCTCTTTTCCCAGCGCAGTACCGCTACGCGGAGCCCCGAACCATGAAAGCCGACATCCATCCCGAATACAAATCCGTGGTCTTCCAGGATGTCTCGTCCAATTTCGCGATACTCACGCGTTCGACGATGACGAGCAAGGACACGATCAAGTGGGAAGACGGCAAGGAATATCCCGTCGTCAAGATCGAAATTTCCAGCGCCTCGCATCCGTTCTACACGGGCAAGCACAAGATCGTCGATTCCGGCGGTCGCGTCGACAAGTTCCGCAAGCGCTACGGCGGCACCGCGGCCAAGTAAGGAAGACCGGGCGTTCTCACCGGGCCTTCGCGGCCAGTTGTCGCGAAGCCCGCCCTCGCGATGGTTCAAAGCCGGTTTCTTGCCGGCTGTTGGCGCGCGCAAGTTGCGCCGGTTGGCGCAGTTTCAAGGCACCGGTGAATGATGATTTCGTAACGCGAAATCAAACGTCTGTGTGATATTCTGCGCGGGTTGTGCAGTGCAGCGCAGCGGGTTTCCGCGAACCCGCCTTCGAACGATGCGCCCATGCGGCAATCCACGCGCACTGCTTCTTCTCTTCAGGAAAGGAGCCTTACGTGGCCGATCAGACCGTGCAGTTGAGCGATTCCGCAACGAACAAGACCACGGCCTTGCCGGTCGTGACCGGCAGCCTCGGCGATCCAGCGCTCGACATCGCCAAGCTCAACAAGGATACCGGCTACTTCACGTTCGATCCCGGTTTCGTCTCGACCGCGTCCACGCGCAGTGCGATCACGTTCATCGACGGCGACAAGGGCATTCTGCTGTATCGCGGTTATCCGATCGAGCAGCTCGCCAAGCAGTCGAGCTTTCTCGAAGTCGCCTACCTGCTGATCAACGGCGAGCTTCCGACCGCTGCGCAATTCGGTGCATTCGACGACGAAGTGACGCATCACACGATGATGCACGAGTCGCTGCGTCACTACCTCAGCGGCTTCCGCTACGATGCGCATCCGATGGCGATGCTGTGCGGCTCGGTCGCGACGCTGTCGGCGTTCTACCACGACACGCTCAACATCAACGACCCCGAACAGCGCCGCCTCGCCGCGCTGCGCCTGATCGCGAAGATGCCGACGCTTGCGGCCGCGGCGTACCGCTTCTCGATAGACTGGCCGCTGCGTTATCCGCGCAACAACCTCGAGTACGTCACCCGCTTCCTGCACATGATGTTCGAGGTGCCGAGCGAGCCGCTGCAAATCTCGCCGGTCGCGGCGAAGGCGCTCGACCTGCTCTTCATCCTGCATGCCGACCACGAGCAGAACGCTTCGACCTCGACCGTGCGCCTGGTCGGTTCGACCGGCGCGAATCCGTATGCCTGCGTCGCCGCCGGCATCGCCGCGTTATGGGGGCCGGCACACGGCGGCGCAAACGAGGCGGTGCTCAAGATGCTCGGCGAGATCGGTACAGCCGACAACGTGGCGAAGGCGGTCGAGAAGGCGAAGGACAAGAATTCCGGCTTCCGCCTCATGGGCTTCGGCCATCGCGTGTACAAGAATTTCGACCCGCGCGCGACGATCATCCGCGAGATGTGCCACAAGGTGCTCGCCGACCTCGGTGTCGACGATCCGCTGCTCGACGTGGCGATGAAGCTCGAGGAAGTCGCGCTCAAGGATCCGTACTTCGTCGAGCGCAAGCTCTATCCGAACGTCGACTTCTACTCGGGCATCATCTACAAGGCGCTGAAGATCCCGACCGAGATGTTCACCGTGATGTTCGCGATTGCGCGTACCGCGGGCTGGGTCGCGCACTGGCTCGAGCAGCACAACGACAAGGACACCAAGATCGGTCGTCCGCGCCAGATCTACACCGGCGCGACCACGCGCGACTATCTGCCGCTCGACAAGCGCTGAGGCCGGCACGCGGGCGATTGCCTTGCGCGGGCGCACGGTGCATCGCGCCCCTGTTTGGTGCGCGCTGCCGTCGCGTCATCGAAAAAAGTGCGTGCGGTGGATGGCGCCGTTATCCGGCGACTTCGTCGTCGAGCAGATTCCCCAGCGCGGCCCGTGTCGCGCGCGGCATCGGTTTGCCGTCGACACGGTCGAGCGGGGCTTGGCGCAGTCCGTCGTAGGGAAAGACAGTGACGTCGATCGTTGCATCGTCGACGGCGAATCGCAGCACGGGATACTCGGCATCACGATCCGGGCCGACGCGCAGGCGGCGTGACTCGCTTCGGTGATCGATCCCGTGCTCGTCGAGCAGGCGCGTCGGCGCGTCGGGATCGTCGCTGAACAGATGCAGGCAGACCGCGGAATGCGCGTCGGCCGTGCCGTCGAGCACGGCGCCGACGAGGCGTGGCTCGAACGCGGCGAAGAAACGCATTGCCTCGACCGCGGTTTCGCGCAGCGCGCGCAGGCGCAAGGGCTGGTCCGCGGCATGGAACAGGCGCTGGTGTTCGCGCAGCGCGTTCTCGATCTCGACGTTGTTCGGCAACGCAGACTCCGCGTCGACGCCGAGCCGCGCCGCGGCCTTGCGCTTGGCCAGCGCGTAGTCGCGGATGCCGGACTCGCTGATCAAGCGCGCGGCTTCGGAAGCGATGCGTGCGCGTATCGCGTGCTGTTGCGTGCCTGCCTGCTGTCTGCGGCCGCCGCGCGTATCGGCGCGTCGTTCGCGCATCAGAAGATCCCGTAGGCTTCCTGCTGCACCTTCTTCTCCGCCTCGGTCGGCTGGTTCGGGCTGTTCGCGATGCGGGTGAGGTCCTCGGTGCGGAACACCTCGGAGATCGTGTGCTCGGCGCCGGGCGAGGCGAGCAGGCCGGTTTCGGGATCGATCTGCGCGGTGCTGATGCCGGGCGGCATGTTGAACGGCTTCTCGGGCACGCCGTCGAGCGCGACGCGCATGAAGTCGATCCAGATCGGCAGCGCGGTCTGCGCGCCGAATTCGACGTGGCCCATCGAACTGAAGTCGTCGAAACCCATCCAGCTCGCGGCGACGAGATCGGGGTTGTAGCCGACGAACCAGCCATCGCGATGGTCGTTGGTCGAGCCGGTCTTGCCGAACAGGTCGTTGCGCTTGAGCACCATCGCGCCGGAGCCGGTGCCGCGGCGGACCACGTCGCGCAGCAGTGAACCGATCAGGTAGGCGGTGCGTGCGTCGAGCACGCGCGGCGCGAGTCTGGTTGTCGCCGGCGCGGTCGTCGTCGCCTGTGCGCTGGCGATCGGCGAGAGGTCGTTCTTCGTCGTCACGCCGTTGTTGTCGACCACGGTGCGCGTTGCCGGCGGGGCATCCGCACGGCCGTCGTCACCCGCGCGCTCCGGGCATTGCGCACAGACTTGCGCGGGCTGTGCCTTGTACACCTCCTTGCCGTCGCGATCGTAGATCGCATCGACGAAGTACGGGTCGACGAGGAAGCCGCCGTTGGCGATCACCGCGAATGCGCGCGCCATGTTCATCGGTGACACCGAGGCGGTGCCGAGAGCCATCGACAGGTTCGGCGGCACTTGTTCGAGGCTGAGGCCGAAGCGGGTCACGAATTCGCGTGCATAGCGCACGCCGATCGCGTCGAGCAGGCGTACCGAGACGAGGTTCTTCGACTGCACCATCGCCTCGCGCAGGCGCATCGGTCCGGAGAACACGTCGTCGTCGTTTTTCGGCGTCCATTGCCCGTTCGGCTTGGATGGATCGGGGAACACGACCGGCGCGTCGTTGACCACCGAGGCCGGGGTGAACCCGTGCTCGAACGCCGCGGCATAGAACAGTGGCTTGAAGCTCGAGCCGGGATTGCGCTGCGACTGCACCACGCGGTTGAACTTGCTGCGCGCGAACGAGAAGCCGCCGACTTCCGCACGTACCGCGCCGTCTTCCGGATCGAGCGCAACGAGCGCGCCCTGCACGGACGGAATCTGCGCCAGCTGCCAGCGGCCTTCCTTCTTCGGGTCGGTGTAGTGCGCGACGCGGACGATGTCGCCGGGCTTGAGCGCCGCATCGACGCGCTTCGGCGCGGGGCCGCGACTGGTTTCGTCCTGGTAACGGCGCGCCCAGGCGATGTCTTCGAGCCCGAGCGAGATCGTCTGGCCGTCGTTGAGGCGCAGTTGCGCTTGCTTGTCGGTGCTCTGCATGACGATCGCTGGCACGAGGCCGAACGTGGTGCGGAATGCGTCGAGCTTGCGCTCAAGCTCGCTGGCCGTCGCGTTGCTCGCCAGCTCGACATGTGCTTCCGGACCGCGCCAGCCGTGGCGCCGGTCGTAAGCGATCAGGCCGGCGCGCACGGCCTCGTTGGCCGCGGTTTGCTCGCGCGAATCGATCGTCGTGCGGATCGTGTAGGCGTCGGTCAGCGCGTTGTTGCCGAGACGCTGGATCGCTTCCTGACGCACGAGCTCGGCCACGTACGGCGCTTCGACGTCGATCGGCGGTTCGTGCGCGAAGGCGCGCTCAGGTTCGGCGTCGGCCTGCTTGAATTGGGCTTGATCGATGTAGCCGTTGTCGAGCATGCGCTGCAGCACATAGCGGCGGCGCTCGAGCGCACGTGCGTGGTTGTTGAGCGGGTTGCCGGTCGAGGGGAATTTCGGCAGGCTCGCGAGCATCGCGCACTCGGCCAGGTTGAGCTGATCCAGCGTCTTGCCGTAGTAGAACTCGGCGGCGGCGGCGACGCCGTAGGCGCGGTTGCCGAGGAAGATCTTGTTGAGATACAGCTCGAGGATCTGATCCTTGCTCAGCGTGTTCTCGATCTTGAACGAGAGGAAGATCTCCGTCGCCTTGCGCGACAGACTCACTTCGGAGCTGAGGAAAAAGTCGCGCGCGACCTGCTGCGTGATCGTGCTGCCCCCGGGCACATGCAGCGTACGCTTGGAGATCATCAGGCCCACCGCGCGCAGGATGCCTTGATAGTCCACCCCGGGATGGTTGTAGAAATTGGCATCTTCGGCGGCGAGGAAGGCGTTCTTCACCTGCGCCGGCACCTGCTCGATCTTGATCGGAATCCGGCGCGTTTCGCCGTAGGTGGCGATGAGCTTGTTGTCCGCGCTGTAGATGCGCAGCGGCACCTGCAGGCTGACGTCGCGCAGCGAGTCCACGGGCGGCAAACCCGGCACGATCAGCCAGTAGACGACGCCGAGGCCGATGGCCCCCAAGGCGATCAGGACGACCCCGAGGATCAGGGTGTAGCGGAGCAGGCGGCGGAGAAAACGCATGGAGTATTGCCGGGCGACCCGAATCCGGGAGCGGTCGAGCCATTATATGCGGCGGTCACTGCGCTCGGTAGGCGGAATTCTGGCGTGGGGCGGGCGAAAGCGAAGCAAGCCATCACGATCGTTTTTCAGGCAGAACGCGAAGCAGTTCGCTAAAAATTTTCGGGAAGTGTTTGTTCGATCAGCAAATTTCCCCATTGCCAAATTTTTAACAGTCAGGTTTAATGGCGTCCGCCGGCTTGTTGTTTCCAAACCTGTTCGCGGTTGGGGGATCTGGGGTTGAACTTCTTTCAAGCCAAATCGACAGCACTGCTGGGTGTGGACATCAGTTCCTCCGCAGTCAAGCTGCTGCAGCTGAGCCGCTCCGGCGGACGCTATCGCATCGAGCACTATGCGGTGGAGCCGTTGCCGCCGAATTCGGTGGTGGAAAAAAACATCGTCGCGGTCGAGCCGGTCGGCGAGGCTTTGCGTCGGGCGTTCGCACGCTCCGGAGCCAAGGCCAAGTTCGCCGCTTCCGCCGTTGCCGGATCCTCGGTGATCACCAAGATCATCACGATGCCGGCCGATCTCGGCGAAGACGCGCTCGAGGAGCAGATCCAGGTCGAGGCGAACCAGTACATCCCGTATCCGATCGAGGAAGTGAGCCTGGATTTCGAGGTGCTCGGTCCGGTCAAGGACGCGCCCGACTCGGTCAATGTGCTGATCGCCGCCTCGCGCACCGAGAACGTCGATCTGCGTGTCTCCGCGCTCGAGCTCGCGGGCCTGACCGCCAAGGTCGTCGACGTCGAAGCGTTCGCGATGGAGAACGCGTGCAAGCTGATCGCGGATCAACTGACCGTACCGGCTGACGCCATCGTCGCCGTTGTCGATGTCGGTGCGACGATGACGACGCTGATCGTGTTGAAGAACCAGCGTACGATCTACTCGCGCGAGCAGGTATTCGGCGGCAAGCAGCTCACCGAGGAGGTGATGCGGCGCTATGGCCTGTCGTTCGAAGAGGCAGGTCTGGCCAAGCGCCAGGGTGGCCTGCCCGAATCGTACGAAGTCGAGGTGCTCGAGCCGTTCAAGGAGGCGATCGTGCAGCAGATCAGTCGCCTGCTGCAGTTCTTCTACGCCGGTAGCGACTACAGCCGGGTCGACCAGATCGTGCTTGCCGGCGGCTGTGCGCTCGTTCCCGACATCGGCGCGAAGATCCTGCACCAGCTCGACGTGCCCTGCATCATCGCCAATCCGCTTGCGAACATGTCACTGGCACCGCGTGTGCAAAGCCAGGCGACGGCCTTGCGCCAGGATGCGCCCACTCTGATGGTCGCGGCAGGTCTGGCCTTGCGGAGCTTCGACTGATGGCGACGATCAACCTGCTGCCTTGGCGCGCCGAGCGGCGTCGCCAGCGTGAACGAGATTTCTACACCATGCTCGCCGCGGCCGCGATCCTGGCCGTACTTTCCTGGCTGGCCTGGGGCTGGTGGATGGATCAGCGCATCAGCGATCAGGACGCGCGCAACGGCTATTTGAGCAGCGAGATCAAGCAGCTCGAGGGCAAGCTCAAGGAAATCAAGGATCTGGAAACAACCAAGGCCAAATTGCTTGCGCGCAAGCAGATCATCGAGCAGTTGCAGGCGAGTCGTGCGCAGATGGTGCATCTGTTTGACGAACTGGTCCGCACGATTCCCGAGGGTGTGCGCCTGACCGCGCTGAAGCAGACCGGCAATCAGCTTGCGATGCAGGGGGTCGCGCAGGCGAATGGCGACGTGGCCAACTACATGCGCAACCTCGACGCGTCGGCGTGGATGCAGCGCTCGGATCTGCAGAAGACCGAGATCAAGGGCACAGACAAACGCAACCGCTACGAATTCGGCCTCACGGTGAAGCTGCGCTCGCCGGATCAGCCCGACGCAGATGCGCCGCCGGGTAGCGCGCCGGCGAAGCCGGGGGCAGCGCCACCCGCGCCATCCGGCAATCCTTCAACTCGGGCGCCGGCATCGGCTGCGGGGGCTCCATGAAGCTCTCTGATTTCCGCAACCTTGACCGCAACAACGTCGGTGCCTGGCCCGACGGCGTCAAGTACACCGCCTGCATCCTGCTTTTCGCCCTGTTGTTGTTCGTGGGTTGGTATTGGTCGATCAGTGGCCAGTCCGACACGCTCGTGCAGAAGCAGAAGCAGGAGATCGAGCTGAAGAAGGATTTCCACGACAAGCAGCTCAAGGTCGTCAATCTGGAAAAACTCAAGACCCAGCTGGACGACATGCGCGAGATCTTGCGCCAGTTGTTGCGCCAGCTTCCCGGCAAGACGGAAATGCCGGAACTGCTCGATGACGTGTCGCGGTCCGCACTGTCGGCGGGTCTGGACGTGCAGTTGTTCGAGCCCGGCGCGGAGGCGATCCAGGAAGGTTTCTACGCCGAGAAACCGATCAAGCTGCGCATGCTCGGCAACTACCATCAATTCGGTTCCTTCATCAGCGCGGTGGCGGCGTTGCCGCGCGTGGTCATCCTGACCATGCATGATGTTTCACTGAAGCCTTCGCAGCAGCCGACCGGCAAACTGCCGGCGTCGCCGGGCCAGCTCACTCTCGAGGGAACGGTGAAGACCTATCGCTACGTCGACGAGGATGAAGCCGAAGCCGCCGCGCCGAAGAAGCCGGGGGCGCCGAACGCGCCTGCGGCAAAGGCGGCCCGATGAGCGCCATGGCGATGAGTTATCTGCCCTCTCGGCGCTGGCTGCTGCTGATCGCGTTGTTGCCGTTGCTAGGTGGCTGCCTCAAAGGCGATGCCGATTTGCGCAAGTGGGTCGCGGACGAGAAAGCGTTGCCGGGCGGGCCGCTGCCGCCGCTGCCAGTGCTGAAGACGTTCGAGACCTTCGAGTACAAGGATCAGGCGCGGCGCGATCCCTTCGCGCCAAGCCTGACCGAGCAGAAGGCGGAGGAGGCCGAAAAGACCGCCATACCCGATCCGCATCCGAAGGAAAAGCTCGAGGAATTCGCGCTCGACAGCCTGAAGATGGTCGGCACGATCGGCACCGGTCCTGCCACCCTGGGTCTGATCCGCGATCCGGAAGGGACGGTGTCGCGGGTCAAGCCGGGCAACTATCTCGGACAGAACAACGGCAAGATCAAGGCAATCCATGCGAACAACATCGAGCTGGTCGAGTTGATCAGCAATGGCAACGGCGGCTGGATGGAGCGGCCGGCGACGGTCGAAATCAGTACGGCCAAGTAGCGAAGTGACGCGACCGGCCGTGCCGGTGCAGTGTGGCGAAACGAACATCGGATCGGGGAAGACCATGAAGTGGATCATCGCGGGCGCAATCCAGCGGACTGCAGCGCAACGATTCGGCGCCGCGTTCGGCGTGCTGCTGGCATCGTTTTTCGCCGTGCCGGCAGCACACGCGGAAAACGTGCTGCAGGATATCGGCTACGCGCCGCTCGCGGGGGGGCGCGTGCAGATCACGCTCAAGCTCGCCGCGCCGCCTGCGGGCGCTCGCGCGTTCACCACGGAGACGCCTCCGCGCATCGCGCTCGACTTTCCCGACACGCGTTCCACGCTGAGCCAGCGCCACATCGAGGTAGGCAGCGGCGCGACCAGCGGCATCAACGTCGCCGACGCCGGCGGGCGCACCCGTGTCGTCGTCGACCTGTATCGCGCCTCGACCTACGAAACGCGCGCCGACGGCAACAACTTCGTCCTCGTCGTCAACAACGGCAACACCGCGAACGCAAGCGCGACGATCGCCGCGGGCGACCAGACCAAGAGTGTCGGTCAGACCACGCAGGAAGTCTCGAACATCGACTTCCGTCGCGGCAAGAATGGCGAAGGCCGCATCGTCATTACCTTTTCCGGCGAAGGTTCGAGCGCGGACCTGAAGCGCCAGGGTGACAGGATTCTGCTCGACATCTTCAACGCGCGCCTGCCCACCCAGCTCGCGCAGCGCCTCGATGTGCTCGATTTCGCCACCCCCGTGCAGTTCATCGAAACGCGCAGCAAGGGCGGCGGCGCGCACATGGAAATCACTGCCAAGCCGCCATTCGAGCAGCTTGCGTATCAGACCGGCAACCAGTACATCGTCGAAGTCGCGCCGGCCAAGGAAAAAGAGAAGAAGGATCCGAACGCGCCGCCTGTGTACAGCGGCAGCCGCGTCACCTTCGATTTCCAGGACATCCCCACGCGCGCAGTGCTGCAGCTGATTGCGCAGATGTCCGAACTCAACATCGTCGTCGCCGACAGCGTCACCGGCAACGTCACCTTGCGCCTGAACAACGTGCCGTGGGACCAGGCGCTCGACATCGTGCTGCAGGCCAAGGGCCTCGACAAGCGCCAGAACGGCAACGTCATCTGGGTCGCGCCGCAGAAGGAAATCGCCGATCGCGAACAGGCGATCGCCGACGCCAAGCTCAAGCTCGAGCAGGTCAGCGAGACGATCACCGAGTACATTCCGATCAGCTACGGCAAGGCCAAGGACATCGCCGACCTGCTCACGCAGAAGTCCAAGCAAGGCAATCAGGGCGGTGGCGGCGGCGCGGGCACCCAGGCCAACGCGAGCGGCTTCCTTTCCGAGCGCGGGCGGGTGTCCTACGACGAACGCACCAACACCCTGCTCGTCGTCGATACGCCGGAAAAGGTGCGTTCGATCCGCGAACTGGTCGTCAAGCTCGACAAGCCCGTGCAGCAGGTGTTGATCGAGGCGCGCGTCGTCGTCGCTACGGACAACTTCTCGCGCGAACTCGGTGCCAAGTTCGGCATCAGCGGCGCGACCACGGTCGGCAGCAACGTCGTCTCGACCAGCGGCAACCTCAACGGCTCGCAATACATGACCAACCAGGCGTTGGCCAACCGTCTGGCCACGGGCGACCCGTTTCCGGTATTGCCACCGGGAGTCAGCGGCGGGACCGCGACAGGCACTAGCAATCTGGGCGACCGCCTCAACGTCAATCTGCCGACGAGCACGACGAATGCCGGCAGCATCGGTCTGTCCGTACTCGGCGCCAACGTCCTGCTCGACCTCGAACTCTCCGCCGGCCAGACCGAAGGCCGCAGCGAGTTGATCTCGAGTCCACGCGTGGTCACCTCGAACCAGCAGGAAGCGAACATCACCCAGGGCCAGGAAATCCCGTATTCGACGATCACCTCGAGCGGTGGCGGCAACTCACTGCCGACCGTGGCGTTCAAGGACGCGGTACTCGGCCTCAAGGTGACGCCGACGATCACCGCCGACGGCCGCGTATTCCTCAACCTCGACGTGAAGAAGGATGCGCTGGCCGGCTACTACACCAACGTGACCGGTTCGTACCCGATCATCGACAAGCGCGAGATGACCACCTCGGTGCTGGTCGACAACGGCCAGACCGTCGTGCTCGGCGGCGTCTACGAATTCGACAAGCAGGACGCCGTGACCAAGGTGCCGTTCCTCGGCGACCTGCCTGGCCTCGGCGCGTTCTTCCGCAACGTCAAGAAGTCGAACCAGAAGGCGGAGTTGCTGATCTTCGTCACGCCGAAGATCCTCGACGAAAACCTCAGATGACCAACGGTTCCGCCCCGCGAGACGGCGCGGCCAGTCCTTCATTCGCAAGCACAGACAGTCAGGGTAGTACCGGAGTCCACATGAAAACGCCGTTCCGATTCCTCGCGATGTTGTTCGGTTCGCTGCTGCTCGTTGCGGGCGGCGAACAAGCGCATGCTTCCGCATTCGGCCCGCCATCGGCCGACTCGGTGAAGATCGACCTGTCGGCGAATTCGATCACGACGAACACGACTGCCACTCTGACCGTGACCGTCACGCGCCGCAACGGCGCGCCCGAGGCCGATGGCAAGGTACTCAGCGCGACCGTGTCGCCGCCGACGCTGGGCTCGATCGCCGGCAGCGGTTCGAGCGGCGTCGCCAGCAGTTCCAGCGTGCTCAGCGGCGGCGTGGCGACGTTCGTCTTCATTGCCAACAACACGCCGGGCACGGCGACGGTCACGGTTTCGTTGCCGCCGGCCAACGGCCATCCGAACACGGTCACCACCAAGGTGACGATCGCGGTGACGCAGGGCGACGGCAACAATCCGAACCTGAAGGCCACCCCGTCCACGGTGACCTTGCCGCAGAACCTCGTCGGCGCGGGTCCGTATTTCGGCTCGCCCTATATGGCCGAGGTCGATGTGGAATGGCGCGGCCTGATCACCGGCCAGTTGCTCAACGGCAAGATCGCCGTCTCGACGAATCCGGTCAATTCGATCGCTTTCTCCACGCTCGATGATCCGACCACGCCTTGGGTCGGCGCGACCAAGACTCCGCCCACCGCCGAGGGCAACGAATTCCTCACCGAGCTCGGCAGCGGCACGGTCAACGTCACCGCCGGTGTCGGCACGATCTTCGTCCATTCCCAGGCCAACACCGGCCCGGCCACGCTGACGATCACCGCGGTGGACCCGGAAACCAACCGCACGATCTCCTCGCAGATCGTGGTCAACGTGGTCACACCGCCGGGCGCGAATCTGCCGACGACGGTGACCTTGTCGCAGGGCGCTGGCGGCGTTTACGTCAAGGATTCGAACGGCCCCCAAAGCAAGCTTGTGACCGCGACCGTGAACAACATCTACGGCACGCCCGCGATCGCCGCTCCCGGCATCGACAACGTGCAGTTCGACATCGTCGGACCGAGCGGCAGCGATGCGCAGCTGTTCGGCATCAGCGCCGGTGGCGTGCCGCAAACCGGCGCTTCGGTGAAGACCTCTACCGGCGCGGGCGGTGCGAGCGTGTACCTTCTGGCCGGAAACAAGCAGGGCCCGGTGCAGATCCGCGCGACCGTGGACGCCTACGACGGCGACGTCGGCAACGGTGTCACCATTCCACTGACGGCGACGACGACCGTGGCCGTTTCCGACGGCCGCCTGTACAGCCTCACGATCACCTCGCCGATAGTCAATGCGATCGCGGTCAACGGTATCTCGGCATCGTCGTCTTCGAGCGGCGGCAGCGGTACGGGACCGACGATTCCGTTGCAGCCCGACGCGACCTACAGCCTCACGGTCAGCGCGATCGGCACAGATCGACAGGGCAATCCGGTCCTGCCCGGCACCGAAATCAAGTTCGGCCTGATTGACGGGCCGCAGGATCCGAACTTCACCGCGACCTGCAGTGGCCTTGGCGCATTCCAGATCTGCGGAGCGCAGGGCAATCCGCAACCGGGAGGCATCTACTTCAGCTCGCCCGACGGTCGCTTCAAGACCACGGGTGGCGGCGGTGGCCCCGGCGATACGTTGATCGTGTTCGGCAAGCAGGCGCATGGTGCGCCTGCGGGCAACGATGATCTTGAAAGCGCGCTGCCGATCACCGGTATCGCCAGCGATACGCAGCTGTTCACCCTGTTCCCGTTCAACCGCAACGACACGACCGGCACCTCGATGCTTCCGGGGCCGCTGCCCTACGTGATCGGCCGTGCCACGATCGGCAACATCAATTCGCCGGCGAAGACGGACAGCTCGGGCGCGGCGACGGTGACCGGCACGGCGACGACGAAGCTCAACTACCCGGTGTCCAGGCTCGGCCGCAGTGTCGCCATCTGGGCGCAGGGCACGGGTCCGGATACGGCATACCTGGACGCCAACGGCAATCCGACCACGCGCCTCGTCACCGATGCGATCGTCACCGTGTATCCGGCAGTGGCGGACCTCAGCGTCAGCGCCAGCCCGAATCCGATCACCGGCAACATCACCGTGCCGATGACGGTCTGCGTCGTCGATGCGCTGCGCGTGCCGATTCCGGGCATGCGCTTCAACTTCAGCTTCAGCAACCTCGGCGCGGGCTCGGGTACGGTCGACGGAATTGACACCACGGGCTGGACGCATGATGCGACCGACAGCACGGGCTGCGTCGTCGCAACGGTAACCACGCAAGGCATCGCCAGTTCGGGTGGCAGTGGCGGCTCTTCCGGCACGCCGACGCTGACCTTCGTCGCCGCAGGCTACGCCGCCGGCAGCAGCGCGTCGGTGGCGATCCCGATCAACGCCGGCGGCAATCTGGTCCTGCTCGCTTCGCCGTCGTCGCTCGGCGGCACCGGCGGCAACGTCAGCCTCACCCTGCTGTCGAGCAACGGCAAACCGGTTCCGGGCGCGCAGCTGACCGGCACCTGCACCGGCGACACGGTGAGCCTCGACTCCGGCCCCGGCACGACCGACAGCAACGGCCGCACCAGCGCGAGCATCAGCGCCAACCTCAACAACTACGGCAGCGCCGGCAGCGGCTCCTGCACGTTCGCCACTGCCAGCGGCTCGCCAACCGCGACGGTGAACCTCAAGGGCGTCAATTTGTGCCTGACGGATCCAACCAATGCGGCATGTACCTCCGGAGGTACGGGTGGCGGCAGCGGCAATGGGCTGACGATCATTGTCACCACCGGTCCTTCAACCAGCAATGCGTCGGTATCGGTAGCCGGAGTTCCGCAGTTCTCGCCGCCCCCCACCTGTTCGGTGTCGGCCGTAAGTTCGACCAAGACCTGCACGTACACGATTCCCACTACGGTGACCCAGGTTACCTTGTCGTCGAATCCCGGCACGGGCACGTGGAGTGGAGATTGCGGTAGCGGCAGCGCGGGCTCTCCGTACGTGCTTGCGATCGGGGGTGCGGCAAAAACCTGCACCGCTACGTTCCCCTGAATCTTCTCCAGCAAGTAGCCCGGACGCAGCGCAGCGAAATCCGGGACGCCCCTCATCGCCTTGCCTTCAAACCCCCGCACTCGCGGGGGTTTTCTTCGACGATGCGTTGCGCACGTTCCCGGATTGCGCCGCGGCGCAGCTTCATCCGGGGCTACGGCGGTACGCCGCGCTCCGCTACCGCCGACAGGCTGTCAACCCTGCCATAAGTTGGGGAAACCTTCCTGCTCCCGATGTGGTCAGAGCTCGCGCCGCATGCCACCGGGCGTGCGATCATTTCGATTCCGGATCAGCCACAGCCATGGACATGCCAGACAATGCCGCGCCCGCCAGCTTGATCGGCGCCTTCCACACCCTGCGCGAGGAACTCTCGGCCTGCATCATCGGCCAGAGCGCACTCGTCGACCGCCTGCTGATCGCGCTGCTCGCCGACGGCCACCTGCTCGTCGAGGGCGCGCCGGGTCTTGCCAAGACCCTCGCCGTGAAAGAACTCGCCGCACGCATCGAGGGCGATTTCCACCGCATCCAGTTCACCCCCGACCTGCTGCCGGCCGACCTGACCGGTACCGAAATCTACCGCCCGCAGACCGCGAGTTTCGAGTTCCAGAGGGGGCCGATCTTCCACAACCTGCTGCTCGCCGACGAGGTCAACCGCGCGCCGGCCAAGGTGCAGTCGGCGCTGCTCGAGGCGATGGGCGAGCGCCAGGTCACCGTCGGCCGCACGACGTATCCGCTGCCGCCGCTGTTCCTGGTCATGGCGACGCAAAATCCGATCGAGCAGGAAGGCACGTATCCTCTACCCGAGGCGCAGCTCGACCGCTTTCTCATGCACGTGCGCATCGGCTATCCCGACGGCGCTTCGGAGGCCGCGATCCTCAAGCTCGCGCGCGAACGCGCACGCGAGACGCTGCGCGAGACCGTCGTGCCGCAACGTCTGCTCAACCAGAACCAGATCTTCGCTGCGCGTGCCGAGGTGCTGAACCTGCATCTCGCGCCCGCACTCGAGGAATACATCGTCCAGCTCGTGCTCGGCACGCGCACGCCGAAGGCCTACGGCAACGACCTGTCGCGCTGGATCGCCTACGGCGCCAGCCCGCGCGGCACGATCGCGCTCGACCGTTGCGCCCGTGCGCACGCCTGGCTCGCCGGCCGTGATTTCGTCGCTCCCGAGGACGTGCACGCGGTCGCGACCGACGTGCTGCGTCATCGCGTGTTGCTCAGCTACGAAGCCGAAGCTGAAGGCGTGGCGCCGGAGCGCGTCGTTTCCGCGCTGCTTGATCGAGTTCCTTTGCCGTAGTGCTCCTCATTGCTGTCGGAATGACGGTGTAACAAGACCCGACTCAGTTCCGAACACCTCACTTCAGCAACGCATGTCCTCAGTTACAGTCACCCTCGACGATCTCCTCGCCATGCGCTTGCGCGCCGCGCGCCTGGCGCAGTTCGCGCAGCGTGTCGCCGGCAGCCACGCGGCGGTGCATGCTTCGCGCTTCCGCGGGCGCGGCGTCGATTACGCCGAGTCGCGTGCGTATCAGCCTGGCGACGACATCCGCCAGATGGACTGGCGCGTCACCGCGCGCACCGGCCGTCCGCACACCAAGCTGTTCACCGAGGAGCGCGAGCGCAGCGTGCTCGCCGTGCTGAGCTGCAATCCCGGTTTGCGTTTCGGCACGCGCGTGCGCTTCAAGTCGGTGCAGGCTGCGCGCACCGCGGCGCTGCTTGCCTGGGCGACCGCGCTGTCGGGCGACCGCATCGGCGCGATCGGCTACGGCCCCGGCCTCAACGCCGAGGTGAAGCCGGGCGGCGGCGTGCGCGGCGCGTTGCGCTGCCTGCGTGCATTCGTCGAATGGGACGCGGTCGTGCGCGGCGCGAAGGAAACCGTGCCGCTGTCGCAGGCCCTGCAGCGTGCGCGGCGCCTGGCGCGGCCCGGCACGCAGGTCATTTTGCTCAGCGACGGCTTCGACTGCGATGAGGCCGCCGAAGCGGCATTGACGATGCTTGCCGAGCACTGCGACGTTGCCTCCGTAATCCTCAGCGATCCGCTCGAACACATCGCGCCGCCGCCGGCCAACTACGCCTTGCAAGGCGACGATGGTCCGGTGCTGATTGACTTCGCCGCGCAACGTACGCGTGCGCGTTGGCCGCAGTGGTTCGAGGGGCAGCGTGCGGGCTTTCTCGCCATGCTCAAGCGTCGCGGTCTCAATTCGATCGTGCTCGACACGTCGAGTGAGCCGGAGGCGGCGTTGCGCGGCCTGCTCGGTTTCGATGCGCGCAAGAAGAAGACGGGTTGAGATGCTGCAAGCCGCCGCCATGCAAGGCCCCCAGTTGCGCGACATCCACCTGCCCGCGCCACCGTCGTGGTGGCCGCCCGCGCCGGGCTGGTGGCTGCTGGCGATTCTCGTGCTCGCGTTGTGCACGGCTCTGTTTCTGTACTTCCGCAGGAAGATGCAGCACCGCCGCCGGCGCCGCGCGCTGCTCGCCGAATTCGAGCGCGCCGCGGCGGCGCGCACGGATGCGCCCGCGCTCGCCGCGGCGCTGTCGGCTTTCCTGCGCCGTCTTGCGATACGCACGACACCGTCCGCGGCCACGCTCGCGGGCGAGGCATGGCTGGCGCACCTGGATGCCCGACTCGGCGGCGAGGAATTTTCCCGAGGCGTCGGCCGTGCGCTGGTCGAGGCGCCGTATCGCCCGCTGGCCGAATTCGATGCGCCGGCACTGATCGCGCTCGTGCGCCGCGCGGCGACCACGATGATCGATGAAGCCCTCTCCCCCAACGATGAAGCGGTTGGAGGCGAGGGAACAAGAATTGCGGGGATTGGCCATGTTTGAGTTCACCTGGCCCTGGTTGTTCGCGCTGTTGCCGTTGCCGTGGCTGGTCGCGCGCGTGCTCAAACCTGCCGCAGCCGAGGCGGGCGCCGCGCTGCGCCTGCCGATGGCGCTGTCCGGCTTCGATCCTGCCGGCGGCGCGAACCCGGTCGCGCGCTGGAAGCGCTGGCTGGCGTGGCTCGCCTGGGCATTGCTCGTCGCCGCGGCGGCGCGGCCGCAGTGGATCGGCCAGCCGATCGACCTGGCGCGCAGCGGCCGCGACCTGATGCTGCTGGTCGACGCCTCGGGCAGCATGGACACGCCCGACATGCGCATCGGCGGGCAGGAGGTCACCCGCTACGGCGCGGTCAAGGCGATCGCGGGCGACTTCATCAAGCGCCGTGTCGGCGACCGCCTCGGCCTGATCGTGTTCGGCAGCCAGGCCTACCTGCTCACGCCGTTGACCTTCGACCGCGACACGGTCGGCAAGCAGCTCGCCGAATCCGCGGTCGGTCTGCCGGGCCGCGAGACCGCGATCGGCGACGCGGTCGGGCTCGCGGTCAAGCGCCTGCGCGAGCGGCCGGAGGACCAGCGCGTGGCGATCCTGCTCACCGATGGCGTCAACGATGCGGGCGAGCTCGACCCGGCCAAGGCGATCGATCTCGCCGTCGCGGAAAAAGTGAAAATCTATACCATCGGCATCGGCGCCGAGGCGATGCGCATTAACGATGGTTTCTTCGGCAGCCGCGTGGTCAATCCCTCGGCCGAGATCGACGAGAAGATGCTCGCGGAAATGGCGCAGAAGACGGGCGGGCGCTATTTCCGCGCGCGCGATACGGCGGAGCTGGCGCAAATCTACCGCGACATCGACAAACTCGAACCGGGCGTCGACAAGGGCCAGCAATTCCGCCCGGTCGACGAATGGTTCTTCTGGCCGCTGGCCGCGGCGGTGCTGCTGGCATTGTCCGGCGCACTCGCGCCGCTCGCCGCATCGCTGCACGCACCAGGCTTCGCGCGTACCCGCGGGGCCGCATCGTGAACGCGCTGCACGATTTCCACTTCCTGCGCCCGGCCTGGCTGCTGTTGCTGCTCGCGCTGCCGCTGCTCTGGCGCGTGTTGAAATCGGCGGGCGGCGATGCGCAGGCATGGCGCGGCGCGGTCGATGCGCATCTGCTCGAACATCTGCTCGTGCGCAACGCGGACGCGACGTCGGCGCGCGGGCCGGCATGGCTCGCGCTCGCCGCGCTGGTGATCGCGAGCCTCGCGCTCGCGGGTCCGGCCTGGGAGCGCCTGCCGCAGCCGCTGTACAAGAACCAGGCCGCGCGCGTGATCGCGCTGGAGCTGTCGGCCACGATGAGCGCGCAAGACGTGAAGCCGAGTCGTTACGAACGCGCGCGCTACAAGATCGCGGACATCCTCAAGCGCTCGGGCGATGCCCAGGTCGCGCTGATCGCCTATGCCGGTGACGCCTTCGTCGTCGCGCCGCTGACCGACGATGCGAACACGGTTGCCAACCTCGTCGACTCGCTCGATCCCTCGGTGATGCCGGCGCCCGGCAACGACACCGGCCGCGCGATCGACCTCGGCGTAAAGTTGATCCACCAGGCCGGCTTGCGCGAGGGTGAAATCGTCCTGCTCGCCGACGGCGCGAGTGACGATGCCGACGCGGCGGCCGCGAGTGCGCGCAGCGCCGGCGTGCGCGTGTCGGTGCTCGGCATCGGCACTGCGCAGGGCGCGCCCATCGCGCTCGGCGACGGCGGCTTTCTCAAGGACAAGTCCGGCAATATCGTGCTGCCCAAGCTCGACGGCGCGGCGCTGGCCGCGCTTGCGCGCGCGGGCGGCGGCCGCTACGCCGAATACCGCAGCGACGCGGGCGACCTCGATGCCGTGCTTGGCACGCTCGCGGCGGGCGGCGAAGCGGCGCAGGACGCGAGCGGTGCCGAAGTGCAGAGTGCGCGTTTCCTCGACCGCGGGCCGTGGCTGCTGTTCGCCTTGCTGCCGCTGGCGGCGCTCGGTTTCCGCCGCGGCTGGCTGACGTTGTTGCCGCTGGTGTTGCTGGCGCAACCGCAGCGCGCCGAAGCGAGCTTATGGACCGACCTGTGGCAGCGTGCCGACCAGCAGGCGCAAATGCAGCTCGACGCGGGCAATGCGAAAGCAGCACAGGCGTTGGCGAAGAATCCCGAACTGCGCGGCAGCGCGGCGTATCGCGCGGGCGACTTCGCTGCGGCAACGGCGGACTTTTCCGCCGCCGGCGCGCAGCAGGCATCCGCCGATGCGGCGTACAACCGCGGCAATGCGCTCGCCAGACAAGGCAAGTTTCCCGACGCGATCGCGGCTTACGACGAGGCACTCGAGCGCGAGCCGGGCATGGCCGATGCCGCGGCGAACAAGAAGGCGGTTGAGGACTTTCTCAAGCAGCAGCAACAGCAGAAACAGGATCAGCAGCAGAAAGGCTCGCAGGACCATCAAGGCAACAAGCAGCAGCAACCCGGCAACGATCAGGCGCAGGACTCGAAGGACTCGAAAGACGGCAAGGGCGACCAGCAGGGCGACGACAACGGCGAAAAAAGGGAATCGAAGGATCAGGGCAAGGACGACAAGGGCAGCAGCGGGCAGGACGGCAAACCCGAGGATTCGCAGCAACAGAACCAGTCCGCGAACGGACGCGACAAGCCCGGCGAGGAAAAGAACGCGGCACAACAGCCCGCGCAAGGCGCCGAGCCAGGCAAGGAGTCGCAGGAAAAATTCCAGCAGGGCATCGACAAGGCGCTGAACGACCAGGCCGACACCGGCAAGGATGCGCAGCCCGTGCGTCTGGGCGCGCGCGAGGCCGACCGGCGCGGCGAGAAGGACCAGGCCGTCGAACAATGGCTGCAACGTGTGCCCGATGACCCGGGCGGTCTGTTGCGTCGCAAGTTCCAGCTCGAACACCAGCGCCGCCGACAGGGTCAGGAGCAGGAGTCATCGCAATGAACGTCTTGTTGTCACGCGCGACGATGCGCGCAATGTTCCTTTCCTGCACGCCACGCCGTGCGCCTGCTGCGTTGCGTGTGCTGCTCGTGCTTGCGGCATCGCTCATCGGCATGGACCTGCATGCCGCGCAGGTCCGCGCCTGGCTCGACCGCAACAGCATGCAGCTCGGCGAGACCGCGACGCTCAACGTCGAGGTCAGCGGCAACGCAACCGCAACGCGGCCCGACTTCAGCGCGCTGCAGCAGGACTTCAACCTTCTCGGTACCGAAAGTTCGACCTCGATGAACATCGTCAACGGCCAGGCTACGTCCAAGCTGCTCTGGGCGGTGGGCCTCGAACCGAAGCGTGCGGGAACGTTCACGATTCCCGCACTCACCGTGGCCGGCGCGCAGACACAACCGATCACGTTGACGGTAGTGCCGGCGAGTGCGGCTTCGGCCAAGGCCGGCGATGACCTGTTTCTCGACGTTTCGGTGGAACCGAAGTCGCCCTACGTGCAGCAACAGGTGCGCGTGACGGTCAAGCTCTACTTTGCGCTCAACCTGACCGACGGCAATCTCGAGGATCCTCACGGCGACGGCCTCAACGCGCGCAAGCTCGGCCAGGACGCGAGCTACACGGCCGAAGTAGACGGGCGCCGCTATCGCGTGCTCGAACGCCACTACGCGTTGACCGCGGAGAAAAGCGGCGCGGCGACGCTGGTGCCGATCGTGTTTCGCGGCCACGCGGTCGATCCGAACGACGTCAACAGCTTCTTCTCGCGCGGGCGCAGCGTGACTGCGCAGGCGGCGGGCGCCACGCTCGACGTGCGCCCGCGTCCCGCGGGTTCGGGCACGGATGCATGGCTGCCGGCGCAATCGTTGACCCTGACGGCCGACGGCATCGACGCGAATTCGCCGGCCCATGTCGGCGAACCGCTGACCCTGACCCTACATCTGAAGGCGCAAGGGCTGGGCTTTGAGCAGCTGCCGGAACTGAAGTTGCCGCACATCGACGGCGCCGACGTCTATCCCGACAAGGAGACCACGATCAACCGCGACGACGGCGCCTGGCAGTACGGCGAGCGCACGCGCAAATTCGCGATCGTGCCCAACCGCGGCGGCACGCTGAAAATTCCGCCGCTGAGCCTGGCCTGGTGGGATACCGCGCACGATCGTGCGGCCAGCGCCGATTTGCCTGCGATCAGCTTCGGTGTAACGGGTGCGGCAGGCGCGGCTGCCGCAGGTGCGGCAAAATCCACTAGTATACAAAGTGCCGTGTCATCGCCGTCGTCGTTGCCGGTCGCGTCGATGTCCGATCGCAATATCGGGCCGCCGTGGCGCACCCTGGCGCTTGCCGCATGCGCATTGTGGCTGCTCACCATCGCAGCGTGGGCGGTTTCGACGTGGATGCGGCGCCGTGGACGCGGTGGCGGCGAGTCCGGAAGCGGGCCGGCTGCGCGTGGCGATGGCCGCGCGCGCGCGGCGTTCGTCGCAGCCTGCAAGCGCGATGATGCCGCGGCGATGGCGCGCGCGTTGATCGCCTGGGCGCGCGACGAGGGTTGCAACGCGCGCACGCTCGGCGAACTCGCAGCCGCAGTCGGGGAGGCGCAGCGTGCTGCGTTGAGCGAACTCGAGCGTCGTCTCTATGCGGCGGGTTCCGGTGCGTTCGATGGCGGACGCATCGCGGCAGCATTCCGCAATGGCTTCGCGTTCGCCTCGATGGCGCGAGCGGAAGTGGATTCACCGTTGCCGCCACTCTATCCGTTCCCGACGCGTTAGAGCATCTTTGATTCGAGTGTTGGCCAATCGCGATGGCGAAAGGCCCTTTCTCCGCCGGGGGGGGGATGAGGTTCCGCGTCAGCACTTGAATCGAAAACGCGTCGACGTCGCGCGGCAACCAAATTGCGCCGCGTTGCATCCTATCTGACGGAAATCGTCCTGCGGAAAAAAAACGGTATCGAACGATGCCGACGGGACCGGCTTGGCGCGATTTCCGCCATCGTCACGAATCGGAGCAGCTCATGCACAAAATTCTTTTCGCCGCAGTTCTTGCCGGGCTGTCGCAAGCCGCCTTGGCCGGAGTCGTCTATCAAGTCGATCTGCACCATGCGAACCGCCGCATCGTCTCGTTCGAAGTTGCCGCGCGCGGCACTGACCGTTTTCATCCGGTTCCGATCCAGATCGATCCGCGGGATCCGGATGGCAAGGTCACGGTCGCGCTGCGCAAGGGCGACGGTCACTGCGTGCGCGATCTGCGCGTCGGCTTCGCCGACGGGCAGCGGGTCGTGCGCCGCGATTTCGACCTATGCAAGCTGAGCGGGGTGCGCGCGGGCGACAGCCTGCTGCTTGCTGCGCTGCCGTAGCGCTGCGCCTGCTCCGCGCGCCGCGGCGGCGGAGCCCGGCCCGACTCGTGTACCATCGCCCCGGGGCAGGCAGAAAATCCGGGACTCTGGTATGAAATTGGCGCTGCATACGCGCGTATTGATCGGCTTCATCGTCGGCACCGTCGCCGGTGCGATCGCATTCTGGTGGGCGCGACACGGCGGCGACGTCAGCTGGGTCAACGGCTTCGTCGACACGATCGCGCAGCCGGTCGGCCTGCTGTTCCTCAAGTTCCTCAAGATGCTCGTGTTGCCGCTGATGTTCTCGGCGCTGATCGTGGGCATCACCGAGATCGGCGACATCGCCAGCCTGGGCAAGGTCGGCCTGCGCATGCTCATCTACATCGTCGTGGTGACGAGCATCGCGATCGCGGTCGGCCTCGTCGTGATCAACCTGATCCAGCCCGGCGTCGGCTTCGACCCGGCGATTCGCGATGGCCTGCTCGCCGCCAACTCGCACGATGCGCAGGCGATCACCGCGACCAAGCCGAGCCTGTCCGGGGTCAAGATCATCCTCGGCCTCGTGCCCGACAACCCGATCAAGGCCGCAGCCGACGGCGACTTTCTCGCGGTGATGTTCTTCGCCGTCATGCTCGGCATCGCGCTAGTGCTCAAGCCGACGCCGGCGACCGCGGCGTTCAAGGCCACGGTGCAGGGCCTGCTCGACCTGGTGATGAAGTTGATGGAGCTCATCATCAAGCTCACGCCGTACGCGGTCGCCGCGCTGATGTTCTCGCTGACCGCGCGCTTCGGCACCGACATCCTCGGCAAGCTCGGCCTTTACGCGCTCAGCGTGGTGCTGGCGATCGCGATCCACATGTTCGTGGTGTTGCCGCTGTGGGTGCGGATGTTCGGCGGCATGAGTCCGCTGAAGTTCTTCAAGGGCAGCGAGGAAGCGATCCTGCTCGCGTTCTCGACCGCATCGAGCACCGGCACCTTGCCGACCACGCTCAAGGTGGCCGAGGAGAATCTCAAGTTGCCTCCGCAGATCGCGCGCTTCGTGCTGACGATCGGGGCGTCCGCGAACCACCACGGTACCGCGCTGTTCGAGGGCCTGACCACGCTGTTCATCGCGCAGTGCTTCGGCCTCGACCTCAGCCTCGGCCAGCAGGTCGCGGTGATCGGTCTGTGCATCATCGGCTCGATCGGCACGGCCGGCGTGCCGGCCGGGTCGCTGCCGGTGATCGCGGTGATCCTGGGCTACCTGCACCTCCCGCCCGAGGCGATCGGCATGATTCTCGGCGTTGATCGCTTCCTCGACATGTGCCGCACCTCGCTCAACGTGACCGGCGACCTCGCGACCGCGGTGGTCGTGTCGCGGGACGCGGGCGACATCAAGCTGCCGCTGCCGACAAGCTCCTCGCACGCCTAGCTGTGCGCTTCGACGCCCGACAACGTGCCGGCCTGCATCGGCGCGTTGTCGCGAGCGCGACAAAGCCGGGTCGATCGGCGACAATACGCGCCCTTCCCCGAACCTGATCGAGCGACAGCCCATGACCAGCCGCAAGGAACTAGCCAACGCCATCCGCGCGCTGTCGATGGATGCGGTCGAAGCCGCCAAGTCGGGCCATCCGGGCATGCCGATGGGCATGGCCGACATTGCCCAGGTGCTGTGGGGCGATTTTCTGCGCCACAACCCGGCCAATCCGAAGTGGCCGGGGCGCGATCGCTTCGTGCTCTCCAACGGGCATGGCTCGATGCTGCTGTACTCGCTGCTGCACCTGACCGGCTACGACCTGCCGATCGATCAGCTCAAGAAGTTCCGCCAGCTGCACTCGAAGACGGCCGGGCATCCCGAGGCGAGCGAATTCCCCGGCATCGAAACGACGACCGGGCCGCTAGGTCAGGGCCTGGCGAACGCAGTTGGCTTTGCGCTTGCCGAGCGCGTGCTCGCGGCGCGCTTCAACCAGCCGGACTGCGGCATTGTGGATAATTATACCTATGTCTTCCTTGGCGACGGCTGCCTGATGGAAGGCATCTCGCACGAAGCCTGTTCGCTCGCCGGCACGTGGAAGCTCGGCAAGCTGATCGCGGTCTACGACGACAACGGCATCTCGATCGACGGCGAAGTGCACGGCTGGTTTACCGACGACACGCACAAACGTTTCGAGGCCTACGGCTGGCAGGTGATCGGCCCGATCGACGGTCACGACCCGGCCGCGGTGGCCGCCGCGCTCGAACAGGCGCGCAAGGATACCGACCGGCCGAGCCTGATCATGGCGAAGACGATCATCGGCTGGGGCGCGCCGAACAAGCAGGGCACCGAGGCTACGCACGGCGCGCCGCTCGGCAAGGACGAAGTCGCCGCGACGCGTGCGCACATCGGCTGGAACTACCCGCCGTTCGTGGTGCCCGGGGAGATCTACGCCGGCTGGGATGCGCGGGCGAAGGGCGCCGCGGCCGAGGCGGCGTGGAACGAGAACTTCGCGAAGTACAAGAAGCTGCATCCCGAGCTCGCCGCCGAGTTCGAGCGGCGCGTATTGAAGCTCGCGTTGCCCGACACGTTCCATGCCGCTGCCGACGCGTTTGCGCGCAAGCTGCAGCAGGAAGGGCCGACCGTGGCCTCACGCAAGGCGTCGCAGATGGCGCTCGACGCCTACGGTCCGCTGCTGCCGGGTTTGATTGGCGGTTCCGCCGATCTCGCGCCGTCGAACCTGACCATCTGGAAAGGCTCGAAGGACGTGCAGAGCGGCGACGCCCGCGCCAACTACGTGCACTACGGCGTGCGCGAATTCGGCATGAGCGCGATCAGCAACGGTCTGTCGCTGTACGGCGGTTTTCTTCCGTACGATGCCACCTTCCTCGTGTTTTCCGACTACGCGCGCAACGCGGTGCGCATGTCGGCGCTGATTCCGGCACAGGTCGTGCACGTCTACACCCACGACTCGATCGGCCTCGGCGAGGACGGCCCGACGCATCAGCCGATCGAACATGTGGCGAGCCTGCGTCTGATTCCGAACAACCGCGTCTGGCGTCCCTGCGATGCGGTCGAAACCGCGATCGCGTGGAAGGCGGCGATCGAGCGCCGCGAGGGGCCGAGCTGCCTGATCCTGTCGCGGCAGAATCTGCCGCACCAGTTGCGCAGCGACGAGCAGGTTGGCCTGATCGAACTCGGTGGCTACGTGCTCAGCGATCCGGCCAGCGCGAAGTTCGATGCCATCCTCATCGCGACCGGTTCCGAAGTCGGCATCGCGATGGAGGCGATGCGCAGCCTCGCCCAGCAGAACGTCCATGTACGCGTCGTCTCGATGCCGTGCGCCGAAGTGTTCGACCGCCAGCCGCTTGCCTATCGCGAAGGCGTGCTGCCATCGTGGTGCCGCAAGCGCGTCGCGGTCGAGGCGGGCGTCACCGCGTACTGGCGCAAGTATGTCGGCCTCGACGGCGCGGTGATCGGCATCGACCGCTTCGGTGCGTCGGCGCCCGCGGAAGCGCTGTATGCATATTTCGACATCACTGCGACTGCGGTAGCCGATGCGGTCAAGGCGCTGAAATAGCGTTCGACTTCCCTTTTCCGGGCACGGTCGGGGTCCGCTGTGCTCACCGCCAACCTACGTACGGCTGTAGCTCCAGCTTTGCATGCGCCCGTCGCGGTACGGCATCACGCCGTGAAACGCGCGCGGGTCGGCATCGAACACCAGCGGCAGGAAATGGCGGTCACCCTCCCACAGCGGCAGGTCGAGAATCCTTTCCGCTTCGACCCATTCCAGCGTGCCCTCGGCATTGCGTTCCAGCGGCGTGCCTGCATAGCGCGTGATGACGAAGACGAAGCCGAACCAGTCTTCGCCGTGCTTGCCGAATCCGGGCCAGCTGATCGTGCCGCGCAGGTTCAAATCCAGGCAGTCGATGCCGGCTTCCTCCAGGATCTCGCGGCGCATGCCTTTGATGACGTCCTCGTCCGCTTCGAGCTTGCCGCCTAGGCCGTTGTACTTGCCGAGGTGATGATCGCCTTCGCGCGTGTTGCGATGGATCATCAGCACGCGCCCGCGGTCGGGCGAGAGCACGTAGCCCAGCGTAGCGAGGATCGGGGTGTAGGGCATGGATGTTTTCCTGGGGCTGTCCGGCAATTGTAACCGCCACTGCCTGCTGCACCGGGACTTGACTTATCCATTTACACATGTAATCTAGATGTCAATTACGAACGTAATTGGAGAGCGCAATGCCGATCAGCGATGCCGAAAGCGTGGTGATGGACGTGCTCTGGCGCAGCCGCGCGCCGATGAGCGCGGAGGAAGTGGTCGCTGCGCTTTCTGTCAGCAGCGACTGGCAGGAGGCGACGATCAAGACCCTGCTCAACCGCCTGCTCACCAAGCGCGCGATCACCGCCGCACGCGACGGCAAGCGCTATCTCTACAGCGCCCGGCTCAAGCGCGAAGACTACGTGCACAGCGAGAGCAAGGGCCTCATCGACCGCCTGTTCGGCGGCCGCGTCGCGCCGCTGGTCGCGCATTTCTCCGAAGCGGGAAAACTGAGCAAGAAGGATCTCGCGGAACTCAAGCGACTGATCGAGGAGCTCGACGATGACGCATGACTTGCTCATGGCTCTCGGCTGCGGCGCGCTCGCCGCGGGTCTCACCCTCGTCCTCGTGCTGGCCGTGCGCGTGCCGGCGCGGCGCTGGCTCGGCGCCGCGTTCGCCTACCGCTTGTGGCTGCTCGTGCCGGTCGCCGCGCTGGCGACGCTGCTGCCGGCGCCGGTGCGGCCGCTGACCCCCGCGCTGCAGGTCGCGCCGTCCGCGCCGTCGTCTTCGGCGACCATCGAACTGCGGGCCGCGGTCGCGCAGGCGGCGTCGTTCGACTGGCAGCCGTGGCTGCTCGCATTGTGGATCGCAGGAGCGCTCGCGCTCGTCGTCGTGTTCGCGCGCCAGCAGCGCCGCTACCTGAAGAATCTCGGCGCGCTGAGCGCCGGCGATCACGGCGCCCTGCGCGCGCAGGCGACCGATGGCTGCCCTGCGCTGGTCGGCGCACTGCGTCCGCGCATCGTCGTGCCCAGCGATTTCGAACTGCGCTACACGAAGGAAGAGCGCGAACTCGTACTGGCCCACGAGCGCACGCACCTCGTGCGCGGCGACGCGCAAATCAACGCGCTCGCCGCGCTGCTGCGCTGCCTCAACTGGTTCAATCCGTTGTTCCATCTCGCCGCCTCGCGTTTCCGTTTCGACCAGGAAATCGCCTGCGACGCGGCCGTGATATCCCGTTTTCCGGAAGCGCGCCGGTGCTACGCCGACGCGATGTTGAAGGCGCAACGGGTCGGCGAGTCGTGGCAGGAGCTGCGACTTCCGGCCGGTTGTCTGTGGCCTGCGAGCCATCCCTTGAAGGAGCGAATTGCGATGTTGAAGTTTCCGGCAATGACAGGTGTGCGACGCACGTTGGCAAGCACGGCGATTGTCGCGCTGGTATCCAGTGCGGGTTATGCGAGTTGGGCGGCGTTGCCGGGCAGGGCGCCTGCAGACGAAGCGGCTCCGAAAGTTGCTGGTGCCGCTGAGTCAAAACAAATGATCGCTGCGCCGTCGCTCAAGATTGACCTGCCGCAACCGGACAGGAATCAGCTGCCGCCGCTCGAAAATCTGCCTGCCCCGGTCACCTTGTCGGTGCGCTCGAATGGCCAGTTCTACTGGAACGGCAGATTAGTGAGTGAGGAGGAAGTGCGGCAGGCGATGGAAGTGCTGGCGAAGCAGAGTCCGCAGCCTGTCTTGTTGATTCAGGCCGACAGCAGCGCGAAATACGAGCTCGTCGCGTCGGTCATGACCGATGCGAAGGACGCTGGCATGGAAAAAATTGATTTCGAGGCACCGCGTGGATCGCGGCAGCATGGCGCTTTCGTGCCAGCAACGACCCCGGCGATAGCCAAGCAACTCGCGTTCAACGGCGAAAAGCCGACGGCTTCCGACAAGCCTGCAACATCGGTTCAACCTGGCGAAATCCCGGACATGGCTCCGTCTGAGAACATCACCTATCGCAAGATGCAGCCACCCAAGTATCCGCTGGAAGCCATCAAGGCCGGTGTGGGCGCGAAGGTGATCCTCAAAGTGTTGATCGACGAGCAGGGCAACGCCAAATCCGCGGAAATCGAGAAGCTGCAACTGATTGGCGAGCCGAAGAGCGCCGCCGATGGCACGGTTCCGGACAGGGCAGCGTTGGTAGAAAGCTTTGCTCAGGCTTCGAAGGCGGCAATGCTGTCGTGGAAATTCAATCCCGGCCTCAAGGATGGGAAGCCGTTCGAGGGCTACGCTTTGGTGCCGATCGATTTCTCGACGCATGGATGCACCAAGGAAGACCCGTGTCCGCAGCGCAACAAGCCCACGCAAGCTCCCGCTGCGGCGAAGAAAGGCGGTCATGCTTGAGCACTGCCGGTTTTGGAGCATGGATGCGGCATCCGCCTGTGTGATCGCAGCGATCTCGCTTGGCGCCTGTCGCCAGGCGGTTCGCCCGGACGACGGCTTGCCCGCAACGCGAGTGACGTACAGCGCACGCGGCGCGGCGGGAATAGCGCGTCGGCTGGGCGTCAGCGCGCCGACTGTTCGTGCGGCAGGGCGGAGACCGCAGGCCCTCGTTCCGCGCGATAGGGGCTATCTTTGAGGTAGCCGTCGCTCAACGTGCGCATGAACACGACGATGTCGTCGATCTCGCTCTTGCTCAACGCCGGGCGTGCTCCGGGCTTCTGTCCGGCGAATGGTGGATCGCGGTTGATGTTGGCGTGATAGGGCGCAGGCAGGTCGTCGTAAAAAACAGTCTTTCCGTTCGCATCCTTCGCGTACCAGCGCTCCGGCGTGATGTCGCGGGTGACGTAGAACTCGACCACTTCGCGCAGGTCGTGGAATTTCCCGTTGTGGAAAAATGCACTGCGCAGGGCGACGTTGCGCAGCGTCGGCGTGCGGAACAGGCCGCAGTATTCGTCCTGGTTCGCCTTGTCCTCGCGTTCGGGGCCGCAGGCGCCGAGGTCGAAGAAGGCGGGGTCGCGGTTGCGCGCGATGTTCGCATTGCGCGGCACGGCGAGTGCGATCAGGCCGTAGTCGGAGAACGCGGGCGGCGTGCCATCGAGTCCGCGCCTGGACAGATGGCATTGCGCGCAATTGCCCTTGCGTGCGTCCTCGAACAGGGCGAGGCCGCGTTGCTCCTGCGCGCTCAACGTTGCGCGCCCGGTGAGGACGGCATCGTATTTGCTCGTGTACGGACTGAATTCGGCGTCGTCCTCTTCGAATGCGGCGAGCGCGCGCGCGACCGCGGCGAAGGCGTGTTCGTCATCGTCCAGGACGGTGCTGCCAAGCGCCGCGCGCAGCGTCGGCGCATGCGGCGCCTTGCGCGCGGCGGCGGCGACGCCGGCGATCGTGTTCGCCATTTCGAACTTCGAGGTCAGCGGAATCGCCGCCTGTTGCGCGCCGGTGTCGACGCGGCCGTCCCAGGTCAGGCCGCCGGTGGGGCCGTTGTCGATCGAGTTGTCGGCTTCGTCCTCGGAGTCGTAGTGGTGGTTGTCGTAGGGCGGTACGCGGTCGAGATAGGTCAGCGTCGGCAGTGCGCGCAGACCCTGATCGCGCAACGCAGGGCCGCCCGTTTGCACATCGCGTGCGTTCGGCGGGTTGTAGCGGCGCGCGGGATCGTGGCAGCTCGCGCAGGATTGCCTGCCCGAGGCGGAGAACATCGGATCGGAGAAGATCGCGCGGCCGGCTTCGCGCAACTGCGCCGTGCGTTCGCGCGCCCGCGCGTACGAGGATGCGAGCTCCGCTGCGCTGGCGCGGGCGGGCGCGGCGAACTGCGAGGCGGTCAGAAGGAGTACACAAAGGTGGCGGCGCATGCGACCATTCTGCCTCAATGCCTTGTCGCAAATGGTGACCCGCATGCTCCGTCTTCGCCCGATACCGTTGCTCGCCGCGGCCGCCTTGCTCGCGGCCTGCCAATCTTCGCCGATGGCGCGCAAACCCGCTGCCGCGGGACGCGATGCGAAGCTCGATGCGATCCAGACCATCGTCGTGATCTACGCCGAAAACCGTTCGTTCGACCAGTTGTACGGCATGTTCCCCGGTGCGAACGGCCTGCAGAACCTCAAGCCGGAACAGTACCTGCAGCGTGATCGCGACGGCAGCGTGCTCAAGCAATTGCCGCCGGTGCCGAACGCATTGACGACGGCGGCCGACCCCAAACAGATTCCCACCGAGGCGACGCGCGGCCATCCCAATCGTCCATTCGCGCTCGACGATCCGAACGGCTACGGTGTCAGCCTGGACTACCGGCTGCACGATCTGATTCACGCGTTCTACAACCAGCAGATGCAGATCGATGGCGGCAGGAACGACCTGTTCGCCGCCTACAGCGATGCCGGCGGCGAGACGATGGGCCATTTCGACGGCTCGAAGATGGCGCTTTGGAAAATTGCGCAAAAGTATACCCTGGCCGACAATTTCTTCCACGGCGCGTTCGGCTCCTCGTTCCTCAACCACCAGTACCTGATCTGCGCCTGCGCACCGTTCGACTTCAAGACCAAGGCCGATCCGAAGACCTACGAGGCCAATATCTCGATCGTCAACGCCGACGGGGTCAGCCTCACGCCGGATCCGAAGAGCCCTGCATCCGCGCTCGACGGCCCGCCGAAATACCTGCGCTACGGCAACCTGACGCCGGACTACTACGCGGTCAACACGATGCAGCCGCCGTACCAGCCCTCGGGCAACACCGCGGCCAAGGGCGGCGATGCGCGCTTCGCCGATCCCGACAAGCGCAATACCCTGAGCCCGCAGGTCGCCGAGACGATCGGCGAGCGGCTCGACGCGGCGAACGTCAGCTGGGCCTGGTATGCAGGCGCCTGGCAGATCGCGCTCGATCAGGGCAAGGAACTCTCCCACATCGCATTCCAGTACCACCACCAGCCGTTCAACTACTACGCGAACTACGCGCCCGGCAAACCGGCGCGCACCGAGCATTTGCGCGACGGCGGCATGGACGGTGCGAAGCTCATCGCCGACATCGATGCCGGCAGGCTGCCGCAGGTGACGTTCTACAAGCCGCAGGGCAACCTCAATCAGCACGCGGGCTACGCGACGGTCCGCGCCGGCGACGAGCACATCGCCGACGTGATCGCGCACCTGGAGAAGAGTCCGCAGTGGCCGCACATGGTCGTCATCGTCACCTACGACGAGAACGGCGGCTGGTGGGATCACGTCGCGCCGCCGAAGGGCGACCGCTGGGGTCCGGGCCTGCGCATTCCGGCGATCGTCGTCTCGCCGTTCGCCAAACGCGGCTACGTCGACCACACGCAATACGACACCGGCTCGATCCAGCGTCTGCTCAACCGCCGCTTTGACCTCGCCCCGCTGCCCGGCATCGAGCAGCGCGACGCGGCGCTGAAGGCGAACGGCGCGGCGCCGATGGGCGACCTGACCGGGGCGCTCGATCTGCCGCGCTAGCTTGCTGCCGCGCGTCGCGTCGCGCGGTCGAGAAAGTCCTCGAAGGCGGCGATGACGCCGGCGTCATCGAACAGCGCTGCCTTGCGTTCGAGGATGCGCTTGCGCAGCGTGTCGCGACGCGGCGCGTCGGCGATCAGGGCAGCGGCTTGGTCGACATAGTCGTTTGCGTCGGCGGCGACGAGCCCGTCGATGCCCATCATCGCAAGCATGCCTGCGGTCTGGCGGCCGCGCGCCATGGTGCCTTGCCAGGTCAGCACCGGGGCGCCGACGCTGAACGCATCCAGGCTGGTGGCGCCGCCGGAAAAACCCGGCGTATCGAGAATCAGCGTCGCACGCGCGACCGCGCCGAGGTAGGTCGCATGATCTTTTGCCGGCAGAAAAACCAGCGACTGTGCCGGCTCGAGACCATGCGCGGCGAACGCCGCCTCGATGCGTCGACGCAGAAGTTGCGCGACGCCGCTGTTGCGCACGAACAGGCCGATGCGCGCGCCGCTGCGCTGCGCGATGCGCGCGAGCACCGCATCGAACGTGGGCGGCAGCTTGAGATGATTCTGCAGGCACAGCGCGATCGGCTTGGCGGCGGACCAGGCATCCAGCCACGCGCCATCGCCGGGCGCGGGTGGCGCTTCGGGCAAGGTACCCAGCCCGGGCAGACGGACCAGTTGCTCGCGATAGTGCCGTTGCGCGTCCACCGGTTCCAGCGCGTCGGCGCCGAGGAAATAGTCGATGCCCGGCAGTCCGCTCGTGGCCGGATGTCCGTACAGCGCGCATTGCACGGGGGCGAGACGCAAGGCGCCGAGCGCATGATGGCGCGGGTCCATGCCGATCTCGGGATAGACCAGCGCATCGAGTTGCGCGGCGCGGATGCGCGCGGCGCTGGCGAGCGCGTCTTCGTTGACCTGCTCGAATGCGACGACGCGCGCGGCGATCATGTCGGTTGCGGCATCGCGCGTCTCGCCGCTGTACCAGACGCGCACATCGAAACGCGCCGGGTCGAGCCCGGCAAGCAGCCTGCGGAAGTAGCGTGACACCGTGTGCTGCATCAGATGGCTGCTGACGATGCCGACGCGGATACGGCCGCCGTGCGCGCGCGCGCGCCACGCGCAGGGCGCGGCGTATTGCGGCGCGGCCGCGTGCATGACGCGCGTGACCAGATCGCCGAAGCCGATGCGCAGCGCGGTGTTGTCGCGCGCCTGGTATTCGAGCTGGAACGGGGCGACGCCGCAGGCGGCCTCGAAGGCGTACTGGCGCTGCGCCGGCGTGTCCAGGCGCAGGCCCGCGCCGATCTCGTCGAGGCCGCGGGCGAAGCGTGCGCGATCGCTGTCGATTTCCACTTCGTCGGCGTAGACCGAGGGCAGCGACAGCAGCACCGTCCAGCGGATGCGCTCGGCCTGACGCTCGCCGACCCGGGTTTGTGCGAGGATGGCGCGTGATTCGACGATTTCGCCGGCTTCGGCAAGCGCCAGGCCGAGTTCGCAGCGCGAAACCCAGTCGTCCACGTCGAGCGCGATCGCTTTGCGCAAGGCCGTGATCGCGGCTTCGACGTTGTGCAGCAGTCGTTCGGTTCGCCCCAGGGTTGCCCACCATGCCGCCGTCGCAGGCTCAAGCACGGCTGCGGCCTGCGCACAGGCATGCGCCTCGCGCGGCCGACCGAGGTCGAGCAAGGCTTGCGCGAGCGTGCCGTTGGTGTGGGCGAGGTTCGGCCGGAGTTTGCGCGCGCGCAGCAACAGCGGCAGCGCCTCTTCGAGTCGTCCGCGCCGGCGCAGCAGATTGCCGAACGCGTTGACGGCGTTGAAATCGGCCGGTCGCCATTGCAACGCCTGGCGGTAGGCCTGCTCCGCCGCGTCGAGCGCGCCGAGCACTTCCTGCGACAGGCCGAGATTGTAGATTGCTTCGACGTACCGCTCTTTCGTCGCGAGCGCGGAACGAAACGCCTCCATCGCCTCGGCATGGTTACCCATGCGGCGCAGGACCACGCCGAGAGCGTTGAACGCCGCGGCGAACGTCGGGGCCAGCTGCAGGCAGTCGCGGAAGTGCTTCGCCGCGAGTGGAAGATTGCCCGCCTGCAAGGTACAGATGCCGAGCATGTGCCGCACCTGCGGGTTGGCCGGATCGAGTTTGGCCGCACGCTCGAAATGGCTCAGTGCCACGGCGCTTTGCCCAGCCTGCTGTTTGGCGATACCCCGCTGCAGCTCCTCGACCGCCGATTGTCTTGATTCCGCGTTGATCTGCGCCGGTCGCTGCATGCCGAATCCCTTAAGAATGACTTCAGTTTCGCATGTTAGCTTGCTTTCCACTCGCGCAGGCATGACGGTTTCTCCATCACCGCAGAGCATGTCGCGATCGGCAGATCCACAACAAAAGGTCGGCACGAGCCGGCGTCGGGAGGAAACAGGATATGCGTCGCATCGCGATTGTTTTTGCAGCGTGCGTGGCTTGCGTGTGCGCTCAAGCCACGCAAGCGCCGAAGAAGATCTATGCGCAGGAACTGGTCGACCGAGTCGTGGCCGCGCATCCCGACGTCGCCGTCATCGAAATCCATGCCACGCCGCCGAAGACGACCGAGAACGTGGTGATCGCCACCTATAACGGTCATCTTGGCGAGAAGGCCGATCCGGAAGATCTCGATGTGATCAAGACCGGCAAGGCCAGCGTCGGCGTCGACAAGGCCGGCGATCGCTACGAGGTCAACCTGCCGCTGTTCGACGTTGCGCACCGCACCGTCGGCAGCATCGGCGTCGCGTTCAAGTACAAGGCGGGCGACGACAAGGCGGCGTTCGACCAGGAAGCCACGAACATCCGCGATCACATGTCGCGGCGCATATCGCACGTCGCCAACCTCGGCGAGAAGGCGCCGTTCGATGCGGCAGTGCCCGCGGACACCCTGGCACAGAAACTGGTCGACGAGGCGCTGGATGCCAACAAGGACGTGCTCATCATCGCCGTTCATGCCGCGGTGCCAACCAAGGCGGAATATCCCATTGTCGCCTCCAACATCGGCCGCATCGGCAAGCCTGCCGACGAAGACGACATGGGCGTGATCAAGAGCGGCAAGCCCAAGCTCGAGTTGAACGAAAGCGGTGATCGCTTCGAATCCCTCGGCGTGCTGCACGACGCGCACGGCAAGGTCATCGGCGCGGCCGGCGTCGTCTTTGCGTACAAGAAGGGCGACGACCGGCAGGCGATGCACCAACGCGCGGAAAAGATGCGCGCCGTGATGGCGGCGCGGATCGCGAGCGCCGATGCACTGGTGCAGCCCGCGCATTGACCTCGGCGCCGGTCCGACGAACGTATCTGGAGAACCATGAAAATGACGCCGCACAAACCGCTGGCCCGCAAGTTGTTCGCTGCCCTCATCGCGGCAACGACTTGGCAAATATCGTATGCCGCGCAACACAAAGCCGCGGTCACTGCCATGGAAGCGTCCGCCAAGGTGGAGTTGCCGGGCTACGAAGGCGACTTCGACCATTTCGAAGTCGACCTGAAAGGCAATCGCCTGTTTCTCGCCGCCGAGGACCACAATACGCTCGAAGTCTTCGACCTGAAATCGCTCAAGCATCTGAAGACGATCGACGGCCTGGAAACCCCGCACGGCCTGCTGTATCTGCCCGACGTCAATAAGCTCGTCGTGACCCAGACCGGCTCCGACGGCGAGACCAAGGTCATCGACGGCGCAAGCTACAAGATCGTCGGCTCGTTCAAGCACACCAAGGGGGCCGATTCGATGGCCTACGACGCGACGCGCAAGCGCCTATACATCGCTGCCGGCGGGCGCGACATGAAGCAGGCGAGCACCTGGCTCGTCGAGCTCGATCCCTATACCGGCCACAACTACGGCGAACTCAAGTTCGACACGGACAAGATCGAAGCGATGGCGATCGAGGAGCATGGCAGCAAGATCTTCGTCAATGTCACCGGCAAGAAGGAGATGGCGGTGGTCGATAAGAACACTCGCAAGGTCATCACCACCTGGCCGATCAGGACCAAAGGCGACAACGCGCCACTCGCGTTCGACGAGGCGACGCATCGGCTGTTCGTGGTCACGCGCAATCCGGGCACGCTGATCGTCGTCAACGCGGACACGGGCGCGCGGATCGCCGAATTCAAGGCGCCGGAACGTTGCGACCAGGCGATATTCGATCCGGCGCGCAAACGCGTTTACGTGCTCGGCGGCGAGGGCTATATCGGCGTGTTCTCGGAAAAGGACGCCGACCACTACGAACCATTGCCGCGGGTGCTTTCGGCGCCCGGCGCCAAGACGGGCATTCTCGTGCCGCAATTGAACAAACTGTTCGTCGCTGTTTCGCCCGGAGATACCAAGGCGACGGCGGCGGTAATGGCCTACGACGTGAGGTAAGAAGAATCGTTGCGGCTGCCGGGGGGGCGGTCGTCACGCGGGAGGTTCCATCGGGGGAGCGACACGCAGGACAACGTACATCCCACAACACACAGCCTCCGGGGCACAAGCACCCCAGCGGGCATCACAATGGAGGGAGATATGCGTAGCCATAAACTGATTTCGTTGGGAGTGGTGTCGACCTTGGCTCTAAGTATCAGCGCAGCGCTGGTTTCCGAAGCGTGTGCGCAGGAGAGGCTAGGCGCGGAGAAAGGCGAAACGCAAAAACTTGGCGAGGTTAGCGTTACCGGCAGTGCAATCCGCACCGCGCCCGACGAAGTCGTCGTGCCGGTGGTGACGATCGATGCCGAGAAGATCGCGCAATCCGGAATCACCACGAATGCGCTCGAACTGCTGCGCAAGACGGTTCCCGCGTTCGCCGGCCGCAGCAATGCCGGCAACAGCAACGCGAACAACAACAACCAGAACACCGCAGGCGGCTCGCAGATACAGTTGCGCAACCTGCCGACACTGGTCCTCATCAACGGGCGCCGCGTCGCCAACAGCGGCATCGGCGGCATCAACGGCAAGAACTTCGTCGACATCAGTCAGATTCCGGCACAGGCCGTCGATCGCATCGAGGTGCTCGCCGACGGCGCTTCGTCGCTGTACGGCTCGGATGCGATCGGCGGTGTGGTCAACTTCATTCTCAAATCCGACTACGAGGGCGTGACCGCCGGTTCGCGCTGGGGCGATGCGGACGGCAACTACAGCGAGCGTTCGGCGTGGATTACCGGCGGCGGCACGCTCGCGGGCGTGAAGGTCGTGGCCACGCTGACCGCCAACCTGTCCGATCCGCTGTACCAGAACACACGTTCGTTCACGAGCCCGCTCTACGGCAAGACCTCATCGATACCGGGCGCGGTCGGCGGGGCCGGCTATCTACTCAACGCTGGCCTGTACTCGCCACGACAGAACAACCCGGTCGGCGCGGGCGCCACGGCCGGCTCGATCATCGACCTGGTCAATAACGGCACCTATATGAAGACGACGCCGGCCGCGATCGCCGCCGGTTTCGACATTTCTCCGTACCAGACGTTGTTGCTGCGCCAGAACCAGCTTTCCTTCGTTTCGAACCTGTCGAAGACGCTGATCGAGGACAAGCTCGAAGCGTTCGGCGACGTGGAGGCCTCGCACGGGCGCAGCTTCACGCGTTGGGGGCCCGTGGCCGCCACCGGCATCGCGGTGCCGGCCGGCGCGCCATACAACCCGTTGAAGGCGGCGTTCACCGGCGTCGCTTTCTCCTACCTTCCCAACACGCACAACTTTTACAACGACGTGACCGCGTATCGCGTGACCGGCGGCCTGCGCGGGCATTTCAGTGAGGACTGGTCGTGGGAGGCGGCAGCGGTCTACAGCCGCAGCGATCTTGACCAGACACAGACGAACCTGATCTACAAACCGAACATCGCCAAGGCGATCGCGGGCGGATTCGACGCGAACGGGAACCCGATCGCGGGCGGTACGTTCAGCAAGGTCTACGGCGGCTACGCGTTGACCGGCCCGCTCGTGCTCCAGCCCGCGCTCGATCCATTCGCGTTGACGGCGGGCGTCAATCCAGCCGCGCTCGCCAATCTCTACGGCAACGAGCTGATCAATGCGAGCAGCGAGCTTGCCTCGTTCGACGCCAGCGTCAACGGCAAGCTGTTCCATCTGCCGGCCGACGAGGTGGAGATCGCGTTGGGGGTCAGCGGGCGGCGTGAAAGCCTGTCCGGCCATGCCGACGCGAACGGTCGAGTCACCGACCCCGTCACCGGCAGCACCACCGGCAACAGCCAGCAATGGCTCGGCGGAACCTACGCTGATCCGTTCTCGAAGAGCCGCAACATCTACGGCGCGTTCGCCGAATTGCGCGTACCGATCGCCGGCAAGGAATGGAATTTCGCCGGCGCGCATGCGCTCGACCTCACGCTTGCCGGTCGCGAGGAAAAGTACAGCGACGCCGGTTCCTCCTTCGTGCCGAAGGTCGGTTTCCGCTGGGAGCCATTCGACAAGCAATTCATCGTGCGCGGGAACTATTCGAAGTCGTTCAGCGCGCCGTCGTTGTACGCCGAGTACGGACCCACTGACACGCGCCAGGTCGGCGCCGGCGTGATCCAGGGAGTGTTCGGCAGCAACTACACCGCGATGCCGATCAACGGCGAAGACGGCAACAACCCGAATCTCAAGCCGGCAAAGTCGACATCGAAGCTACTCGGCTTCACGGTGCGTCCGAACATCGTGCCCGGTCTGTCGCTGGCAGTCGACTACTCGGAAATCACGCTGAAAGGGTTCGCCGGCGGCATCGGTTTCAACAACATCCTTTCGAGCATCAACACGCTCGGATCCGCATCACCGTATTTCGCCAACCTCGCAGTCGGCGCATTTCCGGGCACGAGCGGTGCCACCCAGCCATTCACGCACCCGGGTGATCTGCTCGCGTATTTGACCAATCCGGCAACGGGCAAGGGCGATCCGACCCAGGCGAACAACCTTTACCTTGTCGACCAGTTCCGCAACCTCGCGTCGCTCGAGGAGAAGTCGCTGAACGTTTCGGGTGATTACACGATCCCGACCGACAACTACGGCAACTTCCGCATCTCGACCGCTGGCGCGATCTTCAACGAGTTCAAGTTCCAGGGTCTGCCCGGCATGGCCTACATCGAATACGCGGGCAATGCGAACAACACCGGCGTGTTTGGTGGCACCCTGCCGAAATACCGCTTCTACACCACGTTCAATTGGGCGTGGAAGGAATGGGACGTCACCGTTGGCAACACCTGGATCTCCTCGGTCAACGACACCGGCGCGAACGGTACCTCGCCGCCAATCCACGTCGGCAGCTACACGTCCTGGGACTTGCGTGTCGGTTACGACATCCGCACCGAGGGTGGCAAGGCGATCAAGGACATCAAGATCGCGGTCGGCATGAACAATCTCGCCAACCGCATGCCGCCGCTCGCCCCGCGCGCCTTCGTCGACAACAATGCCGATGTCGCCACGTATTCGCCGCTTGGACGGCTGACCTACGCTTCGCTCGAACTTCAATTCTGAGTCCGGAAACGCGATCCCGCGAGCGAGGTGCAGCTCGATCCGGGATCGCGACGATGGGATGCTGAAGTTCGTGGACCGACCGGCATCCCGTGGCATGATGGCGCTGTTGCATGGGCATTGGGCCGGTTGACGCCATGAAGCTGCTCTTGACCGAAGATGACGAAATGATCGGATCGGGTCTGCGCAAGGGCCTGCGCCAGGAATCGATGGCCGTTGACTGGGTGCGCGACGGGCGTTCGTCGATCCGCGCACTCGTCGACGGCGACTACGATCTTTGGTTGCTCGACCTGGGCTTGCCGGATTGCGATGGCCTGGATCTCCTCAGACAATCCCGCGAGCGCAGCGTGGCGACGCCGGCCTTGATACTCACGGCGCGGGATTCCGTCATCGATCGAGTCAAGGGACTCAACAGCGGCGCGGACGACTACCTGCCCAAGCCGTTCGACCTGGGCGAATTGGTGGCGCGATTGCGCGCCCTGCATCGCCGCTCGATGGGTATTTCGGATGCATCCTTGCGCTACGGCGAACTGGTTCTGATTCCTGCAACGCATGGGGCCATCTGGGCAGGTCAGCCGTTGTTTCTTTCCCATCGGGAGTTCGCGATCCTCGAGGCATTGCTGGAACGTCCGGGCGTGGTGCTTTCGAGACACCGCTTGGAGGAAAAACTCTACGGCTGGGGCGAGGAAGTGCAGAGCAATGCGATTGAAGTCCACATCCATTCCCTGCGCCGAAAACTCGGGGTCGGTTTCATCCGCAACGTGCGCGGTGTCGGCTACGTGCTGCAGGCTCAAACATGACGTCCATTCGTGGAGCGTTGCTGTGCTGGCTCAACGGCGGCCTGCTGTTGTGTTGTCTGGCGGCGGCCGTTGCGGTGTACTCGCTCGTCGAAAACGAAGTCGGCGAACTCAACGACTACCAGTTGCGACTGGTGGCAGAGGCGATTTCGAGCAATCCGCTCGACGTGGTGAAGAACGACGCCTCGAAACGCACGGAATTCGACATCGACGACGATGACCAGTTCATCATCCAGACTTGGGATCCCGATGGGACTCAAACCTACTCCTCGGTTCCCGCACTCGGTCTGCGACTGGATCGGCAGAGCGGATATGAAACCGTAGCCACGGCATCGGGACCCTGGCGCATCTACAGCGTACTCATGCGTGGACGCTACATACAAGTGGGATTGCAGCTCAGAGCACGCAACCAGCTTGCGGTGCGCATCGCGCTGCGGGCGATCGTGCCGCTTTTGATTCTGTTTCCATTGGTCAGCGCGCTGGTCTGGATCGTGGTCCACAGGGGATTGCGTCCGCTGACGCAGGTGATGAGATCCCTCAAGGAGCGATCGGTGACGGCGCTTCAGCCGCTGCCGACGGGGGGATTGAAGGCAGAGTTGTTGCCACTCGTATTGGCCCTCAACGATTTGCTCGAACGGCTTGCCCGCGCGATTACCGTGCAACGCAATTTCGTGGCCGACGCCGCGCATCAGTTGCGCACGCCTTTGGCCGCGGTGCGCTTGCAAATGCAGCTCGCCCAGCGTGCGCAATCTTCCGACGAGCGGATTTCCGCCTTCAACGATCTTGCCAACGGCGTCAACCGTGCGGTACGCCTCGTGGAGCAACTGCTGACCTTGGCGAAACATGAGCCGGACGGCATTCAATACCGGATGCTCCCACTCGATCTCGCCGGCGTGGTGACCTCGGTCGTCAACGAATGCTCTCCTCTGGTGCGCGAAAAAGCCATCGATCTGCAAGTGCGCGCCGATGAGCCGGTTGGCATCATGGGTGATCTCGATGCGCTGCGCGTCATGTTGCAGAATCTCGTCGAAAACGCCATTCGCTACACTCCATCTTTCGGCCAGGTGGAAGTACGCGTCGACGGCGGCGATCGGCATGCTTGCGTCGAAATCGCCGATACGGGTCCCGGCGTTCCAGAGGCCGAACGCGAGCGCGTATTCGACCGGTTCTTCCGCCGTCAGGGGACGCAGCAGACCGGAAGCGGACTGGGTCTTGCGATCGTTCGCAACATCGCGTCGAGACACGGTGCCGTTGTCCGCCTGCTGACGGCAGCGGGCGGCAGCGGCTTGCTCATCAGGGTGGAGTTTCCGGAGTCTGCAGCATGAGCGGGGATTTCCCGTCCATGACTCCGGAAAGGCTTCAATCGATGCCGAGCTTCTTCAGCTTATAACGCATAGCGCGGAAGGTGATGCCGAGTTTCTTCGCCGCGGCGGTCTTGTTGTAGCGCGTTTCCTGAAGCACCTTCATGATCGCCTCGCGCTCGAGGTTCGAAATGTAGCTGTCGAGGCCGACTCCGGTGGCCTCGTCGTCGAGACCGTCGTCGTCTTCGTCCTCCTGCGGCGCGGCGACTGCGGGCGCGGCGGCGAGGTCGGGCACGCGCGCGCGCGTGGAAAGATGCAGGTCGTCGGCTGCGATCATGTTGTTCTCGCACAGCGCGACGGCGCGTTCGAGCACGTTCTCGAGCTCGCGCACGTTGCCCGGGAACGAATAGCGGAGCAATGCGTCGAGCGCGTCCGGGCTGAGCCTTGCGGGCGCGCCGCCGGAATTTCCCGCCAGCCGCTCGAGAATGCGACCGGCGAGCTTGGGTATGTCGTCGCGGCGCTCGCGCAGCGGCGGCACGCGCAGTTCAATGACGTTGATGCGGTAGTAGAGATCCTGACGAAACTGGCCGGCCTCGACCAGCCGGCCGAGATCCTTGTGCGTGGCGCAGAGGATGCGCACGTCGACCGGCAGCTCGGCGCGGCCGCCGATCGGGCGCACGGCTTTCTCCTGGATCACGCGCAGCAGCTTGACCTGCATGTGCATCGGCAGGTCGGCGACCTCGTCGAGAAACAGCGTGCCGCCGGCGGCGGCCTGGAACAGGCCGATCTTGTCGGCGGCCGCGCCGGTGAAGCTGCCTTTCATGTGGCCGAAGAATTCGCTTTCCATGAGCTCGGCCGGGATCGCTCCGCAGTTGACCGGTACGAACGGGGCGGTGGCGCGTGGACCCTGCTCGTGGATCAGGCGCGCGACGAGCTCCTTGCCGACCCCCGATTCGCCGGCGATGTAGACCGGTGCCTGGCTGCGGGCGAGCTTGTCAATCGTCGCGCGCAGCTGGGTCATCGCGGAAGAATCGCCGAGCAGGCGCGAGGCGTCGGTCCTCGGCGCGTCGGAGCCCTTCTCCTCGGCGAGCTTGAGCGCGGCCTGGACGAGACGGCGCAGGATCGTGATGTCCACCGGCTTGGAAACGAAATCGAACGCGCCGGCCTTGAGCGCGGTCACCGCCGCGTCGACGTTGCCGTGCGCCGTGATCATTGCCACCGGCGTCCGTGGATGATTGGCCGCGATCCACTCCACGATCTGCTGGCCGGAGCCGTCGGGCAGCATCATGTCGGTGAAGCAGAGTGTGTAGTGTGTTTCCGCGAGCCGGGCCTTGGCCTGGGCGACATCGGCGGCGGTGTCTACGCGCAGGCCCATGCGGCCGAGCGTGATCGAAAGCAGTTCGCGGATGTCGCGTTCGTCGTCGATTATGAGGGCGGCGGGTTGGCTCATCGGAGGGATCGTACCGGAAAAATTTCGCTGACGCAGGGCCGGGCGCGAATCCCCGTTCAGCTGAGTGATGGCGTCGGCGGTGGCGCGAAGGTTATGCGGAAGCAACTGCCGCCGCCGGCGATCGGAAGATATTCGAGGGTGGCGAGATTGGCCAGGCACATCTCGCGCGCGAGATAGAGGCCCAGGCCCGTGCCGAGTTCATGGGTGGTGAAGAATGGCTCGAAAATCTGCGCTGCGACCTTGGCCGGGATGCCGGGTCCGCGGTCGACGATGTCGAGCATCGGCGGGCCACGGTCGCCGGTTTGGCGCACGATCAGGCTGATGCGGGCCGGGTCGCCGGGCGCATGGCCGTAGCGCAGGGCGTTCTGCACGAGATTCCACACGACCTGTTGCAACTGCTTCGGATCGACCAGCGTTTCCACCTTCGTCTTTTGCGGCTTGGCGGCGAGGCTGTTTGCGCCGATGTCGATCGTGGCCTTGAAGTCGACGATGAAACGCTCGGTCCAGGCGACGAGATCGACGCTTTCCGGCATCGAGCGTTCGCGCCGGGCAAGGTGCAGGATGTTCTCGACGATCTCGTTCACACGCCCGGCATGACTGCGGATGATCTCGATCATGCGCTGGTCTGCGCTGTCGAGTGCTTCGGACTCGGCGAGCAACTGCGCCGAGTAGCTGATCGCGGCGAGCGGGTTGCGGATCTCGTGCGCGATCGAGCCGGCGAGCCGGCCCATCGAGGCGAGCGTGAGTTGCTCGGCGCGACGCGAGACGAGCGAGGTGTCGTCGAGGAAGATAAGGACGTTCTCGGCGTCGTTCGCGGCCATGCGCGTGAAGCGCGGGATCACTTCGGGCGCACCTTCGGCCAGCGAGATCGCCGTGTTGTCGATCTTGCGCGAGGTGCGCCAGTGGTAGAGCCGGCGCGAGAGTTCGGGCGCGATGCGGCCGAGGTCGTTGTGGCCGTCGGTGGGGTTGCCGATCAACGCGGCAGCGGCCTCGTTCCAGCGGTGCACGGTATTGCCGCCGTCGACGACGAGCACGCCGGTCTTCATGCGCCGGATGATCAACTCGTTGATCTGGGCGAGGTTGCGCAGGTCGCTGCCTCGTCGGCTGGCGAGCGCTTCGGAGGCACGCATGCGCCGACCGAGGAACAGGCACAGGCCGGTAACCGAGAAGTAAGCCAGGCCGCAGATGCCGGCCTCGAGGACTTCGCGATGATCCTCGTTGAGCAGGTTGCCGGCGATGTTCTGGGCGAACACGCCGAACGTCGCCAACGCGGCGAAGAAGAACGAGATGCGTCGCGGCAGCAGGGTCGCCGCGCCGCCGATATTGACGAGCAGGAGCAGGGCCAGGCTGATGAACTGGTGACGGATGGAGAACATCGCCAGGGCGCAGACCAGGATGTCGACGACCAGCGAGGCATCGACCCAGGTTCGGTAGTAGCGCGCCTCGCGCGTGGCGAAGGCGACGGTGAGCACTGCGAAGATCATGTAGAACAGCGCGGTGCCGCGGCCGAGCTCGGGGTGCACGAGGCTGACCCATTCGACCGCGTACGGACTGAACATCAGCGCAATGATGATGACCGCTTCGAGGACGCGGAACAGGTTGAAAAAATAGAACTCGCGCGTGATTGCGGCGGTATCGCTTGCGGCGCGGGCGGCGAAGCTGGATTGGACGGCGGCGACGGCCACGGCCGGGTGATTCCTTATTGTTTTGCGGGTTTTTCCCCGTGGGCAAGTATAAGCGGTCGAATCGCACTTGTGAGGCGGCGCGTTGCCGGCCGGGCTGCGCCGCAGCAGGTTCGTGGCCACGGGAAATGGCGTCGGCCTTTTTTTTGGCCCGGCGATTCATCACAATACGCGCCCCGGCCGCGCCGGCGCGCCGCGTGTATTCACCAACTCCCCCCAAGGTGGTCCATGAATTTCCACGAGTATCAGGCCAAGCAATTGTTCGCCGACTACGGCATCCCCGTGCCCCCGGGCAAGATCGCCAGGACGCCCGAAGAGGCCGTCGATGCCGCGAAAGCACTCGGCGGCGATGAATGGGTGGTCAAGGCGCAGATCCATGCCGGCGGCCGCGGCAAGGCCGGCGGCGTCAAGCTGGTCAAGACGTTCGATGAGGTCAAGGCGGCGGCCGCGAAGATGCTCGGCACGAAGATGGAGACCTACCAGTCGGGTGGCCGCGCGCTGCCGGTCAACGTCGTCCTCGTCACCGAGGCCAGCGACATCGCCAAGGAACTGTACCTGTCGGTGCTCGTCGACCGCGGCACGAAATCCGTCGCCTTCATCGCCTCCGCACGCGGCGGCGTCGATATCGAGCAGGTCGCGCGCGAGAACCCGGAGGACATCCACACCCTCGAAGTGAACTTCGTCGAAGGCCTGCAGCCGTACAAGTGCCGCCAGCTCGGCTTCGCGATGGGGCTCAACGCCAAGCAGGCAGGCCAGCTGACCCGGATCATGCTCGGCCTGTACAAGCTGTTCAACGAGAAGGATCTGGCCCTGGTCGAACTGAACCCGCTCGCGATCAACAAGGCCGGCGACCTCGTCGCGCTCGACGGCAAGGTCAACTCCGACGACAACGCCGAGTTCCGCCACGCCGATCTGGCCGCGATGCGCGACGAATCGCAGGAAGACCCGGCCGAAGCGGTCGCGGTCAGGCACAACCTCAACTACGTCACCATGGACGGCAACATCGGCTGCATGGTCAACGGCGCCGGCCTCGCCATGGCGACGATGGACGTGATCAAGCTCAACGGCGCGGAGCCGGCGAACTTCCTCGACGTCGGCGGCGGCGCGACCAAGGAACGCGTGACCGAGGCGTTCAAGCTGATCCTGTCCTCGGACAAGGTCAAGTGCATCCTGGTCAACATCTTCGGCGGCATCGTGCGTTGCGACCTGATCGCCGAGGGCATCATCGGCGCGGTCAAGGAGGTGGGCCTGACGATTCCGGTCGTCGCGCGCCTCGAAGGCACGAACGTGGAAGCGGGCCGCGAGTTGCTTGCCAATTCCGGTTTGAAGATCACGCCGGCGCTGGACCTGAACGATGCCGCCCAGAAGGCGGTCGCTGCGGTCAAGGCCGCCTGATCGAGAGACGAGAATTCCCATGAGTGTACTTGTAAACAAATCCACAAAGGTCATCACCCAGGGCTTCACCGGCCAGCAGGGTACGTTCCATTCCGAGCAGGCGCTCGACTACGGCACCAAGGTCGTCGGCGGCGTCACGCCGGGCAAGGGCGGCACCCAGCACATCGGCCTGCCCGTGTTCAACACGGTGCAGGACGCGGTCGACGAGACTGGCGCCGACGCCACGATGATCTTCGTGCCGCCGCCGTTCGCGGCCGACGCCATCCTCGAAGCGGCCGACGCGGGCATCAAGGTCATCGTTGCGATCACCGAGGGCATCCCGGTGCTCGACATGCTGCGCGTGAAGAACCGCTTGAAGGACTATTCCGACACCGTACTGATCGGCCCGAACTGCCCCGGCGTCATCACCCCGGGCGAGTGCAAGATCGGCATCATGCCGGGCCACATCCACAAGCCGGGCAAGGTCGGCATCGTCTCGCGCTCGGGCACGCTCACCTACGAGGCCGTGTTCCAGACCACCAACGAAGGCCTCGGCCAGTCCACCTGCATCGGCATCGGCGGCGACCCGATCAACGGCCTCAACTTCATCGACTGCCTGAAGCTGTTCCAGGACGATGCGCAGACCGAAGGCATCATCATGGTCGGCGAAATCGGCGGCAGCGCCGAGGAAGAAGCCGCCGAATTCATCGCCGAGTACGTGACCAAGCCGGTCGTCGCCTTCATCGCCGGCGCCTCCGCGCCCGCGGGCAAGCGCATGGGCCATGCCGGCGCGATCATCTCCGGTGGCAAGGGCACGGCCGCGGCCAAGTTCGCGGCGCTCGAGAAAGCCGGCGTGACCACGGTCAAGTCGCCGGCCGATCTGGGCAAGGCGATCGCGGCGCGGTTGAAATAAGGTTGTTGCCGACAAGCTGCGCTTGCGGCAATAACTCTCGGCGTTAAGCGGCGGAGCCGCTTAGCGCCGAGTCAGCAGGTTTCTACGATGCGTATCGCTCTCGCGCAATTCGATTTTCCCGTCGGCGCAGTCGCGCGCAACGCGGAGCGCATCGCGGCGATGATCGCTGAGGCGCGCGACGTGCACCGCGCCGATCTCGTGCTGTTTCCGGAGCTTTCGATCAGCGGCTATCCGCCCGAGGATCTGCTGTTGCGGCCGAGCTTTCTCGCCGAATGCGAAGCTGCGCTGCAGCGCATCGCGGCAAGCGTACACGGCATCGTCGCCGTGGTCGGCTGGCCGCAGGCGGCCGGCGCGGTCGTCTACAACGCTGCCTCGGTGTTGCGCGACGGCGGCATCGAGGCAACGTACCGCAAGCGCGAGCTGCCGAACTACGCGGTGTTCGACGAGCGCCGCTATTTCGACGTCGACGCGGATGGCGGCTCGTGCGTGTTCGCGGTGAGCGGCGTGTCTGTCGGCCTCATCATTTGCGAGGACTTGTGGTTTGCCGAGCCGCTCGCCGCCACGGTCGAGCGCGGCGCGCAACTCGTCATCGTGCCGAACGCCTCGCCGTTCGAGCGCGACAAGCACGCGCAGCGCGACGCCTTGCTCGCGACGCGAGTGAAGGAAACGGGCGTGGCACTGGCTTATCTCAATCTCGTCGGCGGCCAGGACGCGCTCGTGTTCGACGGAGCCTCGGTGCTCGCCGACGGCGACGGCCACATCCACCATGCCGCGCGCGCTTTCGAAGACCACTGGTGCATTGCCGACTACGATGCAACCACGCGCAAGTTCGCCCCGGTCGGCTGGCCCGCCGATGGCGACGAGGGCCGCGATGCACTCGCCTGGCGCGCGATCGTGCGCGGCACGCGCGACTACTGCGCGAAGAACGGGTTCAGCAAAGTCTGGATCGGCCTGTCGGGTGGCATCGACTCGGCGCTCGTACTCGCGATCGCGGTGGATGCGCTCGGCGCAGACAACGTGACCGGCGTGCGCCTGCCGTCGAAGTACACTTCGGGGCAGAGCAACGATCTCGCCGACGAGCAGGCACGCGCGCTCGGCGTGAGGCTCTTCACCGTGCCAATCGAAGCGCCAGTCAACGGTTTCCTCGATGCACTCGCACCGATGTTCGCCGGACATGCGGTCGATGCGACCGAAGAAAATCTGCAATCGCGCAGCCGCGGCACGATGCTGATGGCGCTGTCGAACAAGTTCGGCGGCCTCGTGCTCACCACCGGCAACAAGAGCGAATACGCGGTCGGCTACGCGACGATCTACGGCGACATGTGCGGCGGCTACGCGCCGATCAAGGATCTGTACAAGACCGAGGTCTACGCGCTCGCCAACTGGCGCAACACGGTCGGCGGCGCGCCGGTGATTCCGCCCGAGGTCATCACGCGTGCGCCGACCGCGGAACTGCGCGAGAACCAGACCGACCAGGACTCGCTGCCGCCGTACGACGTGCTCGATGCGGTCCTGCTGCGCTATGTCGACCAGGAGCAATCGCGCGAGGACATCGTGCGCGCCGGCTACAGTGCCGAGGTCGTCGAGCATGTGCTGCGCCTCGTGCGCATCAACGAATGGAAGCGCCATCAGGCCGCGCCGGGGCCGAAGGTGTCGCGGCGCGCGTTCGGGCGCGAGCGCCGGTATCCGATCACCTCGGCCTGGCGCTGATCTGCGCCGCTACTCGTTCGCGCGCAGCAGCGAGCCGAACGTCAGGTACGCCGCGCTGTGCCCGCCCTGCGCGTAGCCGTAGCCGAGAAAGATCGGTCCGAGGAACGTGTCGATGCCGACGAAGACGCTGCCGGCGCCGATCATGTTGCTGCCGATGCGACGGCGCTCGTTCCACCAGCCGCCGGCTTCGAGGCTGCCGCCCAAGTAGAGCGGGACGCTGAACAGCGCATCGGCATTGGTCATGCGCCGGTAGTAGATCGCGCGCAGCAACGCGGTGTTCGAGGCGAACAACTGGTTTTCGGTGTAGCCGGAGAGGTTGGCGAGGCCGCCGATCTGGCTCAGCGCGGCGATCTGTGCGTTCGCGCCGTGGCCGCTGGCGGCGGCGACGCTGGCGCCGAGCAGCACATGGTTGACGCCGCGCGACAGCGCCCAATCCCAGCGCAGGCGCGTGATGCGCGCGGCGTCGCTCGACCCGAGTTGGGTCAGCAACAGCTCTTCGGAGACGTCCAGGCGCACCCCTCGCTTGGGAAACGCACCGTTGTCGAGGTCGTCGTAAACCGCACGCAGGACGACGCCACCGAAGTCGCTGGACACATTCTTCGGCAGCCCGACCGGTCGCTCGGCGCTGCTGGGCGTGCCGATGCGCAGGTGCGCCGCATCGTGTCCGTATTCGAGTGCCGACGACAACTGCCAGCTCGCATCGGGCGTGTAACCGAACTCGACCGCGCCGAGATAACGTTGGCGGCGGTACTCGGCGAGTTCGATGCCGTTGTCGTCGAGCGGGAAGTTGTAGGCCTTGTATTGCAGGAAGGGCGCGACGTAGAACTGGCCCAGACGTCCCCACGGCTGCAGGAACTCGCTGTACAGTTCGGTGACCTCGCCGAGCTGGACGCGGTTGCGGCTTTCGCCACCGAGCGAGTTGAGGCCGGTGAAATTCGCCTCGGTGAACAACTGGTAGCTGCTGCGCCCGGCAAAGTTGTCGGCCAGGCGCAGGCCCACGCGCAGGAAGTTCGGTCCCCAGCCCTTGTCGACCGGTTGCACGACGAGACCGGTGCCGCCATCCCTGTCGGCGAGATCGTAGGTGATGCGCTCGTAGCTGCCTTCACCATAGGCGAGGCCGATGCGGTCTTCGAGCATCGAAGTGTCGAACCGTTTGCCGACCGTATCGGACAGGCGCTGGCGCACGTAGTCCGCGGTGCGGCTGCGGCCGGTGAGTACGTCGAGGAACGCGATCAGCGGCGGATCGAACGGCTTCTGTCGATGATGCGCGGTGAACGCGGCGTAATCGGTTTCGCTGGCGGAGAACGTACGCAACGCGGCGAGCTGGGCGTCGGCGGCCTGCTCACCGTACGCGACTGCTTCGGGAGTGCGGTCGAATGCGGCGCTGGACAGATCGCCTAGCGCCGGCACGAGCAGCACGTCGCCGGCGCCGAGCGTGTGCAGTTGTGCGTCCGTCTGCCGCTTCATCATCGCGGTCAACATCTGGTTGGCAATCGCGAACGGCGAAGTCAGTTCATTCTCGGAGGCGAGCGGCGCGCCGACATTGACCACGATCAGGCGCGTGCCGCCGAGCTTGCGCGCCTCCTCGATCGGCACATTGTCGACGATGCCTCCGTCGACGAGCAGGTGGCCCTGGTAGCGGATCGGCGCGAAGGCCGCGGGGACCGACATGCTTGCGCGGATCGCCATGGCCAGATCGCCGCTCGCGAACACGACCTTCTCGCCCTTGCCGATGTCGGTCGCAACCGAACGGAACGGAATCGGCAGGTCGTCGAAGTCCTCGGTGCGCAACGTGGACAGCAGCAGACGGCGCAGCAGCAGTTGCAGCTTCTGCCCCTGGATTGCGCCGCGCGGCAGGGCGATCTTGCCGTCGCGCAGGCCGAACTCGATGCCGCCGAGGAAGCGCAGTTCGTCCTCCTTGCGCCGCATCGGCAACTCTTCGCGCGGCGGATCGTCGTTGAACACGTCCTTCCAGTCGATGCTCTTGAGCACCACTTCTATCTCCGTCGCGTTGTAACCCGCGGCGTAGAGGCCGCCGACGATCGCGCCCATCGAGGTGCCGGTGATGCAGTCGATCGGTATGTGCTCGCGTTCGATCACTTTCAGAACGCCGATGTGCGCGGCACCGCGCGCGCCGCCGCCGCCGAGCACGAGGCAGGTCTTCGGGCGAAGTGATTGCGCGGAAGCTTCGGTGGGGGCTACGCCCGCCGTGGCGAGTGCGAGGAAGGCGAGGAGGGCGAGGAGGCGAAGCATGGTCGGGCGCGGCGATCGACGTTGGAGGGGCAGGCCAAGCCTAGCCGACTTGCGCTCAGCTTTCGAGCGCCTGCCAGCGCGCGTAGGCCTGGTCGAGTTCGGCCTGCAGTTTCGCGAGTTCGCCGTTCGCGGCGAGGATCGCGGCGCTGTCCTGCTTGAAAAATGCCGGGTCGTTCATCGCCGCGCTGCGCGCGGCGATGTCGTTTTCGAGCGACTCGATGCGGACCGGCAGCTGTTCGAGCTCGCGTGCGTCCTTGTAGCTGAGTTTGCGTTTTGCCGCAGCGGCGGATTCCTTTCGCTCGTCAACCCGGCGCAAGCCGGGATCCGGCGTATCCGTCATGTCGGCGTCAGCCGGCATCCCTTTCATCTGTATTTCTGTTTCTTTGCCGGGATGGCGAGCCGACGCGGGTCTTTGCCGCAGCCAGTCGCCGAACCCGCCGACGTATTCGCCGACGCGGCCGTCGCCTTCGAGCACCAGGGTCGAGGTCACCACGTTGTCGATGAACTCGCGGTCGTGCGAGACGAGCAGCAGGGTGCCCGGGTAGGCGGCGAGCAGTTCCTCGAGCAGCTCCAGCGTCTCCACGTCGAGATCGTTGGTCGGCTCGTCCATGACCAGCAGGTTCGAGGGTTGCGCGAACAGTTTCGCGAGCAGCAGGCGGTTGCGCTCGCCACCGGACAGGCGCGTGATCGGCGCGCGTGCGCGCTCCGGCGAGAACAGGAAGTCCTGCAGGTAGCCGAGCACGTGCTTGCGGCTGCCATTGAGTTCGATGTACTCGGTGCCTTCGGCGACATTGTCGAGCGCGTTCCAGTCTTCGCGCAGCGCGCTGCGGAGCTGGTCGAAGTAGGCGATCGACAGGTTGGTGCCGGCTTCGATTTCGCCGCGCCGCGGCTTCAACTCGCCGAGCAACAGTTTCAACAGCGTGCTCTTGCCGGAACCATTCGCGCCGATGATGCCGATGCGGTCGCCGCGCAAAATCGTGGTCGAGAAATCGCGCAGGATGAGTTTGTCGTCCCAGGCGTAGTCGACGGCGCGCGCCTCGATGACTTTCTTGCCCGAGGCCTGCCCGGTCGCCAGCGTCATTTTCGCGCTACCCGTTGCTTCGCGCCGTTCGGCGCGTTCGCGGCGCAGTGCCTTGAGTGCGCGCACGCGGCCTTCGTTGCGCGTGCGCCGCGCCTTGATGCCTTGGCGAATCCAGACCTCTTCCTGAGCGAGTTTCTTGTCGAACAGCGCATTCGCCTGTGCCTGCGCGTGCAGGCGTTCCTCGCGGCGGCGCAGGTAGTTCCCGTAGTCGCCGGGCCACGATGTGACCTGCCCGCGATCGATTTCGACAATCCGCGTGGCCAGCGCGCGCAGGAAACTGCGGTCGTGGGTGACGAAGACGACACTGAACGGTGCGCCGCGCAGGAATTCCTCCAGCCACGCGATCGCGCTGATGTCGAGGTGATTGGTCGGCTCGTCGAGCAGCAATACGTCCGGCGCGCGCACCAGCGCCTGCGCGAGCAGCACGCGGCGTTTCATGCCGCCGGACAGCGCGGCGAAATCGATGTCGGCGGGCAGTTCCAGGCGCTCGAGCACCTGCGCGACGCGGCGGTCCAGGTCCCAGCCGTGCTGCGCCTCGATCTGCGCCTGTACCGTGCCGAGCGCCGCCAGATCGGCGGAATGCTCCGCGATCAGATGATGATATTGCGCGAGCAGGACGCCGAGGTTCCCAAGGCCCTGCGCGACCACGTCGAACACGCTGCCGCGCGCGTCCCGCGGCACTTCCTGCGCGAGCTTGGCCACGCGCACGCCGCCCTGTACGCGCAGCTCACCGTCGTCGGGTTTTATCTCGCCGGCGAGCAGGCGCAGCAGAGTGGATTTGCCCTCGCCATTGCGGCCGACCACGCACACACGCTCGCCCGGCTCGATGGTGAGATCGACCTGTTCGAGCAGCAGCGGTCCGCCGACGCTGAAGTCGACGCTTTGGAGCTGGATCAGAGGCATGGCGGAATTGTAAACGGTCGCGTCGTGCTGCATTGAAAAAAACGTCTTTCAACGGTTTCGCGGACAGTGAAAAATGTTTCACGCTTTTCCAGAGCGCAGCGAGTTCGGCGTGATTGCACTGGATCAAGTGCCAAACAAGGACGTGTTCATGCCGAGTGCGGCGCAAGTTCTTGCGCTCAATCGATACGAAAATGGCAAGTGCATCGACAACATCACCGACTGGGCGCTCGATCAGTTCCGCAAGCACTACACGCCCGGCCGCGGCAAGAAGGAACGGTCGATCACCAAGGAAGCGATTTTCCATTACGTCTACGCCGTGCTGCACGATCCCGTCTACCGCGAAAAATACGCGCAGAACCTCAAGCGCGATTTTCCGCGCATTCCGTTCTACGCCGACTTCTGGCAGTGGGCGCAGTGGGGCCGGGAACTGATGGACCTGCACATCGGCTACGAAAAAGTCGAGCCGTGGCAATTGCAACGCCTCGACACGCCGGACGAAAAAGCGCGCAAGAACGGTGCCGCGCCCAAGGCGCGGCTTATGGCCGACAAGGAACACGGCACGATCGCGCTGGATTCGGAAACCACGCTCGCCGGCATCCCGCCCGAGGCCTGGGACTACAAGCTCGGCAACCGCTGCGCACTGGAATGGATTCTCGACCAGTACAAGGAAAAAAAGCCCAAGGACGCGACCATCCGCGAAAAATTCAGCACCTATCGTTTTGCCGACTACAAGGACAAGGTCATCGACCTCATCGCGCGCGTGACGCGCGTGAGCGTGTGCACGCAGGAAATCGTGATGGCCATGCGGAGTGTGGTGCGCTGAGCGACGTATGCGAGAATGTCCGCGCGGGCGCGGTAGTTTCCAAATGGAACGGTTAGGGGAGCTTCGGCTTCGCTATGATCCGGGTTCGAGTCCCGGCGCCGCGCCCGCTCCGTGTGTCGAATTCGGAAGCACCTTGGCATCGCAGGGCAGGGGTAGCGCGGCGGCTCCATCATGCCTATTGCAAAAGTTATACCACCCGATATCGCTTCGGTGGTATAACAGATGGGACGTCTTGGGGGCGTAACGTCCCTGTGTTGCCAATCGCCCGCCGCGACGAGGCAAAAGCGACGTTAAACGTTTAACACCGGACCTGCCCTGTCCATGTACCGCGAATTGCCCGTTGCCGCGCAGACCGCCTACGCCGAATTGTTCGAGATGGTGCAGGCCCACGAGACGACGCGCACGCCAGCCGCATTGTCGGGCAAGGTGCTGTGGAAGACGATCAAGGGCCGGCGCTACGCCTATTGGGCGTTCAAGGAAATCGATGGGCGCAAGCGCGAGTACTATCTCGGTCCGGACGGGCCCGCCATCACGGCCATCGAGGAGGCGCGCGCGCGCGGGGTGCCGTCACTGGCCGCAATAGCGCGTCAGGCCGCAAGCGCGCTGGCGCAGGGGTGCGCGCCGGTTCCGCCCAAGCACTTCCGCATCGTCAAGCGCTTTGCGGACTACCAGTTCTTCCGCGCGGGTGGGCTGCTCGTGGGCACGCATGCGTTCGCGGCCATGGGCAACCAGCTCGGGGTCGCGTGGGAAGGCAATACGCGCACGCTTGATCTTGATTTCGCGCATCGCGGCGCAGGCGGCAACGTGGAGGTGGCGCTGCCCGCGGATTTGCGCATTGATGCGCACGATGCGTTGGCCTCGCTGCAGATGGGCTATCTGCCGGCGCTCGGCGGCCCCAAGGGCCTGGCCAGCCAGTACGTGAGCGAACGTGAACCCGATCTGCGCATCGATTTCATTACCCCGATGCGGCGCAAGGCCGAACTGCTCGCGATGCCCGATCTCGGCATCGTGCCGGCACCACGGAAGTTCCTCGACTATTTGTTCGAATCGCCCGGACAGGCGGTGCTGATCGACCGTGCCGATGCGTGCCTGGTCAACTTGCCTGATCCCGCGCGTTACGGGCTGCACAAACTGATCGTCGCCGCCGAGCGCGGGCCGCGCCACGCGAAGTACCGCAAAGACATCGCGCAGGCGGTGTGCCTGATCGACTGGCACCTGCAACGTGCGCCGGGGGCGCTGATCGACGCATGGCAGGTTCTGTCCGCCCGCGGCGCGGGTTGGGTCAAACGGGCCCGGCAGTCGTTGGGTGCCGCTCCCGCCGAGGCCAGCGAGATCGTGGAACGCTTCAAGACGATGATAAAGAGCAAGTGAACGAATCCGGCACAGCGCGGGACCACGCAGCCCCCGAACAGTGTGCTAGCGTAGAGCGACACCGATACCAAAAACCGCATCGAGTACGAGGGAGCCATGGAAACGCAAGTTCGTCGCACCAAGATCATCGCCACGCTGGGGCCGGCCACCGACGCGCCGGGGATGCTGAAGAAGATTCTCGCCGAGGGCGTCGACGTCGTGCGCCTGAACATGTCGCACGGCAAGCCCGAGGATCACGCGCGCCGCGCCAGGGAAGTGCGCGAGGTCGCCGCCGAACTCGGCCGCGAGGTTGCCGTGCTCGCCGACCTGCAGGGGCCGAAGATCCGCGTCGAGAAATTCCTCGCCGGGCCGGTGATCCTGAAATCCGGCGATCCGTTCGAGCTCGACTGCCGCACCGAGGCGCCGCCGGGCGACGCGACGCGAATCGGCGTGAGCTATCTGGGCCTGCGCAACGACGTGAAGGCCGGCGACATGCTCCTGCTCGACGACGGCCTGATCTCGCTCAAGGTCGAGAAGATCGTCGGCACGAGCATCCACACGACCGTCGTTGCCGGCGGCGCGCTGTCCGACCGCAAGGGCATCAACCGTCAGGGTGGCGGCCTCTCGCTCAGCGCGCTCGCGGAGAAGGACAAGAACGACATCAAGACCGCGGCGCAGATCAATGCGGATTTCCTCGCGATTTCGTTCGTGAAATCGGCGGCCGACATCGAGGAGTCGCGCAAGTTGATGCGCGCGGCCGGCGGCAGCGCGGCGATGGTGGCGAAGATCGAACGCAGCGAGGCGATCGGCCCGGCGCTGGCCGGCATCATCGACGCCTCCGACGTGGTCATGGTCGCGCGCGGCGATCTCGGCGTCGAGATCGGCGACGCCGAGCTGCCGGGCATCCAGAAAAAGATCATCCGCGAGACGCTCGCGCGCAGCAAGGTCGTGATCACGGCGACGCAGATGATGCAGTCGATGGTCGAATCGCCGATCCCGACGCGCGCCGAGGTGCTCGACGTCGCCAACGCCGTGCTCGACGGAACCGACGCGGTGATGCTGTCGCAGGAGACCGCCGCCGGCAAGCATCCGGACAAGGCCGTCGCGGCGATGGCGCGCGTCTGCGTCGGCGCCGAGCGCGGCTTCGACGAAGGCACCGACGAGTTTCGCGCGCCCGCCGTGCGCCTGGATCGCGTCGACCAGGCGATCGCGCTGGCGACGATGTACACGGCACGGCATATCGGCGTGCGCGCGATCATCGCCCTGACCGAATCGGGCGGCACCGCGCAATGGTTGAGCCGCTACCGCTCGCGCGTGCCGATCTACGCGCTGTCGCGCCGCGTCGGCGCACGCCGGCGCATGATGATCTATCGCGACGTTACCCCGATCGCGTTCGACGCGCACGGCGTCGATCCCGCGCACGCGGCCAAGGCCGCGATACAGACGCTGTTCAACCTCAATCACCTCAGCGAAGGCGACCGCGTGATCCTGACCACGGGCGACCACACCGGCCAGCACGGCGGCACCAACACGATGAAGCTGCTGCGCGTGGGGCCGGGCGGGGTGGCCGAAGGATTGGGCGATTTATAGCGCCGGGAAGACGGACGTGGGTGAGATTCGCGCGGTCACTTCTGCTGTGCATTCGCGCGGTGCTTCTCGAACCAGCCGATCGTGTACAGCACCTGGTCGAGCATGTTCGACGGCCGCGTGTTGATCTCGTGCGAGGCGCCGGGGATGCGCAGCATCGCGGTGTCGATGTGGCGCAGCTTGAGCGCCTGGTAGAACTGTTCGGCCTCGCTTGATGGTGTGCGGTGGTCGGCATCGCCGGTGATCAGCATCGTCGGCGTCTTCACGTTGCCGACGTAGGCGATCGGCGAGCGCTTGAGATAGTGCTCGGCGTTCTCCCACGGCACTCCGGGAAACCAGTATTTGGTGAACAGCGCGTAGAAGTCGCTGGTCAGCACGAAGCTGTACCAGTTGATTACCGGCTTGGCGACAACCGCGGCGCGGAAGCGGTCGGTGTGGCCGACGATCCACGCGGTCAGCACGCCGCCGCCACTGCCGCCGGTGACGAACAGGTTGCCCGTGTCGATGCTGCCGCGCGCGATCACCGCGTCGACGACGCTGATCAGGTCGTCGTAGTCCTGGCCTGGATAGGCGTTCTCGATCAGGTTGGCGAACTCCGTGCCGTAGCTCGTGCTGCCGCGCGGGTTGGCGTAGACGACGACGTAGCCTTGCGCGGCGTAGAGCTGTGTCTCCGGCGCGAAGTGCGGGCCGTAGGCGGCGAACGGGCCGCCGTGGATTTCGAGCAGCAATGGATACGACTTCTTCGGATCGAAGTGCGGCGGGCGCACGATCCAGGCTTGGATGCCGCGCCCATCGGCCGACGACTTCGCGTCTATCTCCTCGACCTGGCCGAGCATCTTGTGGTCGAGCAGGTTGGAGGAGAGGTCGGTCAGCGAGATCGGCTTGCCGCCGCGCGCGACGATGCCGACATCGGCAGGGTGGCCCAGCGCGTCGCGCGTGTACGCCACGCGCCCGGCCGCGCCCGAGATCGAGCCGCTCGTGTACGGTCGGCCGATTTCGGTGCCGCCGACATCATCGGCCACGGTCTCGACCTTGCCGCCCTTCGCGCCGACGCGGCCGATCCGGGTTGTGCCGCGTTCGTCGTAGGTGAAGTAGAGCGCGCCGTCGCCGTCCCAGACCGGCTCGGCGACGTTGATGTCGGTGTCGGCGGTCAACGCACTCGATTTGCCGCTGGCGAGATCGAGCACGTACAGATGCGCGGCCTGGTAGGGATGGCCTTTGTCGTCGAAGCCGACGTAGGCAAGCGAGCGGCCATCGGGCGAGACCACCGGATTGCGGTCGGGGCCTTTGCGTTCGGTCAGGCGGGTCAAGGCGCCGCTGTCGACGTCGACACGATACAGCTCGCTTTCCAACGGCTGGTATTCCCAGTCGTCGTTGAGGTTGGCGGAGACGTACACGCTCCTGCCGTCGCGCGCCCACGCGATCGGGCCGGAAAAATCGTGCTTGCCCGTGGTCACCTGACGTGCGGCGCCGCCGTCGGCGGCGACGATGAAGACGTGCGCATAGCCCGGATCGATGTAGCCGCCGCCATCGATGCGGTAGGTCAGGCGATCTATCAGCTTCGCCGGCTCCGCCCACTCGGCGCCCTTCGGTGCGGGCGGCACTTTCGCCAGTGGCGGATCCTGCGCGGGCACGTGCTGGGTGAAGGCGATCCAGCGACCGTCAGGCGACCAGGCGAGGTTGCCCGGGCCTTCGGTCAGGTGCGTGATCGCGGAGCTTGCGCCCGAATCGAGCCAGAGCACGTGGATCTGCGCCTTGCCCTCGCTCGCGCCGATCCAGGCGATGCGCTTGCCGTCGGGCGACCATTTCGCGCCGCGCTGGTCGGCGCTGTCCGAGGTCAGGGCGCGTTGGCCGCGGCCGGCGGTGTCGGCGAGCCAGAGGCTGGAGCGCTTGCGGTCCTTCATCACGTCGAAGCGCATGCGCTCGTAGACGACGCGCTTGCCGTCGGGCGAGAGCTGCGGATGGTCGGCCCACTCGAGCTTGAACACGTCGAGCGGGACGAAGATCCGCGGGTCGTGGGCGGGGTCGTCCGCGGCCGCGGCAAGGTTGGCGAGCAGGATGGCACCGAGCGCGAATGCACGCATGAATGATTCCCCGGGAAAAGACAACGCATTCTGCCATGCGCGCGTGCGGCGGCAATATGCCTTCCGGCATGCATGAACGTCGCAAAAACGCCTGGCCGTGTTCCCTCGAACGCTGCGCCTTGCGTATGATCCAAGCAACGCAGGCGCCGATTCGCGCGCGTCACAGGAGATCGAGATGAAAACGACGAACTGTCTTCTCGCTTTGGTTCTGCTCGCTGCCGCTGGCAGCGCGTCCGCGCTCGAGCGTGCACATCTGGTGCAACCCGCCGACCTGTCCAATTGGTGGCTCGTCTCCGGTACGGGCGATCCGAAGGTGCCCTCGTACGGCAAGGGGCTGACCGCGCCGACCTGCGTGGCGGTGTCCTATCGCATCGACCGCGGCGGCACGACGAGCCAGGTCAAGCTTGAAAAGGTTGCGCCCGAGGGCGACCTCGGCGCGGTCGCGGTCGGGATCGTCAAGGGCCTGCAATACACCGCCGCGCAGAAGAACGTCGGCAAGGATCCGGTCTACACCTACGTGGTCATGCCGTTCAACGCGCCCGACGTGAACAAGGGGCCGAGTGCGGCGAGCGAGCGTCAGCGCATCCTCGATCAATGCAAGCTCGATGATTTCAAGCAGCCGGCGGCGTAGCGATGTTGCCGTTGCGCTGACGAGCAGCGAAATCCGAATCGGCCTATAATTCCCGCCCCGCGATTTGCGAATCGCGGCGGCGCGCACGCGCAAGATTTCACTTTACGGAGTCATCCATGAGCATCGAAGAACTGGAAAGCATCGCCCAGGCGATGGTCGCGCCGGGCAAGGGAATCATCGCCATCGACGAATCGACGAGCACGATCAAGAAACGCTTCGATTCGGTCAAGATCGAGAACAGCGAAGAGAATCGTCGCGCCTATCGCGAAATGCTGTTGACCGCGCCGAAGCTCGGCGAGCACATCTCCGGAGCGATCCTGTACGACGAAACCCTCCGCCAGGCGACCAAGGCCGGCGTGCCGTTCACCAAGGTCATGATGGACAACGGCATCCTGCCGGGCATCAAGGTCGACAAGGGCCCCCACCCGCTCGCCGGATTCCCGGGCGAAGTCGTCACCGAAGGCCTTGACGGCCTGCGCGAGCGCCTCGCCGAATACGCCAAGCTCGGCGCCAAGTTCGCCAAGTGGCGCGCGGTGATCAACATCGCCGACGATGCCCCGTCGGGCACCTGCATCGAGGCCAACTGCCACGCGCTCGCGCGCTATGCCGCGCTGTGCCAGGAAGCGGGCATCGTGCCGATGGTCGAGCCCGAAGTGCTGATGGATGGCAACCACGACATCGACATCTGCTACGAAGTCACCGAGGCGACACTGCGCTCGCTGTTCGGCGCGCTGTACGAGCAAAACGTCATGCTCGAAGGCACGATCCTCAAGGCGAGCATGGTTATCTCGGGCAAGGATTGCCTGGAACAGGCGTCCGTCGACGAAGTCGCCGAAGCGACCGTGCGCTGCCTCAAGGCGACCGTGCCGGCCTCGCTGCCGGGCATCGTCTTCCTCTCCGGCGGGCAGACCGACGAGCAGTCGACCGCGCATCTCAACGCGATGAACCAGATCGGCCCGCATCCGTGGCCGCTGTCGTTCAGCTATGGCCGTGCGATGCAGTCGGCTGCGCTCAAGGTCTGGTCGAAGGATCTGGTCAAGAACTTCGCCGAGGCGCAGAAGATCGTCGTCTCGCGCGCGAAGGAAAACGGCCTGGCCGCGCTCGGCCAGTGGACGAAGGCCAAAGCCGCCTGATCCGGACCGTACCATCCGCGCGCGGCCACCCGGCGCGGCGGCGAGAGCAAACGGGCGCTACGGCGCCCGTTTGCATTTCCGCCTTCAGAGCAGGGTGTTGTAGGTGTCCACCGTCTCGCTGCCGAAGCAGCAGAACAAGACGAGTTGCGGCGAGATCCCGTGCCAGGCGCGCACCTCGCGTATCGCGATGCGCGCCGCCTGGTCGAGGGGGTAGCCGAACACGCCGCAACTGATGGCCGGGAACGCGATGCTGCGCGCGCCGTGCTCGAACGCCAGCCGCAGCGATTCGCGGTAGCAGCTCGCGAGCTGCTCCGCTTCGCAGTCCTTGCCGCCACGCCAGACCGGCCCGACCGTGTGGATAACGTGGCGCGCGGGCAGGTCGAAGCCGGGCGTGATGCGTGCGTCCCCGGTCGGGCAGCGCACCGCGGGGCGCACGAACGGGATCGCGCGGCAGGCCGCCGTCAGCCTCGGTCCGGCGGCGCGGTGGATGGCGCCGTCGACGCCGCCTCCGCCGAGCAATGTCTGGTTTGCCGCATTGACGATCGCATCCACCGCCAGGGTGGTGATGTCGGCTTCGATTACTTCGATTCTGGGCATCGCCCGGCTCCGCAGTCGATGACTCGTGGCTGGCTTCGCGTCCGCTTGCCTGGCGAGCAAACCTGCGTCCGGCGCGTATCCACGCAGGCGATGTGTCCGGGCGTCGACATATGGCCACGGTTGCCGGGCAATGCGGTTAGCATAGGCGCATGCAAAGAAAAAATCCCGGTACCGGCAATCCTTGGCAGAACGCGCGGATCAAGCCGCCCGCGCAGCGCGCTTCGTCGGTCGAGGCGGAGCACATGGCGCAGCACGCGCCGGCGCGGCCGCCATCGGCGCAGCGTCGCGGCGAGGAAGTGCGCGTCTATGGCCGCAATGCCTGTCGCGCCATATTCGCGCGGCGTGCCGACGACGTGCGCAAGGTGTATCTCGTCGAGGCGCGCATCGCCGAGTTCAAGCCGGTCATGGCCTGGTGCGTGAAGCAGCGCATCGGCTATCGCGTGGTCGAAAACGCGGACCTCGACCGGCTGACCGAATCGCAACACCACGAAGGCGTCTGCTTCGAGGTGCGCAGGATAGCGCCATGGTCGCTGCACGAGCTGCTGCAGGGAATCCCGCGCGCGCAGCCCGCGCTGCTGATCTGGCTCGATGGCGTCGGCAATCCGCACAACGTCGGCGCGCTGCTGCGCAGCGCGGCCAATTTCGGTGCGCGCGGCGCGATCCTGCCGGCGGGCACGCCCGCGTTGCCGGGTGCCGCGCTGCGCGTGGCCGAGGGTGGCGCCGAGGCGGTGCCGCTCGCGCAGGCGGCTGCGGGCGAGGACGTTTTCGCATCGCTGCGCGATGCGGGCTTCGCGGTGGCCGCGACCGTGCCGCGCGATGGCCGGGACTTGTACGCCAACCCGCTGCCGTCCCGGCTTGCGCTGATCCTCGGCGCGGAAGGCGAAGGCATGTCGGCGCGGTTGATCGCGGCTGCGGACCTGCGCCTGACGATTCCCGGCACCGGTGCGGTCGAAAGTCTCAACGTGTCGGCGAGCGCGGCTGTGCTGTTTGCCGAATACTGGCGCCAGCATCGGTAGTTCCATGCGTACTCTCCTCGCCCTTGGGTTGCTCGCATTCTGCGTCCCGCTGGCCGCGACGCCGGGTGAAGCGCCGGGATTCGATCTGCGTCCGGCGCAGGCGGTCGTCCAGCGCGTGCTCGGTCGCCGCGCGGGGCAGATCGAGTTGGCGCCGCTGCCCGCGCAGGATGATGGTGAGCGTTTCCGCATCGCGCGCGCCGGCACGCGCGCGCGCGTCGAGGGCAGCACGACGAGTGCGCTGCTGTTTGGCGTCAACTGGTATCTGAAGTACGTCGCGCAGCTTCAGGTTTCGACCAACGGCGAGCGCCTCGGCGACTCGCCGCTGCCGCCGCCCGACGCTCCGATCGAGCAGCGCGCGCGTTTTCCCTGGCGCTACGCGCTCAACCAGAATACCGACGGCTACACGATGCCGTACTGGGACTGGGCGCGCTGGGAGCGCGAGATCGATCTCTACGCGCTCAGCGGAATCAATGCGATGATCGTCGAGCGCGGCATGGATTCCGTGCTCTACGACACCTTTCGCGACTTCGGCTACTCCGACCGCGAGTTGCGCGAATGGATCACCCAGCCCGCGCACCAGAACTGGCAGTTGATGGGCAACATGTGCTGCTTCGACGGGCCGATCAGCCGTGAACTGATGGCGCGGCGTGCGAAGTCGGCGCGGCAGATTCTCGCGCGCCTGCGCGAGCTTGGCATCACGCCCGTGCTGCCGGGGTTCTACGGCATGGTGCCAGCGGATTTCGCGAAGAAATTCCCGCATGCCCACGTGATCGAACAAGGCGAATGGGCGGGTTTCACCCGACCCGGCTGGCTCGATCCGCGCGATCCGCTGTTCGCGAAAATCGCCGCGAGCTTCTACCGCCACCAGCGCGAGCTGTATGGCGATTCGACGATCTACGACCTCGAGATTTTCCAGGAAGGCGGAACCTCCGGCGACGTTCCCGTAGGCGACGGCGCACGCCTCATCCAGGCGGCGCTCGACGCGGCGCATCCCGGCGCGAAGTGGATGATGCTCGCCTGGCAGGGCAATCCGCAGCCGAAACTGCTCGCCGGCGTCGATCGCAGCAAGCTGTTCATCATCGACATCGATCACGACAAGGTGCCGCGCGACGACCGCATGACCGACTTCCACGGTGCGCCGTTCCTGTTCGGCGGCATCTGGGCGTTCGGCGGCCGCACGACGTTCGGCGCCGACATCCGCAACTACACCGAGCGGCTCCCGCGCATGGCCGATGCAAACCCCAACATGATCGGCACGGCGGTGTTTGCCGAAGGCATGGACACCAACCCGTTTGCATTCGATCTGTTCACCGAGATGGCCTGGCGCGACGGCGAAGTCGACGCCGCGCGGTGGACGGAGAACTACGTGCAGCGCCGCTACGGCGCGGCCGACACGCATGCGCTCGCGGCGTGGAAGATCCTGCGCGAGACGGCGTACAGCATTCCGCCCGATACGGTCGAGTTCCACAGCGAGCGCGAGGCCGGGCAGGAATCGCTGTTCGCCGCGCAGCCGGGCCTGACCGCGGTCCAGGCTTCACGCTGGTCGCCCGAGGCGATGCGCTACGATGCGAAGAAGTTTGCCGCTGCGTTGCCGCAGTTGCTCGCTGTCGCGCCGGCCCTGCGCGCGAGTGCGACCTATCGTTACGACCTCGTCGATGTGGCGCGGCAGACGCTGGCGAACGAGAGTCGCAGCCTGCTGCCGCGGATCAAGGCAGCGTTCGAGGCGAAGGATCGCGCGCATTTCGTCACGCTGACGCAGCGCTGGCTGGCATTGATGGATTTGCAGGACCGCCTGCTTTCGACGCAGCGCGACTTTCTCGTCGGCGTCTGGCTCGACCGCGTGCGCGGCTGGGCCTCGACGCCCGCGGAACTGCGCCGCCTGGACTACGACGCACGTTCGATCCTGACCACCTGGGGCGAGCGCAAGGCGAGCGAGGGCGCCGAACTGCACGACTACGGCAACAAGGACTGGGCCGGCCTGACGCGCGACTACCACATGCGCCGCTGGGAAGTATACTTTGCCGCACTCGATGGCGAGTTGCGTACGGGCGTCACGGCGCAGCCGATCGACTGGTTCGCCCTCGGCGAGGAGTGGAACCGCGGCACGCAGCGCTACCCGACGCGGCCGCACGGCGACAGCTACGCGCTCGCCGCGGAAACCGCCCGCGCCCTCGGCCTCGCCGATTGAGCGAACACGGACTCAGCCGCCGAGCGCGGCGATCCGTCGCGCCAACCAGCGCCGTTCCGGCTCCAGCCTCGCCGTGGCGAGAGCGAGACGGTACTGGCCCAGCGCTTCCGCACGGCGATCGAGGCGCTGCAGCAGGTTCGCGCGCGCCGCGGCGAACAGGTGACTGTGTTCGGTATTGCTGCGCGCGATCAGCGCGATGAGCAGGTCGAGTGCATGGGCCGGGCCGTCGACCATCGAGATCGCGGCGATGCGGTTGAGTTCGACGATCGGCGTCGGCTGCAGCCGCGCGAGCACCTCGAAAAGCCCGGCGATCTGCCGCCAGTCGGTGTCGGCATGGTGCGGCGCGCGCGCGTGCAGCGCGGCGATCGCGGCCTGCACGGCATACGGGCCGATGCGCCCCTTCGTGCGCAAGGCGCGATCGAGCAGAGCGGTGCCCGCGTCGATCTGCACGCCGTTCCAGAGCGTGCGGTCCTGGTCTTCGAGCAGTACGAGGTCGCCGTCCGCGGTCGTGCGCGCCGCACCGCGCGCATCGTGCAGCAGCATCAGTGCGTTGAGGCCCTGCACTTCGGAGTGCTGCGGCAGCAACTCGTCGAGCAGGCGGCCGAGACGGATCGCCTCGCGGCACAGGTCGCGGCGGATCAGCGCATCGCCCTTCGTCGCCGCGTAGCCCTCGGTGAAGATCAGGTAGATCGTCGCGAGCACGCCGGCGAGGCGCTCTTCCAGTTGCGCCGGCGCGGGCGTTTCGAACGGAATGCCGGCGTCGCGGATTTTCTTCTTCGCGCGCACGAGGCGCTGCGCCATCGTCTCCTCTCCGGCGAGGAAGGCGCGCGCGATCGCCTGCGTGTCGAGATCGCACAGCGTGTGCAGGGTCAGCGCCACCTGCGCCTCGATGTTCAGCGCGGGGTGGCAGCAGGTGAAGATCAGGCGCAGGCGGTCGTCGTCGAAATGCGCGTCGTCGAGGCGCGCGTCATCGGCCTGGATGAACGCATCGGCGGAAAATTCCGGGGCGATGCGCATGTCGAAGAACGTGCGCCGGCGCTGCGCGTCGATCGTCTTGTTGCGTCCGACCTGCACCAGCCATGCCGCCGGATTGGCCGGCACGCCTGTGGCCGGCCATCGCTCGATCGCGGCGGCGAACGCATCCTGGCGCGCGTCCTCGGCCAGATCGAAGTCGCCGAGAAGGCGGATCAGCGTCGCGAGCACGCGACCCGCTTCCCGTTGCAGCACCGTCGCGATCGGTGCCGCCATGAGCTAGCCGAAGACCTGGATCGGCCGCACCTCGATGCTGCCGACCAGCGCGCTCGGAATGCGCGCAGCGAGCGCGACCGCCTCGTCGAGATCCTTCGCCTCGACCAGATAGAAGCCGCCGAGCTGCTCGCGCGTCTCCGCGAACGGGCCGTCGGTAGCCGCGGCCTTGCCGTTGCGCACGCGCACGGTCGTCGCCGTCGAGGTCGGCTGCAGCGCATTGCCGGCCTTGAACTGGCCGCCCTCGATCATCGATTGGGTGCAGGCACGGTAGTCGCCCAGCAACTTGCCCAGATCCGCTTCGCTCATCGTCGCGTAGCGGGCTTCGTTTTCGTAGATCAGCAGCAGGTATTGCATCATCGTTTCCTCGAAGATTCGGCGGAATCGCCGTGATCTGGTCGAACGGCAGCGGCGCGAATCGACAGCGCCGGAAAAATTTTCCTTGCCGAAACCGGGTACGCTGAATCGAATCCTACTTTTTCAGCGCCAGCACCACGACGCCCGCGCCGACCATCGCGATACCGAGCCATTCGCGCAGTGATGGCCGCTCGCCGAGGAAGGCGAAGGCGAATATCGCGACGAGAACGAGGCTGAGCTTGTCGACCGGCGCGACCTGCGAGGCATTGCCGAGTTTCAGCGCGCGGAAATAGCAGACCCACGACGCGCCCGTGGCCAGGCCGGACAGAACGAGAAAGAACCACGTGCGCGTCGACAATTCGAGCGGATTGCTCCATTTTCCGGTTGCGTAGACGAACGCGGCGAGCACGACGATGATCACGGCGGTGCGGATCAGCGTGGCCAGGTCGGAATCCACGCCCTCGATGCCGATCTTGGCGAAAACCGCAGTCAGCGCGGCGAACACCGCCGAGGCGAGTGCCCAGAAAAGCCAAGTCGATGCGGTCATGCGGTCCGCGCCTCGCGCCGGTGGAATCGCAATCAGTGTAGCGCAGCGGCGGCAGGCGTGATTCCGCGTCGCGGTTCAGTTGCCGGCTGAAACGATGCGGACATCGGGCACCCACAGCTCGCGCCAGCGTGCGGTCTTTTCCTCCGCACCGAGTTTTTGCGGCGAGACCGGCAGCACGGCGCCGAAGCCGGGTTCGCCGTCGAGGCAGGCCGCATTGACCGCGGCGTAGACGCGCGCCGCCTGCGCGTAGGTCACCGCGACGAGTACGCCGCAGGCGGCACAGCAGGAACGTGGCCGTGCCCGACCCCTGGCGATACTCCAGCGGGCCGCCGTTGCGCGTGGCAAGCTCGAGCCGCCCACCCGGATCGGAAACCCAGGACGCACCGTGCTTGCGGCAGAACGGGCAATCGCATGCGCGCGGCCTGATGGTCGCGGCCGCGAGCGTCGTCGAAAACTCGACGCTCAGGCCGCCGCAGTGACAGCCTCCGCGCAGCATCGCCGCGTTGCCTTCACTCCGCGTCCTTGTCCTTCGCGAATGCGCCCGGCGCCGAACCGAAGTCGCCGTCGGCCTGTGCGGCCATATAGGCCCAGGCGGCGTAGACGGCGACGTTCTGCGCCAGCTCCTTCGGGTCGATCTTGTCGAGCGTGTCGTTCGCCGTGTGATGGACGTCGAAGTAGTGCGCGCCGTCCTGCAGCAGGGTCAGCGCTGCCATGCCCTTGGCATGCATCTGCGAAAGATCGGAGCCGCCGCCGCCGGATTTCGTTTCGTCGTAGTCGACACCGAGCGGTTTGAGCACGGCGGCGATTTGCGCGATCGCCGCACGCGCCTGCGGTTTCACGCTCGCGCTCATGCGCCAGATCGGGCCGGAACCGAAATCGGATTCGGTGCCGAGCACGTGCCTTGCGACTTCGCCGGCATGTTGCTGCGCGTAAGCCTTGCCGCCGTAGAGGCCGGCTTCCTCGTTGGCGAACGCGATGACGCGGATCGTGCGCTCGGGCCGCTGCGGCATCTGCTTGATCAGATGCGCGGCGGCGGCGGTGATTGCCACGCCGGCGGCATCGTCGATCGCGCCCGTGCCCGGATCCCAGGAGTCGAGATGACCGCCGATGTCGATGATCTGGTCGGGGTGCTTGCTGCCAGTGACTTCGCCGATCACGTTGGCACCGGTGTATTCGCCGTCGAAGCCGACGTCGAGGTCGAGCTTGACCGTCACCGGCTTGCCGTAGGCGAGCACGCGCTCGAGTTGGTCGGCGTCGGGGTTCGACAGCGCGGCGGCGGGGATGCCGTTGGCCGAGGCGTCGGCGAAGCCGGTCACGCCGGTATGCGCCATGCGGTCGCTCGCGTCGGTACCGGCCGAGCGCAGCAGAAATGCCCCGGCGCCCTTGCCCGCCGCCAGCGGCGGCCCGTCGACGCGGATCGACGAGCCCGTGCCGTAGTCGTGGCCGTCCTTGTGCCGCTGCATGCGGAAGCCGACGTAGACGATCTTGCCTTTCACCGTGGCCGGATCGGCGGCCTTGAGCGCGTCGAGATTCTCGAAACGCACGACTTCGGCGGTGAGGCCGCCGGCGGGCGTCGGGAAGCTGTGGCCGAGCGCGGTCACGACGAGGTTCTGCGGGAACGGCGCGACGATCGCGCCGGATTCGTGGCGGCGCACCCATTTCGGATAGGTCACCGGCTCGGCATAGACCTTGTCGAAGCCGAGCGCCTTGAAGCGGGCGATCACCCATTCGCGCGCTTTCGCGTCGTTGTCGCTCGCGGCGAGGCGCGGGCCGATTTCCGTGGTCAGGTCCGTGACGAACTTGTACGCGGTGCCGTCGTTCATGGCGCGGTCGCGCAACTGTTCGGCGGCGCGCACGGCCGCGTCGGGGATGCGCGTGTCGGCAGCGTGTGCGGCGCTTGCGGCGAGTGCCGAAACGACGGTGAGACTCAAGGCGGAAAGGACTTTCACGGCGGACTCCGGGGGACTGACGGGAAGAAAACGGTACGCGGCGCATGCTTGCGGCGGCCCCAAGAATCGCAAAATCTGCCGCCGCGCTGTAGGGCCGCTTTGCGCGCGCACGGGGCGGCCATGTTTTGCATGGGTTGCGCGGGCGCGCAAAAAGAAAGGGCGCGGCAGAATCGCCGCGCCCCGTTTCATCGTGAGGCGGACGGCTATTTCTTCAGCGCGTCGCGGATCTCGGTCAGCAGTTTTTCGGTCGCGGTCGGCTCAGGCGGCGCGGCCGGCGCTTCCTCGGCTTTCTTCGTCATCGAGTTGATGATCTTGACCACGAGGAAGATCGCCGCGGCGATGATGACGAACTGGATGATGGTGTTGAGGAACACGCCGATCTGGATCGCGACCTCGCCCTTGCCGTCGGCGCCGGCGGCCTTGAGTATCCATTTCCACGCCGAGAAATCGATGCCGCCGATCAGCAGGCCGATCGGCGGCATGATGACATTGTCGACGAGCGAGGAGACGATCTTGCCGAATGCGGCGCCGATGACGACGCCGACGGCGAGGTCGACGACATTGCCGCGCAGAACGAAAGCCTTGAATTCGGTAGCCAGACTCATGGGAGACCTCAGTGTCAGTTGTGGGGGAACAACGATCCATGACGCGGTCGCTAATTTACACCAATGGGCATCGAAGGAAACCCATTTTTTTGCCCGGCGGAAGCGCGCCCGGTTCAGCCCGTCTCGCCCGTCCTTCGGCGCCCGAATTTGAGCGCGCGCCGCACCGCATCCACCGCGCAGGCCTTGATTTCGACCAGGCAGAACGGTGGTACCGCTTCGTGCAGCGTATCGCCGGTGGTGTCGGTTGCGATCGTGGCCGATGCTTCGGCCACGCGACCCACAACACGCCGCGGTCGGCGAGGCCCGCGATCAGGTCGGGCAGGCCACGCCACAGTGTCGCTCGCCGGGTGGTGAAAACATGAGCGAAGTCGCAGCGGCCGGCGCTGTGCGCAATCAAGGCAACCTGTGTGGCGTCGAAGCCGCATAGACTGAAAGAGCCGTCCGGCGCGCCGACCAGGCGCACGCGCAGCCCCGGCTAGCCTCAATTTCGGCCGCAGCGGCTTGCCGGAATAGCCGGCTGCGAGTGCGGGCATTTTTTTGCGGCGGTCGACATGGCGGAATTGCTGCGTGTCGAAATGGGTGTGTCTCGTTCGTCGGGATCGAGAAAGGCAGGGCGAGAATCAGACGTGCCGCTGCATCGTCTGCGATGCGGTGACCTGACAATTGTCATTGCGCATTCGTGAGGACTGCCCCTGCCGCGCGAATCATGGCGACGGTAGTCTGTGGCAAACTTCGGGAATCGAAGCATTCGCATGGGCATCATGGACAAATCGGATCTGCTGAACGAGCTGCGTATCGGCAAGGAGCATCGCGACGATCACGCAAACGGTGGACCGCATTGGCCCTGGATCGCCGTCGCGTCCCTCGTCGCACTCGCCGCCGTCGGCGCCGCAGGCTGGTACTACGTCGCCGGCAACATCCACGGGTTCACCGTCGAGGCGGCGACCGCATCCGCGCCGAACGCCGGCGGCGCCGACACCTCGGTGCTGCAGGCGACCGGCTACGTGACCGCGCGTCGCGCGGCGACGGTGTCCGCGCAGATCACCGGTACGCTGACCGAGGTGCTGATCGAAGAAGGCGAGCGGGTGGAAAAGGGCCAGGTGCTGGCGCGCCTGGAATCGACCCAGCAGCAGGCGTATCTGGCGCAGGCGCAGGCCGGCGCGCATGCGGCGCAGGCGCAGCTTGCCCAGGTTCAGGCGCTGCTCGCGCAGAACCAGCGCGACCTTGCGCGCCAGCAGGACATCGTCGCGCGCAAGCTCGCCTCGCAGCAGTCGCTCGAGCTTGCGCAGACGCAGGTCGCAACGCAGGCCGCCACGGTTGCCGCGCAGCGCAGGCAGGTCGACGTGGCTCTGGCGAACGTGCAAGCGGCGCAGGTACAGCTCGACTACTGCACCGTGCGCGCGCCGTTCAGCGGCATGGTCACGGCCAAGGCCGCGCAGGTCGGCGAGATCGTCTCACCTTTGTCGGCGGGTGGCGGCTTCACCCGCACCGGCGTCGGCACGATCGTCGACATGGACTCGCTCGAAATCGAGGTCGACGTCAACGAGTCCTACATCTCGCGCGTCGTGCCGAAGCAGTCCGCACAGGCGACGCTCGACGCCTATCCGGACTGGAAGATTCCCGCGCACGTCATCGCGATCATTCCCACCGCCGACCGCGGCAAGGCGACGGTCAAGGTGCGTATCGGCATCGATGCGAAGGACCCGCGCATCCTGCCCGACATGGGCGCGCGCGTGTCGTTCTTCGAGGACGCGTCGGACGCATCGAAAACAGCGGCAGCGACGCCGCCGAAAGGCGTCCTCGTTCCCGTGTCCGCGATCGTCAGGCGCGAGGGCAAGGACATCGTGTTCGCGATCGATGCGGACCATGCGCGCGCCAGGACCGTTGCTCCGGGGCAAACCTACAACGACTTGCGCCTGGTCGAAGGCATCGGCGCGGGCACGCGCGTGATCAAGCAGCCACCGGCGGAATTGAGCGACGGCGCCAAAGTGGAAATCAAGTCGAAATAGCGATCTTCCCTTCCCTCCGCGCGAGAAAGTGCCCGAAGGGCGGATGAGGGAAGGGCGTTGCAGATTGAAGTGAGAGTTGGAAGTCGAGAGGTTTTCCCTCATCCGGCGCTTCGCGCCACCTTACTCCCGGCGGGAGCAGGGAAGAAAAAAGCAGAGAGGAGTTCAGGCATGAGTACGCTGGTCGAAATCCGCAATGTCAGCAAGGTGTACGAGCGCGGCAAGCAGAAGGTCGAGGTGTTGCATCACGTCGATCTGAACATCGCGCAGGGCGATTTCCTCGCGCTGATGGGGCCGTCCGGTTCGGGCAAGACGACGCTGCTCAACCTGATCGGCGGCCTCGACTCGCCGACCCAGGGCCAGATCAGCGTCGGTGGCGCGCGCATCGACAACCTCAACCAGGGCGCGTTGGCGAAGTGGCGCGCATCCAACGTCGGCTTCATCTTCCAGTTCTACAACCTGCTGCCGATGCTGTCGGCGCAGAAGAACGTCGAACTGCCGCTGCTGCTGACCAAACTCGGCGCAGCGCAGCGCAGGAAGAACGCGGCGATCGCGCTGCAGCTCGTCGGCCTTGCCGACCGCGCCGGGCACAAGCCGACCGAACTGTCGGGCGGCCAGCAGCAGCGCGTCGCGATCGCGCGCGCGATCGTGTCCGACCCGACCTTGCTGGTCTGCGACGAGCCGACCGGCGACCTCGACCGCCAATCCGCCGAAGACGTGCTCGGCCTGTTGCAGACGCTCAATCGCCAGCACGGCAAGACCATCGTCATGGTCACGCATGACCCGAAAGCCGCCGAGTACGCGAGCCACACCCTGCATCTGGACAAAGGCGCGCTGGTCGAACAAGCCGCGCACGTCTGAGGGAGCGCCGTCATGAAATATCTGCATCTCATCTGGGCGGCGCTGTTCCGCCGCAAGACGCGCACGATCCTTACCCTCGTGTCGATCACCGCGGCTTTCCTGCTGTTCGGCCTGCTCGATGCCGTGCGCGTGTCGTTCGAACAGGCCGGGCAGAGCGTGAACGGCGCCGAGCGGCTGCAGACCCAATCGCGCCTGTCTTTCATCCAGACGCTGCCCTCCGCGCTGGAATCGCGGATCGCTGCGGTCGACGGTGTCAAGGACGTGGCCTATGCGAACTGGTTCGGCGGCGCCTATCAGGACCCGCACAACCAGATTTTCACGTTTGCGGTGAGCCCGAACTATCTCGATGTCTACCCCGAAGTCGAAGTCGATCCGGCGCAGCGCAAAGCCTGGGACGCCACGCAGAACGGCATTCTCGCGGGTGAGGCGCTGATCAAGAAATACGGCTGGAAGATCGGCGACAAGATTCCGCTGCAGTCGCAGATCTTCCCGAACAAGGAGGGCTCGAAGAACTGGAACTTCGACCTGCTCGGCGTGATGAAGTCGAAGGACGGCAAGGCGTTCCAGAGCCAGATGATCATCCTGCACTGGAAGAACTTCGACGAGACCACGCCGTACAATCGCGGCCAGGTCGGCTGGTACATCAGCCGCGTGAAGGACGTCAACGACGCCGATCGCGTGGCCAAGGCGATCGACGCGCTGTCGGCCAACTCGGACCACGAAACCAAGACGATGACCGAGCAGGCGGTGATGGCGAACTGGATCAAGCAGTCGGTCAACATCAGTCTCATCGTAACCTCGATCATGGGCGCGGTGTTCTTCACCCTGCTGCTGCTCACCGGCAACACGATGATGCAGGCCGTGCGCGAGCGCACCTCCGAGCTTGCCGTGCTCAAGACGATCGGCTTTTCGAACACGAGCGTGCTCGGCATGGTGCTGGCCGAATCGGTGCTGCTGCTCCTGCTCGGCGGCATCATCGGCCTGGCCCTCGTCAGCGTGTTGTCACCGGCGATCAGCCAGGGCAGCGGCGGCGTGCTGAACCTTCCGCGCGTGGGCGGCACGACCTGGGTGCTCGGCGTCGCGCTGGCGCTCGCGATCGGCCTCGTGATCGGCGGCCTGCCGGCGCTGCGCGCGATGCGGCTCAATATCGTCGATGCCCTCGCGGGCCGTTAACGGAGACCAACGATGAAATTCCTGACCGGCCTTGCGACGTTTCTCGTCGTCCTTCTGAGCATCGTCTTTTTCGTCGTCCTGCCGTGGCAGGGGCTCGTCGTCATCGCGCTGGCGCTCGCCGCGTGGATGGGCCTGACGCGCCGCGGGCAGCAGGCGGCTTCCGTCACCGGCGTAGGCGTCAGCACGCTGGGCCAGCGCCTGGGTTCGTCCGCGGTCATCGTGATCGGCATCGCCGGCGTCGTCGGCGTGCTCGTCGCGCTGTTCGCGATGGCGCAAGGCTATGCGGACACGCTGCGCAGCACCGGCAGCGCCGACACGGCGATCGTGTTGCGCGGCGCGTCGGCTTCGGAGGTTTCCTCGGTGCTCAGCCACGACAGCGTGCTCGTGATCGGGCAGGCGCCGGGCGTCGCCAAGGACGCCGAAGGCAAGCCGATCGTTTCGGCCGAACTGGTCGTGGCCGCGAACCTGCCGCTCAAGAACGCCAAGAGCAGCGACGATTTCGGCAGTGTGCAATTGCGCGGCATCGGCGAGGAAGCGTGGAAGCTGCGCAAGAACGCGAAGATCCTCGCCGGACGCAAACCCGAACCGGGCAAGTACGAGCTCGTCGCCGGCAAGGGTGCGCAGGCGAATTTTTCCGGCCTCGAGCCGGGCAAGGAGATCAAGCTCGGCAGCCAGCTCTGGACCGTCAGCGGCGTCTTCGCGACCGGCGATTCGTTCGAATCCGAAATCTGGGCCGATGCGCAGATCGTCGGCGCCGCCTACCGGCGCGGGTCGAGCGTGACCACGGTGTTCGCGCGCCTGACCGGAGCGGACGCGTTCGAGCCGTTCAAGGCCGCGCTGACGTCCGACCCGCGTCTGCAGGTCGATGTCGACACCACGCTCGGCTATTTCAGCAAGCAGTCCGAGGGCATGTCCAAGATCATCACGATCATCGGCAGCGTGGTCGGCGCGATCATGGCGATCGGCGCGGTGTTCGGTGCGCTCAACACCATGTTCGCCGCAGTCGCGACGCGCGCGCGCGAGATCGCGACCTTGCGCGCGATCGGTTTCCGCGGCCTGCCCGTCGTCGTCGCGATCATGCTCGAGACGATGCTGCTGGCGCTGATCGGCGGCGCGCTCGGCGGCCTGATTGCGTGGCTGATCTTCAACGGCTACACCGCGTCCACGCTCGCGGGCGGGAGCACGGGCGCGCTGACGTTCCAGTTCCACGTCGCCCCGTCGGTGCTGTGGACCGGCCTCAAGTGGGCGCTCGCGATCGGCTTCATCGGCGGTTTGTATCCGGCGCTGCGCGCGGCGCGGTTGCCGGTGACGACGGCGCTGCGCGAGTCCTGACAGGTAAACGCGGGGCGCGATTCGTCGCGCTCCGCGGGGCCGCCCCGCATCGAGCGTGGTTGCCGCAAGAGCAGGCAACGCAAGCGCCGCTACGTCAACGCAAGATGCCTCGCTTCGAGCGCGCCTGCGCCGCGCGGCCGCGCCTGCGGTGTCGCGCCCGCATCGAGCGGCGTGCCGCGCACGACGTGCGCGAACATGCGATCGAGCGCGACGTAGGCATACGCCAGCATCGGCACGTAGCGTTCGCCGAAGCCGGGCCAGGCGAGAAACGAATCGAAGTGCTGCGCATGCGGCACGCGCCAGTACGCCGCGTCGCGTCCGTGCGCGCGCAGCCAGGCGAGATAGGCATCCGATGAAAACGTCGGCGGAATCAGCCCATCCTCGGCGCCGTGGACGAGGAAGATCGGCAACTCCTTGCGCGGCAGCCGTGCCTGCGTTGCCTGCACCGATTCGCGCAGGCGTATCGCCGGGTCGCCGTCGCCGGTCCACAGTCCGCGCAAAGCCATGAGGCCGGGCCAGTTCGGATCGGCACCGTGCCCTGGCGCGGCCTCGCCGAGGAATACGCCGGCGCCCGGTGGAATGCCGCTCGCGTCGCTCCACCAGGCGGCGCGTTCGGTCGTGGTCGCCTGGCGCGGTCGGAAGTCGGCGTCGAGTGCCGTGAAGCGGAAACCGCCCGGCATCGCGCCGACGCGGCTTCGCGTGTACGCGCTCGCGTAGGTCGCGCCGAACGCGCGCCAGATATCGTAGGCCGCCGTGCTCGCCGCGGTCGCGAGCGCGCCGTCTTCCCAGCCGCCCGCGCGCAGGCGCGCGAGCGCTTCCGCGGCCTGCGCCGGTGTGCTGCCGGCCGGCACGATGCCGGCATCGACCAGACTGGCGCAGCGCGCGGCCCAGCCCGCGATGGCGTTGCCCGGCAGCCTCGCCAGCACGCCGCGGACCGTGTCGAAACGCGCATCGAGCAGCGCGCAGGGCGTGAGCAGCGCCGCCTCGCTCGCATAGTCGTAGAGCGGTCTCGCGTGGCTGCCGTCGACGTTCGCGACATGGACGTTCGGCTCCACCGCGACGACGCCAGCCAGCCAACCCGCGGCGTCGAGCCCCGCCGCTTGCAGTGCCGCCGCGCCACCGTTGGACAGGCCGGCCGCGATGATCCGCGTGTTCTGCGGGGTGAACGGTGCGGCCTGCGGAAACGCGCGGTCGAGCATGGCGAGGCCGAACTGCGCGGCCTGCAGCAGATGCTCGCCCCAATGCGCCTCGGGATTGTCGGTCGAGTGCGCATGCTTGATCGCAATGCCGGCATCGCCGGACCAGTCGGTCGGCACGAACTCGAGTTCGGCCGCGCCGCATTCGGCGCGCGTGCCGTCGAGCGCAACGCCGCTGTCCGTCGCCGTGTCGAAGTAACCCGAGCCGGCGCCCTTGTCGGTGTAGGCGACCGCGCAGCGATGCGCGAGTCCCCACACGCCGGCGACCGCGATCGCGCCGTAGATGCCGCGCGAACCCGACGATGCGGTCACGATCAGGCAGCGCGCATCGGCGTCGAAGCTGTCCGGTATCTGCGCGAGCACGCGATGCGGTTGGGTCGAGCCTGCGACGCGTGCGAACGCCTGGTACTCGCGGCCATCGACCTTCGGCACGGCGCCGTAGACCGCACCGTAGCCGCCGAGCGGGCCGAGGTCGGCGATGCCGGTCCACGCCGTCTGGATCGCGCGCCGGCGCAGTTCCGCCGGTATGGGTGCGGCCGTATCGGCGAACGGCGCGGGCGCCGCGCGCAGCCCGGCCAGGCCGAGCCCGGCGCTGACAAGATCGTCGCCGCCGTGATGCGTGGTTTCGCGGATGGTGCCGAGCGGAAAGGTTATCGACATCGCTGCCTCCGCTGGCAACGATACCATGCGTACATCGGGCACCAGCGAACTGCTACAGTGCGCGCCGATGGGCACGCGCATCCTGATTGCCGACGATCATCCGCTGTTCCGCGCCGCGCTGCGCAGCGCGGTGATGCAGGCCGAGCCCGATGCGGTGGTCGCCGAGGCTGACGACCTTGCCGGCGTGATCGCACGGCTCGAAGCCGAAGCCGATACCGACCTCGTCCTGCTCGACCTGCACATGCGCGACAGTCACGGCCTGACCGGCCTGGCCGCGCTGCGCGCGCAGTTTCCCGCAGTCGCCGTGCTTGTCGTCTCCGCCTCCGAGGAGGCCGGCGTCGTGCGTCGCGCGCTCGACCACGGCGCGGTCGGCTTCGTGCCGAAGAGCACGCCGCCGGCGGACATCGGCATCGCAATCCGCGCCGTGCTCGCCGGAGAACGCTGGCTGCCGCCGGCGCTCGCGCACGCGCTCGACTCGGCGCAGAGCGACCCGGCCGATGCCGTGCTTGCCGCACGCCTGTCGCGCCTGACCGGCCAGCAGTTCCGCGTGCTCGCGCAGATCGGCGAAGGTCGCCTCAACAAGCAGATCGCCGACTCGCTCGGCATCCAGGAGCGCACCGTCAAGGCACACGTCAGCGCCATCTTCGAGAAGCTCGGCGTGCGCAATCGCACGCAGGCGAGCGTCCTGTTGCAACAGCTGGTACTGCGGCAGAAATAGTCCGCGGCCGTTGCGGCGCGCGCTGGCATTCCGCGTTCGTCATTCCCGTGGAAGCCGGAATCCAGCGCCTTCGCTGCTTCCGCTGCCAAGGCGAAGGCCTCGGGTTGCCCGCGTCGAGCGGGACGCCGTTGTCCAATCCGGACATCTGCCATCGCCGCGTTCCGCACGGCAGCCGTGCCCCTACGCGGAACGGATCAGCTCCGCCGCGTGCTCGGCGATCATGATCGTCGGTGCGTTGGTGTTGCCGCCCGGCAGCGTCGGCATCACCGAGGCGTCGACGACGCGCAGGCCCGGTACGCCACGCACGCGCAACGCCGCATCGACCACGGCATCGTCGTCGTTGCCCATGCGGCAGGTGCCGACCGGGTGGTAGACGGTCTCCGCCTTGCGCCGGATGAACGCCGTGATCGCGGCGTCGTCGCGCACGTCCGCGCCGGGATAGACCTCGGCACCGCGATAGGCATCGAACGCCGGTGCGGCGAAGATGTCGCGCGACCGCTTGACGCCTTCGATCAGCATCTTCAAATCGTAGCCTTCGGCGTCGCTGAGATAGTTGGCGCGTATCTCCGGTTTGGTGCCCGGATCGGCGGACGCGAGGCGGATCGTGCCGCGGCTCCTCGGCCGCAGCATGCACGCGTGCATGGTGAAGCCGTAGCCGGGCAGGCGATGGCGGCCATGGTCGTCGAGCAGTGCGGGGATGAAATGGAATTGCAGGTCGCAGCGCTCGTCCGTCGCCCACTTCGTGCGCACGAAGCCGCCGGCCTCGGCGATGTTCGACGTGCCCGGGCCATCGCGCTTTGCCAGATACTTGAGCAGCACGGCGACGTCGTTGAGCCGGTCGTAGCTGACCGGCTGCGTGCACTGCTGCAGCGTGCAGATGTCGAGGTGATCCTGCAGGTTCGCGCCAACGCCGCCGAGATCCTGCACGACGCGAATGCCGTGCGCGCGCAGATGATCGGCCGGGCCGATGCCCGAGAGCATCAGCAGTTGCGGCGAGTTGATCGCGCCGCCGCAGAGGATCACTTCGCCACCCTCCGCGCGCGTGAGGCGGCCGCCGTGACGGTAATCGACGCCGATCGCGCGGTGCCCGTCGAACAGCACGCGCTCGGTGCGCGCGTGCGTGCGTATGCTGAGGTTCGGGCGCTTTTGCGCGGGGCGCAGATAGCCGACCGCGGTGGAACAACGCGCGCTGTTCTTCTGCGTGACCTGGTACGCACCGAAACCTTCCTGATGTGCGCCATTGAAATCGGGGTTGAGCGCGTGACCGCATTCCCCTGCGCCGGTGACGAACACGTCGGTCAACACGTTGCGGCAACGCAGATCCTGCACGGCCAGCGGCCCATCCGCGCCGTGCAGGTCGCTTGCGCCGCGTGTGTTGCCTTCGGCGCGCTTGAAGTAGGTCAGCACGTTCTGCCAGGCCCAGCGCCCGTCGCCGACCAGACGCGCCCATTCGTCGTAGTCGCGCGCATCGCCGCGGATATAGCACATCGCGTTGATCGAACTCGAGCCGCCGAGCACCTTGCCGCGCGGCCACCACAGTCGACGATTGTCGAGCTGCGCCTCGGGTTCGGTGGAATAGTCCCAGTTGACGCTCTTGTTGCCGGCCAGTTTGGCGAGGCCGGCGGGCATGTGGATGAACGGGTGCCAGTCGGACGGGCCGGCTTCGAGCAGCAGCACGCGCCGGTTCGGGTCTTCGCTCAAGCGGTTGGCCAGCACGCAACCGGCCGATCCGGCACCGACGATGATGCAGTCGTACTTCATGCGGAAATCCATGCGCCGCGCGCGCGGCAGACATGAGCGAGGCTAAAGGCCGGCGCTAGAGCAGATGCTCCATCGCAGCGCAACACGCGAGGCAATGCGGGTCAGCCGCGTGGCGGCGTTTCCGCAGTCACGGCGAACGCACTGCCCGGCACCGGATCGAGTTCGCGCACCTCGTTGACGAGGCCATAGCCGAGGCAAGGATTCTGCGCGAGCAGTTGCGCCGCCTCCTCGAGGCTGCGCGCGTACACGAACCAGTAGCCACCGATCACTTCCTTCGCTTCGGTGTAGGGTCCGTCAGTCACGCCGTGGCGCGAGACGGACTTGCCGTCCTTCATCAGCCGTGATCCGTGTTTCATCCGGCCCTCGGCGACCATGCGCTCGTGCCAGACGTAGAACGCGTCGATCGCGCGCTGGATGTCTTCCTTCGAGGCGGACGCGTCCCAATGGCCGCGCGAGATGACGAGGTATTCGAAACAAGGAGTGTTCGTGTTCATTCGGTGCGTTCGTTCGGCGTTTCAGGCATCGGGCGCATGCTCGGGCTGCGTCGCAACAAGTCGGCGCGTGCGCTCACTGCCCAGCCGGCGGCTGCCACAATTCCAGCTTGTTGCCGTCCGGGTCGATGACCCAGCCGAACTTGCCGTACTCCGACTCATCGACCTTGTCGACAACGTTGCAGCCTTCGCTGCGCAGCGCGGCGAGCAAGGCGTGCAGATCGGCAACACGGTAATTGATCATGAAAGGCGCCGGGCTCGGCTCGAAGTAACTCGTGTCGGCCTTGAACGGACTCCATACGGTTGTTCCAACGCCGGTCGGATTGTCTGCGGATGCCCAGCGAAACGCGGCGCCACCCCATGCTTCGACCTCGATGCCGAGGTGGACCCGGTACCACTCGGCCAGTGCCTTCGAATCGTTCGACTTGAAAAAGATGCCGCCAATGCCGGTAACTCGTTTCATGCAAGGTCTCCGGGTCAATGTGTTACCTCGTAAGCATTGTGGGTGTGATGCGACTCTTGGTGTGCGGCCATATCAACGCCTGAGTTAAGCGGCGCCGCGAAGCGGTGTCGGCTTGAATGATCGAATGGACTCCTCCCGCCGGTATATCGGCATCGAAGTGCCAAACTGAGTGTGCTGCATTCAGTTGACCTGACACGAGAGGAGTCCAGCATGCATGC